>DASUQB010000367.1:0-13447 GCA_036280835.1 Microbacterium sp. | reverse complement strand
GTTGACCACCGAGATGCGGAAGCTGCCGTCGCCGATGAGGCGCTCGAAGTTCGCGAGGCCGACCCAGTTCGCCGTGCCGAAGACGTTCCAGTTCGTCATCGACATGTAGAACAGCACGACGACCGGGACGAGGGTGAGCAGGGCGAACCCGACGAAGTTCGGCAGGATGAAGCTCCAGCCGATCAGGGTGTTGCGCAGCCGCAGCCGGGACTTGCGGCGGCGCGGGGGTGGAGCGGGCGACGCGTCGACGGCCTCGTCAGCGAGGGTGGTCATGGTGTGCCTCCTGGGCGGGACGGTGAGGGGATGGCGGCCGGCCCGGGCGCGAGCCCGGGCCGGCCACCGGGAGGGTCAGTCGAGACCGACCTCGTTGGCGACGCGGTCCTGCGCCTCCGTGATCGCCTGGGCGATCGGGGTGGAACCGGACATGACGGCCGTGTGCAGGTCACCGAGGATGCCCTGGATCGCGGCGGTCTTGCTCGAGGTGGGGTTCTCCGGCTTGGTGTCGTGCTCGGCGAACGCGAACTTCGAGAGGTCGTCGGCGGGCGCACCCTCGACGGCGAAGTACTTCTCCACGACGGTGTCGTTGAGCAGGGCCGGCGTGATGCCGATCTCGGCCAGGGCCGTGGCGGCCTCTTCGCTCGCGGCGTAGGCGAGGAAGTCCTTCGCGGCCTGGACCTTGGCCTCGTCGATGTTCGCGTTGATGCCGAAGCCGGTCGGGTCGCCGAAGGTCACCGGCGTGTTGTCGGTGCCCGTGGTGTCCTCGTCCAGCTGCGGGATCGGGGCGATGCCCCAGTTGAAGGTGTCGGCGTCTCCCGAGGCCTGCTGCGAGATCAGCGTCGCGACGAACCAGGTGCCCATGGGCAGCATGGCGGCGTTCTGCTTGCCGAACTCTCCCTGGTAGGTGAGCTGGTTGGCGCTGCTGGTGTTGAAGTCGACCTGAGCCCCCTCGCCCTGCAGGGCGAGCACGCGGTCGTAGTAGGGCTCGAGGTATTCGTAGTCGCCGCTCAGGATGTCGGCATCCGGCGACTGGCCGTTGGCGAAGCCCTGGACGGTCGACTGCCAGCGGTGCTGGTACGTGCCCTTGGCGGCGCTGCCGGAGGCGGCGAGGCCCTCGCTCAGCTCGGCGGCGGCGGCGTCGTAGTCCTCCCACGTCCAGCTGCCGTCCGGGTACTCGACGCCGGCCGCGTCGAAGAGGTCCTGGTTGTAGTAGAGCACCCACGAGTCCTGGCGGTAGGGAACCGCGTAGGCGGTGCCGTCGATCTCGTACGAGCTCGCGCCGCCGATGCCGTCGGGCAGCTCCACGTCGGAGACGTCGAGCAGCTGACCGCCCTCCTGGAAGGTCGGGACGAACTTGACCTCCTTCTGCGTGATGATGTCGGGGCCGACGCCGGCCGCGAGGTCGGCCGTGACGAGGGTGTTGTACTCGGCCGGGTCGTACTCCTTGAGCTCGACGGTGACGTCGGGGTACTTCTCCGAGAATCCGTCGGCGAGGAGCTGGAACTCCGGGGTGGTCTCCAGGCTCCAGCCCGAGAGGCTGAGGGTCACGGGACCGCTCGACGCCGCGGGCTCTTCGGCGGGGCTGCCGCTGCAGGCGGCGAGCGACAGCGACGCGACGGCCGCGAGGCCGACCGCGATGGCGAGCTTGCGCTTCATGGGTGCTACTCCTTTGTGATTGCTTCCGGATCCTTCATCGGATCCTCTTGGGTGCTACCGAGCCGCCCCATCGGCGGCTCGGGGGTCTGTGAGGCGGCTCGTCGTGGCGACGCCGTCGGGCCAGGTCACGGCGATCGCGCCGTCGTCCGCGCGCTCCACGGCGGCGCGGGCCACCGTGTCGGTGGCGGCTTGGTCGACGCCGGTGAGGGTGACGAGCGTCACGAGCTCGTCGCCCGCGGCGACGCGGTACTCCAGCACGGGCACCGACGAGACGGGCCCGAGGGGGCTGGCGTCCGAGCGCGTGAGCACGCGGGCGGCCGAGCCGGACGAGAGCGAGCGGATGCCGGTGGCTATGCCGTCGGCGGACACGGAGGCCGCGGCATCCGTGACCTCGCCCTTCGGGCTGCGCGCCGAGATCGGCCAGCCGCCCACGCGCAGCGTCCCGGACTCGGCGCCCTCCAGCGAGTCGACCTGCACGACGCGCACCTCCCACGGCCCGCGCACGAGCGAGTGGACGGTGAGCCGGCCCGCGATGACGACGTCGCCGGCGAGTCCGGAGCCGTGGTGGCGCTGAGACGCGTCGGCGGTGATCCAATGGGCGAGCGATGTCGAGGCGCCGATCGCGATACGGCCGCCCTCGTCGTCCTGCACGCGCGCGTCGAGCAGGTCCATGGCAGCGCGATGGGTCGCACGGCCATCCCCGTCGATGAGGGAGACCGACTGCTCGAGCGGCTCCTCCCAGCCGGCGGCATCCAGCAGCGGGCTCGTCGCCGTCGAATAGCCGAGGCGCGCATAGAGCGGGGAATCGCCGACGAGCGATCCGGCGATGGCGTGATCCGTGCCGTGGTTGACGACGCGCACGATCCCGTCCGCCCGCGTGCCCGAGATGAGCCAGCCTGCCGCGCGGACGACGCCGAGCGTGTCGCCCTCGTCGATCGGCAGCGGTCCGGCCGGGGCGGCCCACACCGGGTGGCTCGCGGGGAGCGAGATGCCGAGCAGTCCCTTGACGGCCCAGTACGGCGACGCCGGGCCCGAGTACGACTGGGCGAGCTGCCGCCACTCGCCGTGCCAGCCCATCGTGAGCAGGTCGCGCTCATCCGGCGCACCGTGGTCGGCGAAGTGCCCGACGACGCGGTTCGCGGCCTGGCGCAGCGTTCCGAGAGAGACGGAGGGGACGCCCGCGATCGCGCCGACCCAGAAGGGGGCCGCCGCGGCGAAGCGGTAGATGAGGCTGCGGCCCTGGATGAGCGGCGAGCCGTCGCCGCCGACCAGGGTCACGGCGTCGAGCAGGAAGCGGTCCAGGGCGGCGACATCCGAGGCGGTGCGCCCCGTGGCGAGCTCGTCGGCGCCCCGCATCCGCGACCACAGCACCGGATAGACGTGCAGCGCCCAGCCCACGTAGTGGTCGAAGGAGCGCTCGTCGCCGTCGGAGAGCCAGCCCTCCTCCCGGGCGAAGGAGTCGTGACGCGCCAGGTCGTCTGCGATGTCCTGCGCGGACCAGGGTCCGCCCACCGATCGAAGGAACGTCTGCACGACGATGCGGAACCACACCCAGTTCGTCTGCGGGTAGGTGCCGTCGCCGACGACGGGCGCGAAGTAGTCGATGACGCGCTCCTGCGTCAGCGCGTCGAGGCGGTCCCAGATCCAGGGCCGCGTCATGTCGAGGATGAGGGCGATGGATGCCGCTTCGACCTTCGCCTGCGCGTGCTCGGTGAGGCGCACCCAGCGATCGGGCGCCGCGGGGTCCACCCCCGCGACGATGCCGCGGGTGTAGAAGTCGATGAGCTCGTCGACGCCCCGTCCTTCGGCGCCCGCGATGCGGAAGCCCGCGAGGAGGAACGTGCGGGCGAAGCCCTCGAGGCCGTCCACGGCGCGGCCGTAGCCTCCCTCGGCTCCGGGCGGGGTGATGCGGGCGTGGTTCTCGGAGGCCCACGGGCGGACGGCGGCGAGCAGCCGGTCGGCGTAGGCGAGCCAGTCTTCTCGGCTCCAGGCGTCGCTCACGAGCTCCCCGCTGTGCGGTCTCATGAGGTCGGTGCCCACGCAGTTTCTCCTTCGAATGCGCGGCCGTCAGTTTGTGACCGCTTTGGGAGATTATCAATCGTTTTCGTTCGTGACAAGTCCCATTTCCGAGTGTTATGATCGCTTTTGATCGTTATGAGCCCTGGGAAGGGAACGAAGCGATCACAGAAACGGTCTCGACGAGGAAGGCGGGCAGCGTGAGCGGCACTGGCGACGAAGCGTTCCGCGGCCCGCTCGCGGCGGCCTTCGGGAGTCGGTTCGTCCACCCCGCGGACTCCGGAGGTCCCGGCTTCGCCGCCGTGCTCGCCGAAGTGCTGGCTGCGCCGGCATCCGCCCTTCCCGTGCCGCCCGCCACCGATCGCACCGTCTGGGGACCGGCGGGACGCGCTGACGCGGCCACCGTCTCCGCCGTGGTGGCGCGGGCCGAGAGCGACCTCGGAACGCCGTGGCCGGTCCCGCTCGCCAGCCAGGCCGCGCGCGTGCACCGCGACGGCGATCGCGAGGCGTGGGAGGCGGTCGCGTTCGAGCGGCAGCGCCGCCTCAGTCGCGCGGCCGTCGCGGCGGCGTCCACTCTCGACGACGCCTGGGCCGACGAGGTCGCCGACGGGGTGCAGCTGCTGTGCGAGCAGAGCTCGTGGTGCTGGCCGGCGCACGATGACACGTTCCGGGCGCACGGCTCGGTGCTCGCGACCGTGAGCGACCCCTTCGTCGATCTCGGCGCGGGGGAGGTCGTGGGGCAGCTCGCCTGGCTCGATCACCTGCTCGGCGCCCAGCTCGATGACCGCTATCCCGGCCTGCGCGAGCGCATCCGGCACGAGGCGCGGGGCCGCATCTTCGAGCCCTTCCTCGGCCGGCGGGACTGGCACTGGATCGGGCTCGACGGCGACCCGCACAACTGGAACCCGTGGATCCACGGCAACATCCTGGTCGCGGCGCTGCGGCTGCTGGACGGCCCCGCCGACGGCGAGCGGCGCAGCCGCGTGATCGCGCTCGCCGTCGAGGGCATCGACCGGTACGTCGCGGCGCTGCCGGCCGATGGGGCGATCGACGAGGGCTACGCATACTGGTGGAACGGCGCCTGCCGCGCGCTGGAGGCGCTCGACATCCTGGCGCACGCCACCGGGGGCCGCCTCGATGCCGCCGCCGCGATTCCGGCGCTCCGCGAGACGGTCGCCTTCCCGCACCGCATGCACCTCGGGGGCGAGTGGTACCTCAACCTCGCCGACGGCCCGGCGCGCCCACCCGCCGACCAGCCGTGGCACTCGCTGCACCGGGCGGCCCGTCGCGCGGGCGACCCGGCGGCCGAGGCCCATGCCGCCGCGCACCGCGTCGAGGGCGCGCCGGTCGCCACGGAGGCCGAAGGCCTCGGGCGGCTTCTGCGCGGGATGACCGACGAGGCCTGGCTTGCGGCATCCGCGCAGCCATCGCCGCTCCCCCGCGACGTGTGGCTTCCCTCGACCCAGGTCATGCTCGCCCGGGCGCGCGGGGGGTCTTCGGCCGGGCTCACCGTCGCAGCCAAGGGCGGGCACAACGGCGAGAACCACAACCACAACGACATCGGCTCGTTCGTCGTCGCATCGGACGGCGTGCCGGTGCTGGTGGATGCCGGGCGCCCGACTTACACGGCGGCCACCTTCGGGCCCGAGCGCTATTCGATCTGGACCATGCAGAGCTCGTGGCACTCGCTCCCGGAGGTGCGGGGCGCCGCGCAGGCCGCCGGCGCGCAGTTCCGCGCGGCCGATGTCGCGTACGGGGTCACCGATGACGGCGCGGAGCTCTCGCTCGACCTCGCGCCCGCCTACCCGTCGACCGGGCTGCGCGCGTGGCGGCGGACGGTGCGGCTCGATCGGGGAGCGCCGCGGGTGACGATCGAGGACGCGTGGCGGCTCGACCCGTGGCGGGGCGACGGGGAAGAGCCTCCGACGACCGTGCGCATTCTCGTCGCCGGCTCCGTGCGCCTGGGCGAGGGCGCCGCCCGCATCGCACCCCTGGAGGGCGCGACCCCCGTCGTCGTGCGCTGGCCCTCGGGCGTGGCCGCGACGGTGACCGAGCGCGAACTCGATGATCCGATGCTCTCCACCGTGTGGGGCGACCGACTCACGCGGCTCGAACTGCTGGTCTCGCACCGCGACGGGCTCACCGTCACGGTGGAACGCGACCCCTCCGGCGGCGAGGACCACCGATGACCGATCAGACGCAGCATGCCCCGCTCGCCCCGGCCCGCCGGGCGCACGTGCTCACCGCGCTCTCCCGCGACGGCGTCGTCCGCGTCTCGCAGCTCATCGGCGAGCTCGGCGTGGCCCCGGTGACGCTGCGGCGCGACCTGGCACTGCTCGAGAATGAGGGCCTGCTCGTGCGCGTGCACGGCGGAGCCGTTCCGGCGCCGACCGCCACCGAGGCAGGTCGCGGCGCTTCCGACGGCCACGCGAATGGCCGGCCCGCCGGCGCGGCCGAGGCAGCGGCATCCACGCCCTCCCGCACCGGCGGATCGCTCGCGGTGCTCGTCCCCTCCCTCAACTACTACTGGCCCGGCGTCGTGCGCGGGATGGAGGCCGAGGCGCGCCGCCGCGGCATGCGGCTGCTGCTGCGCGGCGCCTCGTACGAGCTCCAGGACGAGCGGCCCGTGCTCGAGCGCCTCGTGCGCACCGAAGACGTGCGCGGCCTCATCGTCGCGCCCAACACCGACACCCCGCACGCCCAGGACGTCGTGCAGTGGCTCGCGACGTGCGGCACGCCCAGCGTGCTCGTGGAACGCGACGCCGTGCGGCTGCCCGGCCGGGAGCCCGTCGAGTCGGTGACGACCGATCACGCGCTCGGCGCCGTGCTGGCCGCCCGCTACCTGGCCTCGCTCGGTCACCGGAAGGTCGGCCTCGTGCTCTCGCGGACTTCTCCGACCTCGCGCAAGATCAAGGCCGGATGGCTCGGCGCGTGCCGCGAGCTCGGGCTGAGCCCCGAGGAGCCGTTCGAGCAGCAGCTGCCCGACCGGCGCAGCCCGGAGTTCTCCGGCACCGTCAACGCGACCCTGGACACGGCGCTCGATGCCGGCGTCACCGCGCTGCTCGTGCACTCCGATCCCGAGGCGATGGCGTTCACCGACCTCGCGCTGACCCGCGGCATCTCGGTGCCGGGCGAGCTGTCGATCATCGCCTACGACGACGAGGTCGCCCAGCTCTTCACACCGGCGCTCACGGCCGTGAGCCCGCCGCGCGCATCGGTCGGCGAGGCGGCGGTCGACCTGCTCGTCAAGCGCATCGCCGACCCCGACCGCCCCGTGCAGCGGGTGCTGCTGAGCCCGCGGCTGATCGTGCGCGAGTCCACAGCCGCCGTGCGGGCGGACTGACCAGGACCGAACGAGGAGCACCCCGTTGATCGACCCCTTCGAGCACTCCCCGTGGGACTTCTGGTCGCGCGCCGACGATGACGCCCGGCGTCGGCAGCGGGAGCTGCAGCGGGACCTCGAGGCCCGGCATCCGGGGTACGCGTTCGGCGATCGCGCCTTCGTCTCCGAGCTCGCATCGATCGACGCCGACGTGCTCGCCCTCGGCGACCGCACGTACATCGCCGCGGGGGCGTACGTCACGGGTTCGCTGCGCGCGGGGCGCGACTGCAGCATGAACCCCTACACGGTGATCCGCGGCGATGTGACCCTCGGCGACGGCGTCCGCATCGGCGCCCACACGTCGATCCTCGGTTTCAACCACTCGATGGAGCCCGGGATCGAGGTGTTCCGGCAGCCGCTGACGAGCAGCGGCATCCGCCTCGGCGACGACGTGTGGGTCGGCTCCCACGTCGTGGTCCTCGACGGGGTGACCGTCGGCGATCACTCGGTGCTCGCCGCGGGTGCGATCGTCACGAAGGACGTGCCGGCGGGGGCCATCGTCGGGGGCAACCCGGCGCGGTTCATCCGCTGGCGGGTGGCGCCGGACGCCGCCGATGACCTGCGCGCCCGGGCCCAGGAGTTCGGGGACCGCGCCCGGGCGCAGGCGCTGGACGTGCTCGAGCGCTCATGGAACCCGGAGCTCGGCCTCTTCGTCGACCGACCGGGAGCCGGTGTCACGGTGCGCGCCCAGTGCGACGCGATCGAGCTCGCCGACCTGCTGCTCGGCACGGCGCCGCCGCAGGCGCCGACCGAGGTGCAGCGACGGCGGCTGCGGGGGTGGCAGGATGCCGCGTCCGGCGCCGTGGCGCCCCTCGACACCGACGGGACCCAGCGCACCGACGCGGGGTGGGATGATCCGGACGTCGCCTACCACGTGCTCTGCGTCGGCTATGCGCTGCGGCTGCTCGACGACGACTTCCCGGCGCCGCTCGGCCTCGTCGCGAACATGGACGCGGGCGCGCTCGTCCGCTTCTGCGACGACCTGCCCTGGGACGACCGGGCGTGGCACTCCGGGCACTGGGTCGACGCCCTCGGCACGGCGCTCCACCACGCGGTCCGCCGCGGGGACCCTCTGCCGGACGGCAGCGTGGACGCGCTGTTCGGCTGGCTGCTCACCCACGCCGACCCCGCGACGGGCATGTGGGGCGCCGGGACCCCGGACGAGGGGCTGCTGCAGCCGGTGAACGGCTTCTACCGCGCGTCGCGCGGCACCTTCGCGCAGTTCGGGATGCCGCTGCCCTATCCGGAGCGGGTCATCGACACCGTGCTCGAACACGTGCGCGATGAGCGCTTCTTCTCGACCGCGAACCAGAACGCGTGCAATGTGCTCGATGTCGCGCATCCGCTGTGGCTGACGCGGGACACGGGGCACCGCTCCGCCGAGGTGAGGGAGGTCGCGCGCCGCCTGCTCGGGGATGCCCTGAGCTTCTGGGTCGACGGGCAGGGGTTCGGTTTCCGCGCCCCCGGGGGCGAGGACGAGGATCGGGTGCCCGGCCTGCAGGGGACCGAGATGTGGCTCGCCATCATCTGGTACCTCTCCGACCTGGCCGGGCTCTCCGACGCGCTCGGCTATCGCCCGCGCGGCGTACACCGCCCGGAGCCCGCTCCCACCGGCCCCTGAGCGAGCGCGGCGGGACGAAGGGTGCGGATCCCGTGCTCAGTCCAGCGCCCTGCGCCATTCGTCGAGGATGCGCGAGATCGCCGCGCTCGACGCCCACGGCACCTCCGGTGCCTCACGACGCCCCTCGGCGAGCGCCAGCGACACGGCGTCGGCCTCCGCGGCGAAGGGATCGACGGGCTCCACCTCGATCACCCGCTCGCCGGCATCCGTGCGCACGACGGCCCGCGTCGGGCTCTCCTCGCGGGACCCCCAGACATCGGGCACCGCGATGCTCCCCCGCGTGCCGACGATCGTGGCCTCCTCGGGCATCGCCGTGACGATCGCGGTGCGGAGGGTCGCGGCGAATCCGCCGAAGTCCACGACGGCGACGGCCTCGACATCCACGCCCGTCTCGCCGATCGTGCCGTCCGCCGACACGAGCACGGGCTCGCCGAGTCCCGCCCAGCGGGCGACGGCGACCGCGAGCGACGCCGGATACCCGCCGACGTCGAGGATCGCGCCGCCCGCGAGCGCGGGGTCGAAGAGACGTCCGGTGTGGTGCTCGTTCGCGAACCCGAAGGCGGCCTCCATGCTGACGAGGTCGCCGATCTCGCCGCTCTGGACGACCGCGCGCAGCTCGCGCGAGAGCGGCCCGAAGCTGTGCTTGAAGGCCTCGACGAACGGGCGCCCGGTGCGTTCGGCCACGGCCAGCACCTCCGCCGTCCCCGCCGCGGACGGGGTCACCGGCTTCTCGCACAGCACGGCCTTGCCGGCCTCGAGCGCGGCGATCGCGAGCGGCGCGTGGCCGGTGTGGACGACGCCGATGTAGACCGCGTCGACGTCGTCGCGCGCGAGGACGTCGTCGTAGGTGCCCGAAACGGGGGCGCCATAGGTCGCTGCGAACGCCTGCGCCCGTCCGGGGTCCGAGCTGCCGACGGCATGCAGCACGCCGTGCGCCGAGCGCGGCAGCGCCCGCGCGAAGAAGCCACTGATTTCACCGGGTCCGAGGACCGCCCACCGAGTTCGTCCCATCGGGCGACGGTATCAGCCGCGCGGGACGCGAATCGCAGGGTTACGCGACCGGGAGAGGCATAGATTTGCGGATGACGCGACGCCGACCGGCCGCATCCGCCGACCTCTCGAGGACACGCCCATGACCGACTCGTCGCACCACGCCGCGCTGGCGCCCGCCCGGCGTGCGCACGTGCTCGCCGTGCTGGCCCGCGATGGGGCCGTGCGCGTGTCGCAGCTCATCGAAGACCTCGGGGTCACGCCGGTCACCCTGCGCCGCGACCTGGCGCTGATGGAGCAGGACGGCCTGCTCGTGCGCGTGCACGGCGGCGCCGTCGCGCCGCCGACCGCGCGCCCGAGCGAGGATGACGGGCCGGGCGCCGAGGACGAGCCGGGTGCGGCGGCCCCGACCGGGGCGCTCGCCGTGCTGGTGCCCTCCCTCAACTACTACTGGCCCGAGGTCGTCCGCGGGGTCGAGGCCGGCACCCGTCGTCGCGGGATGGGCATGGTGCTGCGGGGCGCCTCCTACGAGCTGCAGGATGAGCGACCGCTGCTCGAGCGCCTCGTCGCGTCGGAGGGCGTGCGCGGGCTCATCGTCGCCCCGAACACCGACACCCCTCACGCGCAGGACGTCGTGCAGTGGCTCGCCGACTGCGGAACGCCCAGCGTGCTCGTCGAACGCGACGCGGTGGTGCTGCCCGCGGGCGCGCCGGTCGAGTCGGTGACGACCGATCACGCGCTCGGGGCCCTTCTCGCGGCCCGGCACCTGGCGGCCCTCGGGCACCGCAAGGTCGGGCTGATCCTCTCGCGGTTCTCGCCGACCTCGCGAAAGATCGAGGCGGGGTGGTCGGCCGCGTGCGCCGAGCTGGGCCTCACTCCCACCGAGCACTTCGAACGGCTTCTGCCGGACCGCGGCAGCCCGGACTTCTCTGCCGCCGTGGACGCCACCCTCGACACCGCGCTCAGCGCCGGCGTGACCGCGCTCCTCGTCCACTCGGATCCCGAGGCCATGGCGATGGTGGACCTGGCCATGGAGCGCGGCATCTCCGTGCCCGCGGATCTGTCGGTGATCGCCTACGACGACGAGGTCGCGCGGCTGTTCACGCCGGCGCTCACGGCCGTCAGCCCTCCCCGGGCGGCCGTCGGCGAGGTCGCGGTCGACGTGTGGGCCGCCCGGCACGATGACCCGTCGCGCCCGGTGCAGCGGGTGCTGCTCAGCCCCCGCGTGATCGTGCGCGACTCCACGGCCCCTCCTCGCGCCTGAGCACCGGCATCCGCGGCTCGCCGGCTCGCCGCTCTTGCCGGTTCAGACCTCTTGCCGGTTCGGGGCTCTGGCCGGTTCAGAGCCGGCCGATGCCCGTCCAGATGATCGCGAGGCCGATCACCAGCAGGATGACCGCCGTGACCGACTTCATGTTCCGCGCTATCCAGTCCTGCATAGAGACGAGCCTCGGCGCCATGCGCTCGGGCTGGGCGAGGGTGAGGATGATGGGCGCCGCGACCGTGGAGGCTCCCACCAGCGTGTATACGGCGATCGGGATGAGCGACTCCGCCGGCGTCAGGCCATCTCCCCGCAGCGCGAGCCCGGCGGCGATGCCGAGCAGGAGTGCCTTCGGTCGCACGTTGAGGAGGAGTGCCACCCCGAACGCCGCCCATGGTCCGAAGGAGTCCGCGGCCTTCAGCCACTTCGGCATCGTCGCGGAGGGGCGACGCCTCGCCTGGATCCATTCGAAGATCGCGAGGGCGATCAGCGCTCCGCCGACGATGATCTCGAGCGTGCCGATCACGGTGTCAGGACGCCTGGGCGATCGAGCCGCCGGCAGGAACTGCGCCGTCAGGGTGAAGACGACGACGACGAGGAGGATGCCCAGCACCCAGCCGATGAGGAACGGCACCGCCGACGTCGTCCTCTTGGGGGAGAGAAGGATGACGATGGTGGCGAGGATCGGGACGGAGCTGAGGGCGACGGCGATGGCGATCGGCAGGATGTGGGCGATCGCCTGCTGCATCCGAGCCCTCCATCCCGATCGGGGCCGCACCGGCCATCGCGCCTGCCGGCAGATCGGCGAGCGGGCACCTCACTGTAGCGGCGACGGGGAAGCCGCCCTGCGGACGCGGCCCTGTGACAGTAGGGTGCGTCCGCCCGTTCTGCAAGCCCCTTCATGCGGCGGACCCGGACTGCGAGGATCAGGACATGCTCGAACTGCACTACACGGGGGACCGCATCCTGATGGCCGACGCCGTCGGCGAGGCGGTGATGCGCTACGCCAGCGCCCTCGCCGATGCGCAGACCTCCGACGTCATCGTGGTGCCGATCGTGCGCGAGGACGGTGAGGCCTCGACGGCGGAGCTGCTGATCGGACCCGCCAGCCAGCTGTATTCCACTCCCGCTCCCGACGCGGATGACCTCGAGGCCGATGCCGCGCTGATCGCCGACCTCGACCAGCGCACGAGGCGGCTGCAGCCCTCGCTCGCGCAGCCGGTCGATCGCGCGGACACGTCCGCCTACTTCGACACCGACATGGCGTAGCGCAGGGCCCTCCGTCGGCGTTCGATCGCCCGCGTCGACCTTCGAGCGCATTGCGCACAGCGGCGGCGGGATCTCGGTGACACGCCGGGGATGGATGCCGCGCGCCGGCGTGTTGCGCACGATCCCCGCAGTTGTGCACGAGGGACTCCCCCACGGGGGAACGAGAAGGCCCCGGTCGATCGACCGGGGCCTCCTGCGGATGAAGCGGAGGCTCAGGCCTCGCTCATGACGGTCTTCTCGACCTGTCCCTTGGCGGCGTAGTACGCCGCGCGGGCCGCGATGCGGCGGGCCTGCTCGGCCTGGCCGGCATCCAGCACGTCCTGCGGCACCTCGACGCTGTCGACGCGGTTCACGCCGTTGTACTTCTCGATGTAGGCGTCGAGCTCGGGGCCCGAGGTCCACGACGTGATGAGGTTGTACCGCGGCTCGCTGCCGACGTGGGTGGCGGCGTGCCAGAGGCGCTGCGTGTCGATGATCAGCTGCGCGCCGGCGGGGAGCGCGATGCGCGTCTCGCCCTCGGGGTCGGTGCGGTTCTCGCGCAGGACGAAGAAGCTGTCCTTGTCGTCCGTGAGGTTGAAGAAGCCGCGCACGACCCAGCCGGTGCCGTCGGGGTTGAGGCGGTTGTTGTCGTCCTGGTGCAGGTTGTACAGGCAGTCGGCGTAGGTGTTCGGCTGCAGCTCGATGACGCGGCAGCGGCCGACGTTGGCGCCCGGCTCCTGGGCGCGACGGGTCAGATTCGGTGCCTTCTCGACCTGCGAGGGGATGAAGACGCCGTCCTTGTCGGTGCGCGGCGGCTTGTGGTTCCAGAAGCCGTTGCACTCGATGTCGCCGAAGGCGCTCGCCAGCGGCGCGAAGCGCGTGTCGCCCGAGGACTTCCAGTCGACATACTCGATGTCGAGCCATTCCTTCGGGTCGAGCTCCTGGTTGTAGCGGTCGAGGACGACGTAGCCCGTCTCCTCGAGTGCCGCGGATTTGATGTAACCCATGATGCGGATCATGACCTTTCTTAGGGGGGCCAGCACGTTTTAACAGGCCCAACTTAGGCAAGCCTACCTCGGGGTCGCTGCGCGGCCCCGAGGGGCCGGCACGGTAAAATCGGCACCTCCGGCGGTCTTCGGCCGAGTGCGGCGTCGTGTCTGTGGGATGCTCGCGCACCACGACACACAGCGACCCGAGGGACGAAGCGCACATGATGGCGAGCGCCACGAACATCGATGCGACGGCGGTCAACACGATCGCCTGGCTCTCCGAAGCC
>DASUQB010000366.1:0-19942 GCA_036280835.1 Microbacterium sp. | reverse complement strand
TCGCGGCGCTCGCGGTAGCCGCCGGTCGCGTGGGAGTGCTCGACGTTCGTGTCCATGACGAGCAGCGTGAGCCCGGCGGGGCCGAACCCCAGCTCGACGGAGTCCGTCTCGAGCGTGCGGCAGTCGAGGAACGTCGCCGCGTCGGCCACGCCGAGCATCGAGGCCATCTGGTCCATGATCCCGGTCGGTGCGCCGACGGCGTCGTTCTCGGCGGTGCGCCCGACGGTGGCGAGCTCGACCGGGGAGAGCCCTGCGTTCCACTCGTCGTTCAGCGCCGAGGCGACGGCGCCCTCGATCGCGGCGGAGGACGAGAGCCCCGCGCCGACCGGAACATCAGAGGCGATGGCGATGTCGACGCCGAACGTCTCGGCATCCGGCGCCGCTCGTCGCAGCGCCCACGCGACGCCGAGCGGGTAGGCCGCCCAGTCCAGCCCCCCGCGCGCGATGGCGTCGTCGAGCTCCGCGAGGGAGACCTCCACGGGATCCTCGGCGAAGGTCGAGGTGACCCGGATCACGTCATCGTCGCGTCGCGCCACGGCCGCCGCGGTGCGGTGCTCGATCGCGAACGGCAGCACGAAGCCCTCGTTGTAGTCGGTGTGCTCCCCGATGAGGTTCACGCGGCCCGGGGCCGACCAGACTCCGTCGGCCTCGCGGCCGGTCACTTCGCGCAGCAGCGTCGTCGCGGCGTTCTGAGCGGTCATGCGGGTACCACCTCTCGCAGGCGCGCGGCCTGGGTCTCGGGGGCGACGTCGGCGATCCACGCGCCCATCGCGGCTTCCGAGCCGGCGAGGAACTTGAGCTTGTCGGCCGCGCGGCGCGGCGATGTCAGCTGCAGGTGCAGGCGGGCGGTCGCGCGTCCGACGTGCACGGGCGCCTGGTGCCAGGCGGCGATGTAGGGGGTGGGGGAGTCGTACAGGGCGTCGATGCCCTTCAGCAGCCGCAGGTAGAGGGGGGCGAGTTCGTCGCGCTCCTCGGCCGACGTCTCCGCGAAGTCGGGCACGTGCCGGTGGGGCATCAGGTGCACCTCGAGCGGCCAGCGTGCGGCGAACGGAACGAAGGCGGTCCAGTGCTCGCCGCTCAGGATGACGCGCTCGGAGTCCCGCTCGAAGGCGAGGATGTCGGCGAACAGGTCGGGTCCGTACGCGTCGATCGACGCGAGAAGCCGCTGGGTGCGCGGCGTGACGTAGGGGTACGAGTAGATCTGCCCGTGCGGGTGGGGGAGCGTGACGCCGATCGCCTCGCCGCGGTTCTCGAACGGAAAGACCTGCTCGACCCCGGGGAGCGCCTGCAGCGCGGCGGTGCGGTCAGCCCAGGCCTCGATGACCGTGCGCGCGCGGGTCTGGGTGAGGCCGCCGAACGAGCCCTCGTGCTCCGGGCTGAAGCACACGACCTCGCAGCGCCCCACCGACGTGCGCGAGCGGCCGAGGCCGAGAGTAACGAGATCGGCGATGCCCTCGGGCGGGTCGGATGCCGCGGGCGCGTCGTCGTGCGCCTCCGCGAGGGCGGGGCCGAAGGAGGGCGACTTGTTCTCGAACACCGCGACGTCGTAGAGGGCGGGGATCTCCGACGGGTTCGTCGGGGTCTGCGGCGCGAGCGGGTCGAGGTGGGCCGGCGGCAGGAACGCGCGGTTCTGCCGGGCGGCGGCGATCGAGACCCAGTCGCCGGTCAGCACGTCCTGCCGCATCGTGGCGGTCGCCGGCCGCGGGTCGAGCGTGCGCCGGTCGACGGCGCGCTCCTCGCCGAGCGTGGTGTCCGGATCGTCGTAGTAGATCAGGTCGCGGCCGTCGGCGAGGTGCGTCGGGCGCTTCACGACTCCCGCGCCGAGGGTGATGGCGGTGTTCACGTGGACCTCCTGGTCGTGCCCGTGCCTCGGCGCGCTGCGATGCGCACCGTCGGAGATCGAGCGTGTTGACGTCAACATGCAGACTAGCCGGTTCCCGTGATAACGTCAACATGCTTGTCGCGCGGAGGTGGACATGGACGATCAGCTCGCCCGGCGGCGACGGGTCTCGATGGCCGACGTCGCCGCACTGGCCGGCGTGTCGGGCCAGACCGTCTCGCGGGTCGCCAACCAGCATCCGCGAGTGGATGCCGCGACCCGGGCACGTGTCGAGGCGGCCATGGCGGAGCTCGGCTACCGCCCTCACCGGGCGGCCCGGGCGCTCCGCACGGGACGCAGCCAGAGCATCGGCGTCGTCGTGGCGACCCTCGCCACCGTCGGCAACACCCGGATGCTGGAGGCGGTCTCGGCCGCGGCATCCGCCCGGGGGTACGCCCTCGTCGTCGTCTCGCCCGCCGATCGCTTCGGACTTGCCGGCGCCTTCACCACGCTGCGCGACCAGGGGGTCGACGGGGCCATCGTGCTGAACGAGGCCACGGCCCTCGCCCGCGGCGCCGAGACCCCGCGCGCCCTCGACCTCGTCGTCGTCGACTCGCCTCCCGACGACCGGTTCGCGGTCGTCGAGTCCGACCACGCGGGGGGCGCCCACGCCGCCACGGCACACCTGCTCTCGCTCGGCCACGCGACGGTGTGGCACCTCGGCGGGCCCGAGTCGTCCTATGCCGCCGCCGAGCGCGAGGCGGGCTGGCGCGCGGCGCTCGAAGAGGCCGGCGTCGTCGCTCCGCCGGTCGTGCGAGGGGACTGGAGCGCGGCATCCGGGCACCTCGCGGGACTCGAGCTCGCCCCGCGGCCGGATGTATCCGCCGTCTTCGCGGCGAACGACCAGATGGCGCTCGGGCTGCTGCGCGCGCTGGCTTCCGAGGGCCGGCACGTGCCGCGCGACGTCAGCGTCGTCGGGTTCGACGATGTGGCGGATGCCGCGGACTACTCGCCCCCGCTGACGACCGTGCGGCAGGACTTCGACACCCTCGGGCAGCGGGCCGTCGAGGCGCTCGTCGAGCGCATCGAGGGGTCGTCGGCCGTCGCGCCGGCGACGGAGGATTCGCCTCCGGTCTTCTCGCCGCTGCTGAGAGATGTCGTGCCGACCCGGCTCGTGTTACGCCAGAGCTCGGGACCGGCGGCTAGCGTGGAACCGTGACCCGCACCGTCGTCATCGCCCCAGACTCGTTCAAGGGCACGATCGCCGCGTCGGCCGCCGCCGAGGCGATCGCCGCCGGCTGGCGCCAGGAGAGCCCGGACGACGACATCCGGCTCCTTCCCATGGCAGACGGCGGAGAAGGCACCCTCGAGGCATTCGCCACCGCCGTCCCGGGCGCCGAGCGCGTCCCGGTGCGCGTGATCGGCCCCGACGACCGCGAGGTCGACACCCTCTGGCTCCGGCTCCCTCCCTCGGACGACGCCCCCGGCGGCACCGCGATCGTCGAGCTCGGGGTCACGAGCGGCATCGAGCTGCTGAGCGGGCTGCGGCCGCTCGAGGCGCATACCTTCGGACTGGGACAGGCGATCGCCGCGGCGCTCGAGGCGGGCGTCTCTCGGGTCGTCGTCGGGCTGGGGTCATCCGCCTCGACCGATGGCGGCACGGGGATGCTGCGCGCGCTGGGCGCCCGCTTTCTCGATGCGTCGGGCGCCGAGGTTCCGCTCGGCGGCGCCGGGTTGGCGTCGATCGCCTCGATCTCGGGTATGCCGTCCTTGCCGGTCGGGGGAGTGCGCGCTCTGACGGATGTGACGAACCCGCTGCTCGGCCGCCGCGGCGCCGCGGTGATCTTCGGCCCGCAGAAGGGCGCGACGCCCGAGGACGTGGCCGCTCTCGACAGCGGTCTCGCCCACCTGGCGTCGCTGCTCCCCGATGTCGACCCGCTGACCCCGGGCGCCGGCGCCGCCGGCGGGACGGGGTTCGGCCTGCTGGCGTGGGGCGCCACGCTCGAGCCCGGCTCGGTGGCGGTGGCGGAGCTCATCGGCCTGCCGGCCGCCGCGGTCGCGGCATCCGCCGTCATCACGGGCGAGGGCTCGTTCGACGGTCAGTCCGCCGCGGGCAAGGTTCCGGCGCACGTGGCAGAGGCTGCCGGCCCCACACCCGTCGCACTGGTCGCGGGCCGCATCACGCCGGATGCCGACACCTCGGCCTTCGCCGCGTCGCTCTCCCTCACCGACCTCGCCGGCTCCCCGGAGGCCGCGATGAAGGACCCCGCCACCTGGCTCTGGGAGGCCGGTCGCCAGCTCGCGCGCGAACTGGGCTGACTCCTCTCCACCGGCCCACGTCGGCGCTCTCGGATCCAGTGTCGGCGCGACCGGGTGGCCGCTCACCCACCGTGGCTCCGGGGGCCGTTCGCTCTTCACGGGCTGCTTCGGCCGAACCCTTCTCGTGAAAGCAACCCCTTCAGCATCCGGGAGCCCCGCGTTAGCATGACCCGGAGGTCGCCGACATCCTCACGATCCGTTTGGCGCGACGGCCCTTGCAATGCTGAGGAGCCTGTCGATGAAGCAGTTTCGTGGCGCCCGCCTGTCCGCAATGATCGCCCTGACGTCGGCGCTCGTGATACTGGCACCGGTCGGGGCGGTGACCGCGAGCCCGTCAGCGGCGACCGCCGCGGTGGCGGCCCAGCCGCGCGGCGGCAATCCGGGCGACTACACGAACCCCCTTCAGCCCGTGGTGCCGGGCGACGGGGTGGTCGAGAGCTGTGCGGACCCCGCGGTGCTGCACGGACAGCGGCCGGGCGACACCACGTGGTACCTGTACTGCACGACCGACCCGCTCAACGACGAGGACCTCGACGAGAACGGCGACCCGATCTTCCGCCGGGTGCCGGCGATGACGTCTCAGAACCTCGTCGACTGGACCTATGTAGGCGAGTCCTTCTCTGCGCCGCCCACATGGGCAGACCCGAGTTCGGCGCTGTGGGCGCCGGATGTCGTCTACTCGAGCACCTTCGACCAGTACTACATGTTCGTCGTCGTGACGAACACGTCGAGCGAGGTGAGCGGCGTCGAGGACTGCGACAGCGACAACGCGATCGGCGTCGCGACGAGTGAGAGCCCGACCGGTCCGTGGACCTTCTCGGACACACCGGTCGTCGCACCGCGCCAGAACGGCGAGGGCTGCAACTTCCTGTGGACGTATGACCCGGACGTGCTCGGAGACACGGTCACCGACACGGGCATCTTCTACTACGGCAGCTACTACGGGGGGGTCTTCGGCACCACGCTCCAGCTCACCGAGGACGGCGCGACCGCCGATACCGCCGGTGCCACGATGGTGGCGATCGACAACAAGTACGAGGGTGCCAACGTCGTCCAGAAGGACGGGTACTACTACCTGTTCCTCTCTGCGACGAACTGCTGCAACGGCGCGCTCACCGGGTACAGCGCGTTCGTGGGCCGCTCGACGGATCCGCTGGGTCCGTTCGTCGACCGTGAGGGCGTCTCGCTCACCGCCGAGAACACCGGTGGAACCCCCTTCCTCACCATGAACGGCAACCGCTGGGTGGGAACCGGGCACAACACGGTGTTCCAGGATGCCGCGGGCGACTGGTGGACGATCTATCACGCGGTCGACCAGCAAGACCCGTTCTACGCGTTCCAGACCGGCTTCACCAAGCGCCCGGCCCTGCTCGACGCGATCGACTGGGTGGACGGCTGGCCGACCGTGAACGGCGGCAGCGGGCCGTCGATCGACAAGCAGCCGGCGCCGGCCGGCCAGCCCGGGCAGGCCTCGCGCCACAAGTACCGCCCGGACACGACCGCAGAGCCGAAGCGCGCGCTCCCCGAGTACTCGGACGAGTTCGACGGCACGTCCCTCGGTGGCGCCTGGGCCTGGCAGCGTCCCGACATCGCGCCGACGGCGACGGTGGCGAACGGGGTGCTGAGCATCCCGGTGCAGGTCGCCGACCTCTATGTCGACGTCGACAACGCTGCGGTGCTCCTTCGCGACGCCCCGCGCGGCGACTACGTGATCGAGGCCAAGGTGCGGATGGACGTGCCGAGCGGCTGCTGCTTCAACTACGCGCAGGTCGGCATCCTGGCCTACGAGAGCGACGACGACTACGTCAAGCTCACGGAGACCTCGATCTGGAACACCAGGCAGACCGAGTTCGCGAAGGAGATCTCGACGGCGCCCGCCGGCTGGGCCCGCTACGGCAACACGATCGTGGGCCCTCCCGGCGACGACTGGACCTACCTGCGGATCGTCGTCGAGAGGCTGACGGGCGCGGAGCAGCAGGAGGCCGGCGGTGACACGCACGGGTACACCGCGTACACGAGCCGCGATGGGCAGGCCTGGGTCGAGGGCGGCACGTGGACCCATGCGCTCGGGGACGACGCTCAGATCGCGCTGGTCGCCTACGGGCTCCAGCCCAACCCCGCGGTCGGCGTGACAGCGGAGTTCGACTACGTCCGGGTGTCCACCGTGAAGGAGGTCCGGCGAGGCTGACCGGGTGAGGACGGGGCGGGTCAGACCCGCCCCGCCACCGCCCGGAACCCCTGGCGGATCTCCGGCCGCGGGTCGGCGGGCAGCGTCTCCGAGCCCTCGATCGTCCAGGACGGGCGCTCGCCGTCCAGCATCCACGCGGCCTGAGAGGCCGCGCCCAGCGCGACGTACTCCGCCGGCGGCGGCACGGTCACCGGAAGCCCGAACACCTGCGCCGCGATCCGCCGCGTCGCCTCGAGCCGCGCGCCGCCGCCGATCAGCAGCAGCCGCTGCGGCTCCGCGCCGACACGGATGATCGCCTCGAGCCCGTCGGCGAGCCCGCACAGCATTCCCTCGATCGCGGCCCGCGCCACGTTCTCGCGGGTGGTGGAGCCCAGAGTCAACCCGAACAAGCCGGCCGTCGCGTCCGGCAGATCCGGGGTGCGCTCGCCTGAGAAGTACGGCACCAGCACGACCCCGCCGGCCCCGGGCGCGGCCGCAAGAGCCAACGCCCCGAAACCGTCATGGTCGACCCCGAGCAGTGCCGCCGTGACGTCGACGACCTGCGCCGCATTCAGCGTCGCCACCAGAGGCAGGTACGCCCCCGAGGCATCCGCGAAGCCCGCCACAGCACCCGAGGCATCGGCCGCGGGCGTCTCGGTCACCGCGAAGACGGTCCCGCTCGTCCCGATCGACACCACGACGTCGCCGACCGCGGCACCGAGACCGAGCGCCGCGCCGGCGTTGTCCCCGGCGCCCGCGCCGAGCGCGATTCCTCCGGGGATGCCGTCCTGCTCGGCCGTGACCCCGGCCCGCTCGTCAGCCGCGAGCACCCGCGGCACGACGACGTCGTGCCCGAGCGCCCGCACCAGCAGTTCGCGGTCGTACTCGCCCGTGGCCGCGGACCAGTACCCCGTCCCGCTCGCATCCGACCGGTCCGTCGTCAGCGCCGGAAGGTCCGGCCCCAGCGGCGAACCCGAGGGCCCGTATCCCGCGAGCCGCCACGTCAGCCAGTCGTGCGGCAGCGCCACCGCCGCGACGCGCTCGGCGTTCGCCGGCTCGGCATCGCGGAGCCACCGCAGCTTGGTAGCGGTGAACGAGGCCACCGGCACGAGCCCGGTGCGGCGCGCGAACTCCTCGTCGCCGACCTCGTCGCGCAGCGCGCGGGCCGCGCCGCCGCTGCGCGTGTCGTTCCAGAGCAGGGCGTCACGGATCACCCGGCCCTCGGCATCCAGCGCCACCATGCCGTGCTGCTGGCCGCCGACCGAGAGCGCCGCGACATCCGCAAGCCCGCCCGCGTCGGCGATGGCCGCACGCAAGGCGGTCCACCACGCCTCAGGGTCGACGGAGGTGCCGGCCGGGTGCGACGCGCGGCCGGAGCGGACGACCGCCCCGGACGCGGCATCCACGACGAGCACCTTGCAGCTCTGGGTCGACGAGTCGATCCCCGCGACGAGCGTCACTCCCGAGCCGCTCACTCTCGAGCGCCGCGGCGTGCGAAGCGCTGCTGCAGCAGCACGGCGACCACGATGATGATGCCCTTGGCGACGTTCTGCACCGACGACGACAGGTTGTTCTGCACGAACACGTTGTTGAGCGTCGCGAAGATCAGCACCCCGAACACCGTGCCGGTGATCGTTCCGCGACCGCCGATGAGCAGGGTGCCGCCGACCACGACGGCGGCGATCGCGTCGAGTTCCAGCAGGGTCCCGTGGGTCGATGTGCCGGCGGTGGTGCGCCCCAGGATCATGACGGCCGCGATGCCGGCGGCCAGGCCGGAGATCACGTAGATCCACACGGTGTGGCGGTTGACGTTGATGCCCGCGAGGCGAGCGGCCTCGCGGTTGCCTCCGATCGCGACCGTGCGGCGGCCGAACGTCGTGCGGTTCAGCAGGAGCCATCCGGCCACGGCGGCCACGATGAAGATCCAGATCAGGATGTCGATGCCGAGGATGTCGGCGTTGAAGGCGTCGATGAAGTCGCGCGAGTCGACGCGCAGGGTGCGCCTCTCGGCGAGGATCTCGGCGAGTCCCCGGGCGGCGACCAGCATGGCGAGGGTGGCCATGAAGGCCACGACCTTGCCGTAGGCGATCACGATGCCGTTGATGAATCCGGCGAGGATGCCGACGCCCAGCGCGACGAGCACCATGAAGATCCAGTGGGTCGCCTCGGTGAACTCCTGCATCGCATCGAGCGTCGCGGCGACCGACGCGAGCCCCATGACGGCGCCGACCGACAGGTCGATGCCCCCCGAGATGATGACGAAGGTCATGCCGATGCTGACCACGCCGATGATGGATGCCTGGCGCAGGATGACGAGCACGTTGTTGAGGCTCGTGAAGCTGTCACCGGCCGTCACGGCGCCGATGATCACGATGATCACGAGCGCGAGCACGAGGCCGAGGTTGCGTCCGGCGGATCCGCTCAGGATGCGGCGCCACACGGGTTCGTTCTGGTCGGCGGATGTCGGGGGACCGGCCGGTGCCGGCTCGGGAACGGCGCCGACGGTGTCGTCGGCCCGGGTCTGATCGCTCACGCGGCGGATCCTTTCATCACGAGGTCGAGCACGCCGTGCTCGTCGATCTGGTCTGCGGGTACGGTGCTCAGCACGCGGCCGTCGGCGATGACGAGCACGGTGTCGGCGAGGCCGAGCACCTCCTCGATCTCGCTCGAGACGACGACGACGGCGTTGCCGGCAGCGGCGAGGTCGCGGATGAGGGCGTAGATCTCGGCGCGGGCGCCGACATCCACCCCTCGCGTCGGCTCGTCGAGCAGCAGCACGCGTGTGCCGTGCACGAGCCATCGCGCCAGCAGGATCTTCTGCTGGTTGCCTCCGGAGAGGGTGATCGCGGCGCGGTCGGGGTCGGCGGGGCGCAGCTCGAGAGCCTCGATCTGCGCCCGGGCGGCAGTGCGCTCGGCGCGCTCGTCGAGCCACCCGGCTTTGGCGAACCGCCCGAACGAGGCGAGCGTCACGTTGACGAAGATCGGCTGCTCGAGGACGAGGCCCTGGCTCTTGCGCTCCTCGGGCGAGAGGCCGATGCCGGCATCCACCGCATGCACCACCGAGCCGTTGCGCAGCTTCTTGCCGGCGACGCTCACCGAGCCCGAGGTCGCGCGGCGGGCGCCGTAGACGGTCTCGAGGATCTCCGACCTGCCCGACCCGACGAGGCCGGCGAGTCCGACGACCTCGCCGGCGCGGACGGTGAAGCTGACGTCCTCGAAGACGCCGGCCGAGGTGAGGCCCTCGACCTCGAGCACGACGGGCGCGTCCGGCGGTCGCGGGGCGGGGGTGGGGAAGACGTTCGCGACGGCGCGGCCCGTCATGAGCTTGATCAGCTCGGGGGTGGGCGTCTCCGACACGGCGAGCCCGGTCGCCATCGTGCGGCCGTCTTTCAGCACCGTGATGCGGTCGCCGATCTGGCGGATCTCCTCGAGCCTGTGGGTGATGTAGACGACGGCGATGCCCTGGGCGGTCAGCTCCCGCACGACGTGGAAGAGGTTCTTCACCTCTTCGTTGTCGAGCACGGCCGACGGCTCGTCCATGATGATGAGCTTGATGTCGTGCGAGAGGGCGCGCGCCATGCTGACGATCTGCTTGTTGGCGGCGCTCAGCTGGCCGACCTCGGTGTTCGGCGAGAGGTTGGCGTGGCCGAGGCGCTTCAGCAGAGCGCGGGCCTCTTTGTGCGCCTGCGAGCGCTTCGTGAAGCCGCCGCGGGCGAGCTCGTGGCCGAGGAAGATGTTCTCGGCGATCGTGAGCCCGTCGACCACGTCGAGTTCCTGGTACATCGTTGCGATGCCGAGCGCGAGCCCCGCCTGCGGGTTCGGGATGTCGACCACCTCGCCCTGCCAGGAGATCGTGCCTTCGTCGGGGCGGTGCACACCCGCGAGCGTTTTGATGAGCGTGGACTTGCCCGCGCCGTTCTGGCCGAGGATGCAGTGCACCTCGCCCGGCACGATCTGCAGGTCGACGCCGCGCAGGGCACGCACTCCGGCGAAGGACTTGGTGATTCCTCGCACGTCGAGGAGCACCCCTTGGTCGACTTTGATCATGCTCGCAACATAACAGACCGCCCGACGCACCGCACCCGTTTTCTGGCCCGCGGCAGGGTAGACGACCGGCCGACAGGCTGTTATGTTGTGCCAATCGCCAATTGAATCGGCACAACGCCTGCACGCGTCCACCCGATGGCGCACCTGCAGCACACCCGCATCACACTCAAGGGAGAGACAGCACATGACACGGAAACTGACGCTCGCGCGGCGCATCGCGCTCGGAGCGGGCGCCTCGCTCGCCGCCATGGCGCTCCTCGCCGGCTGCACCGGCAGCGGAGCGGACGAAGGAGACGTCGTCGACCAGGGCACGAGCTCGGAGGAGAACGCCGCCGAGGGCGACACGGTCACGATCGGCTTCTCGGGCCCGGCCGCCGACCACGGCTGGCTCGCCGCCATCAACTCGGGCGCGCTCGCCGCGGCCGAGAGCTTCCCGGACGTCGAGCTGCAGGCCGCCGAGGGCACGAACGACGTGACCGCCCAGATCGCCGCGGTCGAGACGTTCGTCAACGACGGCGTCGACGCCATCGTGCTGCTGCCGAGCGACGGCGCTGCGATGACCGAGGCTGCGATCGCCGCCATGGAGGCAGGCATCCCGGTGATCAACGTGGACCGCGAGTTCTCGAGCCCCTTCGCCGCACGCGCGACGATCCTGGGCGACAACTACGGCATGGGCGTCAGCGCCGGCACGTACATCTGCGAGCAGGTCGGCGACAACCCCGACGCCGTCGTGGCCGAGATCGCCGGCATCGACGCGCTGCCGCTGACGCAGGACCGCACGCGGGGCTTCAACGACGCGCTGGATGACTGCGGACTCGAGGTCGGGCCCCGCGTCGCCGCCGAGTTCACGGTGGAGAGCGGCGAAGAGGTCACCTCGCAGCTGCTGTCCGCCAACCCGCAGATCGACGCCATCTGGAACCACGACGACGACCAGGGCATCGGCGTGCTCGCCGCCATCGAGGCCGCGGGTCGCGACGAGTTCTTCATGGTCGGCGGCGCCGGCAGCAAGGACGCGATGGAGCTCATCCAGGCGGACGACTCCGTGCTGAAGGCCACGATCATCTACCCGTCGACGCAGGCCGCTGACGGCATCGCCCTCGCCCGCCTGATCGCCCAGGGCAAGACGATGAGCGACCTGATCACGCCCGGTGTGGCCAACCGCATCGTGCTCGACGCGCCCGTCGTGACGAAGGAGAACGTCGAGGACTACATCGACCTCGCGTTCGAGTCCTGACCTGCGGCGAACCGCTTCACAGGGAGGGGGCGTCCGCCGCTCGCGGGCGTCCCCTCTCGTCATCCCTCGCCTTTTCCGTCCGACCTCGAACCACCCGGGAGTTCTCCGTGACCGACACTCCACCCGTCGCCAAGCAGCTGCGCGTCGCCATGATCGGCTACGGCTTCATGGGCGCCGCACATTCTCAGGGCTGGCGCGTCGCGCCGCGCTTCTTCGACCTGCCCGCCCAGCCGTCGATGGATGTCGTCGTGGGCCGTGACGCGGAGGCCGTCGCAGCGGCGGCCGAGAAGTGGGGCTGGCGCGAGTCGGCCACGGACTGGCGCGAGGTCATCGCGCGCGACGACATCGACATCGTCGACATCGTCACCCCCGGAGACACCCACGCGGAGATCGCTATCGCCGCCCTCGAGGCCGGCAAGCACGTGCTCTGCGAGAAGCCCCTCGCCAACACCGTCGCCGAGGCGGAGGCGATGGCGGATGCCGCGGCCCGCGCCGCCGAGAAGGGCATCCGGTCGATGGTGGGCTTCACCTACCGCCGCGTCCCCGCGGCGACCTTCGCGCGCGACCTCGTCGCGGCCGGACGCATCGGAGACGTGCGGCAGGTGCGCGCGTCGTACCGCCAGGACTGGCTGATGGATGCCGAGGCGCCCCTCACGTGGCGCATGCAGAAGGATCGCGCAGGATCCGGCGCCCTCGGCGACATCGGCGCGCACGCCGTCGATCTCGCGGAGTACATCACGGGACTCAGCCTGGAGAGCGTCTCCGGGGTCATCGACACCATCGTCAAGGAGCGCCCGCTGCTCGGCGAGGGACACGGCCTCTCCGGCACCGCCTCGAACGAGCGCGGCGAGGTCACGGTCGACGACGTCGCCCTCTTCAACGGCCGGTTCTCGAACCCCTCCGGCGGTGGGTTCGCGCCGCTCGGCACCTTCGAGGCCACCCGCTTCGCGACGGGTCGGAAGAACGCCCTGAGCATCGAGGTCTCCGGATCGCTCGGCGCCCTCTCGTTCGACCTCGAGCGCATGAACGAGCTGCAGTTCTACGACGCGACGCTTCCCGCCACGGAGCAGGGCTTCCGCGCGATCCTGGTCACCGAGCCGGAGCACCCCTACCTCGCACCGTGGTGGCCCGCGGGCCACATGCTCGGCTACGAGCACGGCTTCTCGCACCAGGTCGTCGACCTCGTGAACGCCATCGCGTCCGGCGAGCAGCCACGCCCCTCGTTCGACGACGGCCTGCACGTGCAGCGCGTGCTGGATGCCGTCGAGCAGAGTTCGCTCGCCGGCAGCGCCTGGACAGCGACGACCTGACCCGCCCGCCGGCCGGGGCCGGCATCCACTCTTCTCTCCGCACGAAAGGACACGCACATGGCTGACACCGCCCGCCCGATCACCCTGTTCACCGGCCAGTGGGCCGACCTGCCGCTGGAAGAGGTCGCACGCCTCGCCGCCGAGTGGGGCTACGACGGCCTCGAGCTCGCGTGCTGGGGCGACCACCTCGACCCGTGGCGCTGGGACGACGACGAGTACGTCCAGGGCCGGCTCGACCTGCTCGAGCGGCACGGCCTCAAGGTCTGGGCCATCTCGAACCACCTGAAGGGGCAGGCGGTGTGCGATGACCCCATCGACCAGCGCCACCGCGACATCCTCTCGGATCGCGTCTGGGGAGACGGCGATCCGGAGGGTGTGCGGCAGCGCGCGGCCGAGGAGATGAAGAACACGGCGCGCCTCGCCGCGAAGCTCGGCGTCAAGACGGTCGTGGGCTTCACCGGGTCGAGCATCTGGAAGTACGTCGCGATGTTCCCGCCCGTCTCGCAGGAGGCGATCGACGCCGGCTACCAGGACTTCGCCGACCGCTGGAACCCGATCCTCGACGTGTTCGACGAGGTCGGCGTGCGGTTCGCCCACGAGGTGCACCCGAGCGAGATCGCCTACGACTACTGGACGACCGTGCGCACGCTCGAGGCCATCGGGCACCGCCCGGCCTTCGGCCTGAACTGGGACCCGTCGCACTTCATGTGGCAGCAGCTGAACCCGGTCGACTTCATCCTCGAGTTCAAGGACCTGATCTACCACGTCGACTGCAAGGACGTGAAGCTCAACGTCGGCAACGGCCGCAACGGCCGGCTCGGATCCCACCTCGCGTGGGCCGACCTGCGTCGCGGGTGGGACTTCGTCTCGACCGGCCGCGGCGACGTGCCGTGGGAGGCCTCGTTCCGGGCGCTCAACACCATCGGGTACGACGGTCCCATCTCGGTCGAGTGGGAGGACGCGGGAATGGACCGCCTGCTGGGCGCGCCCGAAGCCCTCGAGTTCGTCAAGCGCAACGCGTTCGCGGCGCCGACGGCGGCCTTCGACGCGGCGTTCTCCACGCGCTGATCACGGGGCCGCGGACTGCGCGGCAGAAGGGGCGCGGATGTCAGAGGACGAGGTGTCGCGCGCGTCGGGGACGACGCTCGACGCCGTCCGCCGGCAGAACCTGACGCAGGTGCTGCGCCTCGCGCATCGCGAGGGGCCGATCTCGCGCGCCGAGCTGACCCGGGCGACGGGCCTCAATCGGTCCACCGTCGGAGGGCTCGTCGCCGAGCTGCGGGCCCGTGGGCTGGTCGAGGAGAACGACCCGCATCCCACCCGCAAGGTCGGGCGGCCGAGCCCCATGGTGGCGCCGGCCGATGACACGGTCGCGATCGCGGTGAACCCCGAGATCGACGCGGTCGACGTGGGCATCGTCTCGCTCGGCGGCCGCGTCATCCGGCACGTGCGCTACAAGAACGAGCGGATCCCCACGCCCACCGAGTTCGTCAACATCGTCGCCGCGATCATCGGCGGGATGGGTCCCGAGCTGGATGCCTCCTACCGCACGCTCGGGATGGGGCTCGCCGTGCCGGGGCTGGTTCGCAGCGAAGACGGCCGGGTGCTGCTCGCCCCCCACCTCGGCTGGCGCGATGCGCCGGTGAGCGCGATGCTCGCCGAGGCGACAGGGATGCCGGTGGTCGCCGGCAACGACGCGAGCTGCGGCGTTGTCGCCGAGAGCGTCTTCGGGGCGGCGCGGGGAGTGGACGCGGTGATCTACCTCAATGGCGGCGCGAGCGGCATCGGCGGGGGGATCGCCCAGGGCGGCGTGCTGTTGACAGGCGCCGGCGGCTACGCGGGGGAATTCGGCCACACGCTCGTCGAGTCGGCGGGCGCGCTGTGCCACTGCGGGGCGATCGGATGCCTCGAGACCGAGGTGCGCCGCGACGCCCTGCTGCGAGCCGTGGGCCTCGGCGATGCGGATGTCGCCCGCCTGCCCGCCGCCCTGGCGGAGGCCTGGCGCGAACAGGACAGCCCGGGAGCGCGCGAGGTGCGCCGCCAGGTGGCCTACCTGGGCGTGGCCCTGCGCAACATCGTGAACGGGCTGAACCCGCGGCGCGTCGTCCTCGGCGGATTCCTGGCGACGCTGCTGAACGTCGTGGGCGAGGCGGGCATCGCGTCGCACATGGGCGTCGCGCTGCCGGGCGCCCGGTACGACGTGGGCTTCGTCGCCGCGACGCTCGGGGACGACGTGCTGCTGGTCGGCGCCGCCGAGATGGTCTTCGCGCCGGTGCTCGATGACCCGACCCTCATGCCGCTCGAGGTGGAGCCTGCGACGGTCTGATGCCGGGGTCCCGTCTGTGGCCCCCGCGGCGTGGTCGGCGGATCCGCAGGAGTTCGCGGCATCCACAGGACTTGGTGGGCGTGGGCATCCTGTGGATCGCCTTCTCTCCTGCACAACGCGGCGGCTTCGATCCCGGTCGGGACCTTGAGCGCCGCTCCGAGGTCAGGCCCGCGGCGGCGTGCTGTCGCGGATCAGGACGTCGAGGGGGAGCGGGGCCGCGTCGCCGGTCCAGTCGGGGTCGATCACGGCGCGCAGCGCCCGGTAGCCGAGGTCCTCGAGGGGCACGTGCACCGTGGTGAGATCCGGGCGCACATCGCGGCTGGTCGGGATGTCGTCGAAGCCCGCGACCGCGACGTCGGGCCCGGGCTCGCGGCCGGCGTCCCGGATGGCGGACAGGGCCCCGATCGCGACGACGTCGCTGACGCCGAAGACGATCGTGCCCGGCTCGACGCCGCGCTCGAGCGACTCGGTCATCAGCGAGTAGCCGTCCTCGCGGGTGAACCCGCCGCGGAGGGTGTGCAGCACCTGCCCGTCGCCGGAGAGGAAGCCGTCGGTGAAGCCCGCGATGCGGTCGTCGGAGGTGCGCACCCCGCGCCGTGCTCCGAGGATGATGGCGTCGCGGTAGCCGAGGCCGGTGAGCGCGGCGCCCAGCGCGCGCGCACCGCCGATGTTGTCGACCGCCACCGAGCGCACGTCGCCCCCGCCGGGGCCGAGGGCCACGACGCGTCCCCCCATGGCCGCGAAGGCGTCGAGCTCGGCGCGCACGCCGTCGCCGTCTTCGTCTTCGGTGCGGGATGCCGCGAGGATCAGGCCCTGCGGCCGCTGGCCGCGCAGCGCTCGGACGAGCCGCGCCTCGCGCTCGGCATCCCGTTCGGTGATGGCTATCGTCACGACGAGGCCCGCCTCGTCCGCTCCGCGGGCGACGCCGGCGGCCAGCTGACCGAAGTAGGGGTCGGCGATGTCGGCGACGAGCAGGGCGATGATCGCCGAGGTCCCTCGGGCGGTCGCCTGCGCCGAGAGGTTCGCGGTGTAGCCCAGCCGGGCCGCCGCCTCTTCGACGCGCTCGCGATAACTCTCCGCGACTTTGCGCGCCGATCCGTTGAGTACGCGCGAGGCCGTGGCGAGGGAGACGCCCGCCTCGCGCGCCACATCGTGCAGGGTCGCGGCCGACCGCTGAGATGCCACCGTATCCGTCACAGCCCAGAGTCTACGGCTGAGGAAAGCGATTGCTCCGCCTTGCGCGCGAGCGTTCGGGATGCGACACTCGAAGGACACCGGGCAAGCGTTTTCCCGAAGAATGAGACGCGACCGAGCAATCGGCATCCGCCGTTCACCGGGCCCGCGCCGACCAACGCCGTTCACGCCACCGGAAGAGAGTCATGACCATCACCTCCGCCATCGTCGGCACGGGCGCGATCGCGCACGCGCACGCCGAAGCCGTCGCCCATCTGGGGGACGCGAAGCTCGTCGGAGTCGTCGACCTCGACCCCACCCGTGCCCAGGACTTCGCGCAGCGCTTCTCCGTGCCCGCCGCCTACGGAAGCGTCGGCGAGCTGCTCGAGCAGACCCGGCCCGACTACGTGCACATCTGCACCCCGCCGGGATCCCACGTGCCGCTCGCGATCGAGGTGCTCCGCGGAGGAGCGGTGCCGATCATCGAGAAGCCCCCGGCCCTGTCGCTGGCCGAGCTCGACCGGCTGCACGCCGTCGAGGTCGAGACCGGCATCGACGCCATCGGCCTCTTCCAGCAGCGCTTCGGCGCGGGCGCCGAAGCGCTGCGCTCCACGCTCGCCGAGGGCGCGCTCGGGCGCCCCCTCGTGGCCGTGTGCGAGACGCTCTGGTACCGCGACGCCGACTACTTCGCGGTGCCGTGGCGCGGCAAGTGGGACGTCGAGGGCGGCGGGCCGACGATGGGCCACGGCATCCACCAGATGGACCTGCTGCTCTCGGTGCTCGGGCCGTGGTCGACGGTGCGGGCCACCGCCGCCCGCCAGGCGCGGGAGACCGACACCGAAGACGTGTCGGCGGCGCTCGTCATCTTCGAGAACGGCGCGGTCGCCACGATCCTCAACTCGCTGGTCTCGCCCCGCGAGGTCTCGCGCCTGCGGTTCGACTTCGAGTTCGCGACCGCGGAGCTCGAGCACCTCTACGGCTACGACGCCACGAACTGGCGGTTCACCCCGGCGCCCGGCTCGGAGCGGCTCGCAGAGACGTGGGCCGAGCGGGCCACCGGCAGTCCCAGCGGGCACGCGGCGCAGTTCGCGGCCATCGCGGCGGCTCGCGAGGCCGGCACCCCGGCCCCCGTGTCGATCACCGACGCCCGCCAGACGCTCTCGCTCTCCGCGGCGCTGTACGCGTCGGCCTTCACCGACACCACGATCTCGGCCGGCGACATCGGCCCCGGGCATCCGTTCTACGACAGCATGGAGGGGACCGGCGCGCCCTGGGCGGCGGTCGCCGCGAAGGGTCCACGATGACCGGTTTCACCATCACGCACGAGCTCGACCGCAGCATCTCGGTGCGTCTCGACGGCGTGGAGCTCGCCGAGTACGTCTACGCGCCCGACACGGTGCCCCTCGAGTCGCCGAAGCCGTACCTGCACCCGCTGCGCACGCGCGCCGGGCACCTCGTGAGCCTCTTCCGGCCGCACGACCACGTGTGGCACAAGGGCATCGCGTGGTCGCTGCCGCACGTCGGCACCGAGAACTTCTGGGGCGGCCCGACGTTCGTTCCCGGCCGGTTCTACGTGCAGCTCGAGAACAACGGACGCGCCGAGCACGCGGAACTGCTCGAGCTGCGAGCGGATGCCGGCTCCGCCGTCATCGCGCATCGCCTCGACTGGATCACCCAGGCCGGCACCCGCATCGTCGACGAGACGCGGCGCCTGACCGCGTCCCTCGTCGAGGGTGCCTGGGTGTTGACATTCGAGTCGCGCATGCGCAACGTCGGCCCGGAGGACCTGTGGATCGGATCGCCGACCACGAAGGGGCGGGAGAACGCCGGCTACGGCGGGCTGTTCTGGCGCGGTCCCCGGTCGTTCGCGAACGGCCGGCTGCGCACGGTCGACGGCGACGGCGGGGACGAGCTGCGCGGGACCCGGCACGCCTGGATGGGCTTCACCGGACAGCACGACGGCATCGATGAGGCATCCACCATCGTCATGGTCGATGACCCGGGCAACATCCACCATCCGCCGCAGTGGTTCGCGCGGAGCGAGGAGTTCGCCTGCATGTGCCCCGCGCCCTTCTTCTCGGAGGAGGTGCTGCTCGCCCGCGGCGAGGAGGTCGCCTTCCGGTACGCCGTCGTGATCGCCGACGGCGCGGCGCCCGGCGCCGAGGTCGAGGCGCTCGCGGCGCGGGGGCTGTCGGTGCTGGCCGGAGCCTCCGTGTGACCGTCTTCCCCGGCGGCACCTCGGTGAGCCGCCTGCGCGTCTACGGCGACGCCGAGGGATTCGGCGCGGGTCCGGACGGGCTCTGCGGAGGCACGCCGCACGTGCACACGGTGTCGACCGAGGCCTACGTCGTGACGGCCGGGACCGGAGCGCTGCAGACCCTCGACCGCACCGGGTACCGCGAGCACGCGCTCGCGCCCGGCTCGATCGTGTGGTTCGCACCCGGCACGATCCACCGCGTGATCAACGGCGGCGGCCTCGAGGTGGTCGTGGTGATGAGCAACCGCGGACTGCCCGAGGCCGGCGACGCGGTCATGACGTTCGACGACGACGTGCTCGCCGACGCGGGGAGGTACGGCGAGGCGGCACGGCTGCCGGATGCCGCGGCCGACCGTTCCGGGGCGGCCCGGGCGGCCCGCGCCCGGCGGGACGCCGCGGTGCACGGGTTCCTGGCGCTGCGCGCCGCGGCCCGGTCCGGCGACCTCGCGCCGCTCGAGCGCTTCTACGATCGCGCGGCGGCCCTCGTCGCCCCGCGCACCGGCGAGTGGTCGCGGCTGCGGGACGAGAGCGTGCTCGCCGACGCCCGCCGCGGCGACGAGCTCCTGGCCGCGATCGCCGCCGGGTCCCCGGCCCTGCTCGGCACCGCAGAACCGCGCTCGACCTCCGGCGCCGACGGCGACCGCCGCTTCGGCATGTGCGGGCTGCTCCGCACCTACGACGTCGGCTGACCCGCCCACCCCTCTGCGCGAGACTTCACGAATGCACCTTCCGAGGGGTCGGGAAGGTGCGTCTGTGAAGTTTCGCGCAGGGAGATGGATGGGGGCGGAGCCCGGAGGCGGGAGAATGGGCGGATGCCGCATGCCGTCGTCGCAGCGGGGACCGGGCGCTACTCCGACCCCTGGCACCCGTTCCTCTCCACGTCACGCCTGATCGCCGGCGCGCTCGAGGCGGATGGGTGGACCGTCGCCCTCGACGACGACCTCGACCACGCGCTCGCGAGCCTCGACGGGGCCGACCTGCTCGTCGTGAACGCGGGGGACCCGTGGCGCAACGGCGAGACGGGGCACGGGGCGCCCGAGGCGTCGACCGCCGGGCTGCGATCCGCGCTCGATCGGGGGATCGGGGTCCTCGCCGTGCACAACGCCGTGTCGACGCTCCGCGACTACCCGGACTGGCGCGCGGCGATCGGCGGCGAGTGGATCGAGGGGCGGTCGTTCCACCCGGAGATCTCCGAGGCCACGGTGCGTGTCGTCGCGCGGCATCCGATCACCGGCGCGGCGACCGCCGGCGCGTCCTTCGCCCTCTTCGACGAGCGGTACACCGACCTGG
>DASUQB010000365.1:0-8362 GCA_036280835.1 Microbacterium sp. | reverse complement strand
CGCCGCCGACATCAAGGGCGACCTCTCGGGCGTCGCGACGCCGGGGGAGGCGAACGACAAGCTGCTCGCACGCACGAGGGCGATCGGCCAGGACTGGCAGCCCGCGGCATCCGTCACCGAGTACTTCGCCCTGGGCGGCATCGGCAAGGGCATCCCGGTGCGCGCCACGGTGACCGGATTCGGGCCGCTGCTGCTCAGCAAGGTGCTCGGCCTGAACCAGACCCAGGAATCGAGCCTCGGCCTCGTCTTCCACTACGCCGACCGGGAGGGCCTGCCGCTCGTCGACCTGTCCGACCTGCGGGCGGTGCTCACCTACCTGACGAGCGATGACGGCAAGGCCGAGCTCGAGGGCCTGGGCGGGCTCTCCAAGGCCACGGCGGGCGTCATCCTGCGCGAGCTGATCACGTTCGCCGACGGCGGCGCCGACGTCTTCTTCGGGGAGCCCGAGTTCAGCGTCAAGGAATTCCTCCGCACCGCCCCGGACGGGCGCGGCGTCATCAGCCTGCTCGAGGTGCCCGGCGTCGCCGACAAGCCCGAGCTCTTCTCCACCTTCCTGATGTACCTGCTGGCCGAGCTCTTCGAGCTGCTCCCCGAGGTGGGGGATGCCGACAAGCCCAAGCTCGTGTTCTTCTTCGACGAGGCGCACCTGCTGTTCAAGGACGCGTCCAAGGACTTCCTCTCGGCGATCACGCAGACCGTCCGGTTGATCCGGTCGAAGGGCGTCGGCGTCTTCTTCGTGACGCAGACGCCGAAGGACGTCCCCTCCGACGTGCTCGCGCAGCTCGGGTCGCGGGTGCAGCACGCGCTCCGCGCGTTCACCCCCGACGACGCGAAGGCGCTCCGCGCCACCGTCGGCACCTACCCGAAGTCGGGATACGACCTGGAGCGGACGCTGCAGGAGCTGGGCACGGGCGAGGCCATCGTCACCGTGATGAGCGAGAAGGGCGCCCCGACGCCGGTCGCGTGGACCCGTCTGCGGGCGCCCCAGGGCCTCATGTCGCCCACGCCCGACGCGCAGATCGAGGCCGCGATCGCGGCATCCCCGCTGCTGGCGACGTATGGGGCCGCGATCGACCGCGAGTCAGCGCGCGAGATCCTGACCGTGCGCATGAACGCGGCGGCGGCGGCGGATGACGCGGAGCAGGCCGCGCTCGAGAAGGCCAGGGCCGATGCCGAGTTCGCCAAGCAGCAGGCCGCCATCGACAAGGCTCAGGCCGCCGCCGACAGGAAGGCCCAGGCCGAGTACGAGCGCCTGCTGAAGAAGACCTCGGGCGCGAGCCGCACGACGTCGAGGCCGCAGAAGTCGACGATCGAGCAGGTGCTCGGATCGAAGACGACGCAGACGCTGCTCAACGGCGTGATCCGCGGGCTCTTCGGCACGGGGCGGCGCTGATCGGCCGCACGGCACCACGCTGATCCCGGGGTCGGACGCGCACGGGCGATCGGCCAAGCACGGCTCTGACGACGCGCGACCGACTTACCATGGGGGTATGGCGAAGAGGCCCCCGACAGGCGACATCGACGAGGCGCGCGTCCGGGTGACGGGCGGCAAGAAGTCTGCCGTCGGCATCCCCGGGGTGATGCACGCGGTGCAATACTCGGTCGAGCAGATGGGGATGCTCCGTTCGGCACAGACCCTGCTGAAGGTCAACCAGAAGGACGGTTTCGACTGCCCCGGCTGCGCGTGGCCCGAGGAGGACAAGCGGCACATCGCGGAGTTCTGCGAGAACGGCGCCAAGGCCGTCGCGGAGGAGGCGACGATCCGTCGCATCACGCCCGACTTCTTCGCGCGGCACTCCCTCGCCGACCTCGCCGGGCACGACGACTACTGGCTCGGACAGCAGGGTCGGCTGACGCATCCGATGATCCTCGACGAGGGGGCGACGCACTACCGGCCCATCTCGTGGGACGACGCGCTCGCCGAGATCGCCGGCGCGCTGCGCGGGCTCGCCGATCCGAACGAGGCGGTGTTCTACACGTCGGGCCGGACCTCCAACGAGGCCGCCTACCTGTACCAGCTGCTCGTGCGCGGGCTCGGCACGAACAACCTGCCCGACTGCTCCAACATGTGTCACGAGTCCAGCGGTGTGGCACTCGGCGAGACGATCGGCATCGGCAAGGGCACCGTCTCGATCACCGACATCCATGAGGCGGACCTGCTCATCGTGGCCGGGCAGAACCCCGGCACCAACCACCCCCGCATGCTGAGCGCCCTCGAGAAGGCCAAGGCGAACGGCGCCACGATCATCGCCGTCAATCCACTGCCCGAGGCCGGCCTGACCCGGTTCAAGAACCCGCAGACCCCGAAGGGGATGATCCTCGGGGGGACGAAGCTGGCCGATCGCTACGTGCAGATCCGGCTGGGCGGCGACCAGGCGCTGTTCCAGGCGATCGGCAAGCACCTGCTCGAAGCCGACGCCGCGCGCGGCGGCGGCGTCCTCGACCGCCCCTTCATCGAGGAGTACACCGACGGCTTCGAGGCCTACGCCGACGCGATGCGCGCGGTGCCGTGGCGCGAGCTGGTCTCGGCCACGGGACTGCCGGAGAAGACGCTCCGCGCCGTGGGGGAGTCCGTGCGCACCTCGAAGGCCACCATCATCTGCTGGGCGATGGGGCTGACGCAGCACAAGCACTCGGTGCCCACCCTGCGCGACCTCGTGAACGTGCTGCTGTTGCAGGGCAACATCGGCCGGCCGGGCGCCGGCGTGTGCCCGGTGCGCGGGCACTCCAACGTGCAGGGCGACCGCACGATGGGCATCTACGAGAAGCCGTCCGAGGCGTTCCTCTCGGCGCTCGACCGCGAGTTCGGGTTCACCGCGCCGCGCCCGCACGGGTACGACACGGTCGAGGCGATCCGCGCCATGCGCGACGGCCGGGTGCGGGTGTTCATGGGCATGGGCGGCAACTTCGTCATGGCAGCGCCCGACACCGAGGTCACCGAGGCGGCGCTGCGCCGCACCGACCTCACGGTGCAGGTCTCCACGAAGCTGAACCGCTCGCACGTGGTCACCGGCCGCCGGGCCATCATCATGCCGACGCTCGGCCGCACCGATCGTGACCGCCGAGGCGGAGCCGAGCAGCGGGTCTCCGTCGAGGATTCGATGGGCGCCGTCCACTCCTCCCGCGGGCGCCTGGCGCCCCCCGACGAGGGTCTGCTCAGCGAGGTCGCGATCATCTCGCGCCTGTGCGGGCTCGTGTTCGAGGGCCGGACGGATGCGCCGCTCGCCGATTGGGCGGCGCTCGAGGCCGACTACGGGCGCATCCGCGGGCACATCGCCCAGACGATCCCGGGTTTCGACGACTACGACCGGCGCATCGACAAGGGGGCGACCCTTTCGCTGCCGAACGGTCCGCGCGACGAGCGCCGCTTCGCGACCGCGAGCGGTCGGGCGCGGTTCACCGTGAACCGGCTCGAGTACCCCCGCATCCCCCGGGGCAGGCTGCTGCTGCAGACGATGCGCTCGCACGACCAGTACAACACCACGATCTACGGCAAGGACGACCGCTATCGCGGCATCCACGACGGCCGCCGCGTGGTCTTCGTCCACCCGCGCGACATCCAGGATCGCGGGTTCGCCGACGGCGACATCGTCGACCTCGTGTCGGAGTGGCCGTCGGCATCCGGTCGCATCGAGGAGCGCCGGGCCGAGGCGTTCCGCATCGTCGCCTACCGCACGCCGCGGGGCAACGCGGCCGCCTACTACCCCGAGACGAATGTGCTCGTCCCGCTCGACTCGGTCGCCGAAGGCAGCGGCACCCCGACGTCCAAGTCGATCGTCATCCGCCTGGAACGACGGGCGCCATAAAGTGGGAGCATGCCCGCTTCGCTGACCGCCGCCGTGATCACCGTGTCCGACCGGTCGGCGCGCGGCGAGCGGGCGGACGCGTCCGGCCCGGTCGCGGTCGACGCCCTGCGCCTGGCGGGGTTCGCCTGCCTCGAGGCCACGATCGTCGCCGACGGCGCCGACAGCGTCGAGGCCGCGCTCCGCGCGGCGCTCGCCGCGGGCTCGCGCCTCATCGTCACCTCCGGCGGCACCGGGGTCGGCCCGCGCGACGCGACACCCGAGGGCACGGCGGTCGTGCTCGATCGCACGGTGCCCGGCATCGCGGAGGAGCTGCGTCGCCGGGGTGCGCTCGAGAAGCCGGCCGGCATGCTCACGCGCGGCCTCGCGGGGGTCGCCGGCCAGGCGCTCATCGTCAACCTTCCGGGGTCGCCCGCGGGAGTGGCATCCGGAATGCCCGTCGTGCTGTCGGTGGCGCGTCACGTGATCGATCAGCTCGCGGGCGGTGATCACCGATGAGCGCGGTGCGGCTGGCCAGGATCAGCGCCGAGACGCTCGACCTCGACGCGCATCTGCGCGCGATCGACGACGCGTCGGCCGGGGCCGTGACGACGTTCGTGGGGCGGGTGCGCGATCACGATCCGGATGCCGCGGGCGAGGTCGTGGCGCTGGAGTACTCCGCCCACCCGGACGCCGAGGCGGCGCTCGAGGGCATCGCCGAGCGCGCGATCGGCACGACCGCGGCGCTCGTCGCCGTGAGCCACCGGATCGGCCGGCTGGGCGTCGGGGACGCGGCCGTGGTGATCGCCGTCGCCTCACCGCATCGGGCCGAGGCGTTCGACGTCTGCCGTGAGGTGATCGAGGCGATCAAGCGGGAGCTCCCGGTGTGGAAGCGGCAGATCGAGGCCGACGGATCGACCGCCTGGAAGGGCCTCGGCGGCTGAGTCCGGACGTCGCTCCAGCTCAGCCGCCGGCGAACGGCGGCAGCACGTCGACGAGGGTGTCCTCGCCGAGGATCGCGTCGTCGCCCGCCCGGGAGCCGTCGACGAGTACCGCGCAGCGCGGCAGGATGACGCCCAGTTCGGGGTGCTCGGTCCCCAACGCGGCGCGAAGCTCACCGAGGCTCGCCTCGAAACGCGTCTCCGACTCGTGGCCCGCGGCCTCCTCGGCGGCGGCGAAGTAGCGGACGCGCGCCATCAGGGCCTCGCGTTCCAGGTCTCGGCGAGCTGCGAGATCTCCTCGACGACCGCCGCGATGTCCGCGGCGGATCCGCCGCGACGCCCGGCGGCGAGGCCCGCGGCGAAAGTGCTGAGCGGCGCGGCCGGGCGGACGACGTCCTTCGCCGCGTCGCGCGCCAGGTCGAGGATGAGGGACACCGGGAGCTCCTCGGGGGAGAACCCCAGGCGCTCGCGCAGGGCCTCGGCCCAGGCGTCGAGGGCCTCGGGCGGCTGTGTGCGGGATGACGGTGCGTCGGGTGATTGGGCCATGTCGGCTCCTCGGCTGCTCTCGGCGGCGGCGGCTCGCCGCGCCCTGATCAGATCCTGCCACGTGTCAACATCGGCGGCGATGCCCCAGGGGGCCCGCACGGTCGCGATCTCGAGGTCGGCGAGCAGGTCGCGCATCGACGCCCCGGCACCGGCATCCGGCAGTCGCCCGCTCGCCTCGCGCAGCGCGGCCGTGCGGTAGAGCCCGGTGAGCCACTGCGGTCGGCCGCCGTCGTCGGCGAGGCACAGGCCGTCGGCGAGGGAGGACAGGGCCGCCGCCTCGAAGAGGAAGGAGACCGCCTCCGCCGCCCTCGGCAGATCGGTGGCGAGCACGAGCACGACCTCGGTGGAGATGGCAGGCAGCGCCGCGATGATGCCGGCGACGGGGCCGCCGAACGGCGGATCCTCACGCACCCAGAGCACCGAGGGCTCGTGCAGCACCTCGGGTCCCGCCACGACCACGGGGTCGCAGCCGGCGGTGCCGACGGCATCCAGCGTGCCCCGCAGCAGCCCCACGCCGCCCACGGTCAGGAGCGGCTTCGACGCGCCCCCCAGGCGCGATGCGCGGCCCCCGGCGAGGATGATGGCACCGGCGGGCGGGTTCATGCGCCGGGACGCACCCACGACCCCGAGCGGCCGCCCTCCTTGGCGATGAGGCGCACGTTCTCGATCTCGACCGACTTGTCGAGGCCCTTCACCATGTCGACGATCGCGAGGGCCGCGACGCTCACCGCGGTCAGCGCCTCCATCTCGACCCCGGTGCGATCGGCCGTGCGCACCGTCGCCTGGATCGCGACGCCCTCGTCTTCGATCGCGAGGTCGACCGAGGCGCCGTGCACGCCGATGACATGCGCGAGGGGCAGCAGCTCGGCGCATCTCTTCGCGCCCTGGATGCCGGCGATGCGGGCGACCGCCAGCACGTCGCCCTTGGGCACCGAGCCGTCGCGCAGGGAGGCCACGACATCCGCCCCGCAGCGCACGAAGCCGCGCGCCGTGGCGGCGCGGACGGTGGGCTGCTTGTCGGTGACGTCGACCATCCGAGCGTGGCCGGCGTCATCGAGGTGTGTGAAGCTCATGAGACCAGCATGACATCGACGAGGTCGCCGGCCACGACCGCGCCGACCTCCGCCGGGACGACCGCGTAGGCCTCTGCGCGGCCCAGACCGCCCGCGAGGTGGGATCCCGATCCACCCGCGGTCGCCGGCCGCACGGTCCAGCGGGCGGGGTCGCTGCGATCCAAGGCGGCGGGCAGGTACTGGCGGCGCCCTGGAGGCGTGCGCCAGTCCACAGCGGCGGGCAGCCGCAGCACCGGGCGATGGATATCGGTGCGACCCTGGAGCGCGAGCAGGGCCGGGCGAACGAACACCTCGAACGAGACGGCCGCGCTCACGGGGTTGCCCGGCAGTCCGAACAGCAGCGCGCCGCCGGGCATGTGCCCGAAGCCCTGCGGCTTGCCCGGCTGCATGGCGATCTTGAAGAACTCCATCTCCCTGCCCGGGCCCAGAGTTCCCTTCACGACCTCGTAGGCGCCGGCGCTGACCCCGCCGGAGAAGACCACGACATCGGCGCCGACGTCGTCGGCGTGCGCGATGACCTCGCGCAGCGCGTGCCCGTCGTCGGGGACGCTGCGGCGCAGCACCACTCCCGCTCCGGCCTCGAGCGCCAGGCCCATCAGCAGCTCGGAGTTCGACTCCGGGATCTGGCCGCGGAGCAGGGGCGCTCCCGCCGCGGCGAGCTCCGATCCGGTGGAGACGATCGCCACGCGGGGGGTTCGCGCGACGGTGAGGTGGGACACCCCGGCGGCCGCGGCCGCGGCCGCCTGAAGCGGGCCGACGAGGGTGCCGACGGGGAGCAGCTCGTCGCCGACGCGGGCGTCCTCCGCGCGGCGGCGCACGTGGATGCCGGCCGCGCGGGGCGCGCGGATCACCTCGACGGTGTCGAGCGAATCCTCGAGCCCGCCCGCGGTCTCCTCGAAGGGGACGATGGCATCGGCCGCCGACGGCACCGGAGATCCGGTCATGATGCGAGCTGCCTCACCGGGTGCGAGCGGGGGATCCAGGTCGGTGCCCGCGGGCAGGTCGGCGACGACGCGCAGCCGCACGGGTGCTTCCGCGCTCGCGGTCGCGACATCCGCGAATCGCACGGCGAAGCCGTCCATCGCGGAGTTGTCGAAGACCGGGATGTCGACGGCGGCGAGCAGCGGCGCGGCCAGGGTGCGGCCGCGGGCCCCGCCGACCGGCACGGATTCGCCGCCGAGGGGCTCGACCGCGGCGAGCACGACGGCCAGGTGCTGCTCGACGGAGCGCAGGTCGTCGCTCATGCCGGGCGATCCGCGAGCGCGTCACGCCAGGCATCCATGCCGCCGGCCAATACCGTGGCCGGCACTCCGACGGCGGACAGGGCGTCGGCCGCGCGGCGGGCGCGCACCCCGACCTTGCAGACCACGACGACCGGCCCCGCGATCGCGGCGGGATCGGCGAGCACGGCCGCGAGGGGCACGTGGATCGCGCCGGGCATCGGCTCGTCCGCGATCTCCCACGCCTCGCGGACGTCGAGCAGTGCCGGGGGATCTTCGGAGGCGAGGGCCCGGCCGAGGTCGCGGGCGGAGATCGCGGGCGAGGCGGCCGTCGCCGGTTGCAGGGCGGCGGAGGACGGCGCGGGAGCCGGTGAGTCCTGGACGCGTTCTCCGTCATGGCGCGCCCGGAGGGGCACCTCGCTCTGACGCGAACGGAGCGAGTCGATCACGAGCACCCGGCCGAGCAGCGGCTCGCCGATGCCCGCGATGAGCTTGATCGCCTCGGTCGCCATGAGGGAGCCGACCTGAAGGCAGAGTGCTCCGAGCACGCCCACCTGGGCACAGGTGGGCACCTCGCCCATGCTTCCGTGGGGATAGAGGTCCGACAGCCTCACGCGGGGCACCCCGGCCGGCGGCGCCGACCAGAACACGGTGACCTGGGCGTCGAAGGCCTGCACCGTGCCCCAGACGAGCGGCACGCCGAGCATCTCGCAGGCGGCCGCGACAGCCTCACGGGACTCGAAGGTGTCGGTGCCGACGAGCACGAGGTGAGCCCCTGCGAGCAGGTCGGACGCATTCTC
>DASUQB010000364.1:0-2367 GCA_036280835.1 Microbacterium sp. | reverse complement strand
TCCCGACTCCTTCAGCGATGGCGGGGCCTTCGCCGGCCCCGACGACGCGATAGCCCACGCGCGGGAGCTCAGGGCGCAGGGCGCCGCGATCATCGACGTCGGCGGCGAGTCCACGCGTCCCGGGGCGCAGCGCGTTCCCGTCGAGGAGGAGCTCGGCAGGGTGCGGCCCGTCGTGGCGGCGCTCGCCGGCGACGGCACGGCCGTGAGCATCGACACGATGAACGCGCGCACGGCGCTCGCCGCGGTCGAGGCCGGCGCCGTCATCGTGAACGACGTGTCGGGAGGCCTCGCCGATCCCGAGCTGCTGAGCGCCGTCGCCGGCACGGGCGCGGACATCGTGCTCGGGCACTGGCGGGGGCCGTCGTCGGACATGTACGCCAGGGCCGAATACGCGCACGTCGGGCGGGAGGTCGCCGCCGAGCTGCTCGACCGCGTGGCCGCGGCCCAGGCCGCCGGCATCCCGCCGTCGCGCATCATCGTCGACCCGGGCATCGGCTTCGCCAAGACCGCCGAGCAGAACTGGGCCCTGCTGGAGAGCCTCGGCGACATCGTCGCCCTCGGTCACAGGGTGCTGCTGGGCACGTCGCGCAAGCGATTCCTCGGGGATGCGCTCGGGCCGGATGCCTCCACCCGGCGCCGGGATGCCGCCACGGCGGTGACCAGCGTGCTCGCCGACGCCGCGGGCGTCTGGGCCGTCCGCGTGCACGACGTGGCATCCACCCGCGATGCGCTCGCCGTCGCGGGCGCATGGAAGAGTGGGGCCCGTGGACTACCTTGACGAGATCACCGTGACCGGGCTGCGCGCCTTCGGCCGGCACGGCGTGTTCGATTTCGAGCGGGAGCAGGGGCAGGAATTCGTCGTGGATGCGACGATGAGCATCTCGACCCGCCGGGCGGCGGAGACGGACGACGTGGCCGACACCGTGCACTACGGCGAGGTGTCCGAGCGCATCGCGGCCCTGGTCGGCGGCGAGCCGGTCAACCTGCTCGAGACCCTCGCCCAGCGCATCGCGGACGATCTCCTGACGGACGAGCGCGTGATGCTGGCGACGGTGACGGTGCACAAGCCGTCCGCGCCCATCGCCGTGCCCTTCGCCGACGTGTCGGTCACCATCCGGAGGGGACGGCCATGAGCCGTGGACTGAGCCGGCCGATCGACGGCGCACCCGAGCGGAGCCCGCACGCCGCGTCCGTCGCGGTGGTCGCGCTCGGCGCCAACCTCGGCGATCGCGAGCAGACCCTCGAGGAGGCCGTGCGCGACATCGCGCGCCTGCCGCTGGTCGACGCCATCACGGTCTCCCGATCGATCGAGACGGTCGCGGTGACGGTGAAGGGCCCCGACGAGCAGGCTCCCGCATACCTGAATGCCGTCGCCCTCGTGACCACCCGCCTCGCGCCGTCGGTGCTGCTCGCGCTGCTGCACCGCATCGAGGCCGCGCACGGGCGCGAGCGCCGCGAGCGATGGGGCGACCGCACGCTCGACCTCGACCTCGTGGCCTACGGCGACGTCATCGCCGACACCCCGGAGCTGACCCTGCCCCACCCCCGTGCGGCCGAGCGGGCGTTCGTGCTCGGCCCCTGGCTGGCCGTCGACCCGGATGCCGTGCTGCCGGGGCATGGCCGCGTGGACGAGCTGCTCGCGGGGCTCGGCCAGGGCGGGCACGCGTGAAGCGCACCGGCGCCGGCATCCTCGGCATCGCGGCGCTGCTCGGCGTCGCCGCCGGCTTCCTTCTCGATCACGCCCTCACGGTGTCGGGGCGGCCGACCTTCGTGCCCGCGGCGAGCCTGCCCATCATGCTGGTGCTGCTCGGCGGCATCACCCTGGCCCTCGCCTGGCCCATCCGGCGTGCGACGCGCACCACGGCCGCGGCCCGGGTCAACCCGTTCCGCGCGCTGCGCGTGGCGATCCTCGCGAAGGCCGCCAGCCTCGTCGGCGCGGCGGTCGCGGGCTTCGCCGTGGGTCTCGGCGCCTACCTCCTCACCCGGCCGATCGACCCGCCGCTAGGCTCGTTGGCGACGATCATCGCGACCGTCGTCTGCGCCGCAGTGCTGGTCGCGGCCTCCCTGGTCGCCGAGCACTTCTGCACCCTCCCGAAGGACGATGATGACGAACACTCCGGATCTGACGCCGACCCCGGAGCCGAACCCCAGCACCACTGAGCCCATCGCCGAGCGCGGGCTGGATGACGCGACGTTCACCGAGCTGCGCGAGCCCCGGGCGGACGCGCGCCTCGCGCTCGCGGACGGCGCCTGGCACCAGATCTCGCCGAAGTACGTCTGGGTGCAGCTCATCTCGTCGGGCATCTTCCTCGCGATCGTCGTGGCCGCCCTGCTGTTCGTGACGCAGGTGCTGCAGTGGACGTGGGC
>DASUQB010000363.1:0-4404 GCA_036280835.1 Microbacterium sp. | reverse complement strand
GACGCGGGCATCGCGGCGGTCGCTCCCGGCGACGGGGACGCCGCAGCCGGCGTCGCGACCCTGGTGGCGACACCGACCACAGGACCGCAGGACGAGGCAACGCGCGACACGCTCGCGCGTCTCCGGAACGACGTGATCCCGCGCGTTCTCGGCACGAGTCCGGCGCGCGCCCACATCGGGGGCCAGACCGCCGGTTTCGTCGACGTCAGCGACCGGGTCACGGACCGCCTTCCACTGTTCGTCGCCGCAGTGATCCTGCTGTCGTTCCTGCTGTTGGTCGTGATCTTCCGGTCGATCGTCGTGCCGCTCAAGGCCGCATTGATGAACCTCCTGAGCATCGGCGCCTCCTACGGCGTGCTGGTCATGGTGTTCCAGTGGGGATGGGGCGCCGGGATCATCGGCCTCGAGTCGACCGTGCCGATCATCTCCTTCATCCCGATGTTCATGTTCGCCATCGTCTTCGGCCTCTCGATGGACTACGAGGTGTTCCTGCTCTCCCGGGTGCGCGAGGAGTACCTCCGCTCCGGCGACAACGATGCAGCAGTCATCGACGGCATCGCCGGCACGGCCCGCGTGATCACATCGGCCGCCCTGATCATGATCTCGGTCTTCCTCGGCTTCGTTCTGGGTGACGACCCGGCGACCAAGATGTTCGGCCTCGGCTTGGCCACGGCCATCTTCATCGACGCGACGATCGTGCGCATGGTCCTGGTGCCGGCGGCGATGACGCTCCTCGGCGACGCCAACTGGTGGACTCCGCGTTGGCTCGAACGCCTGCTGCCGGCTGTCGACATCGACGGACGTGCCGGATCGCCGATGCCCGAGATGCAGGCCGATCCCTTCCCCGAAGCTGACCGCGCGCCAGCTGAACCGTCCAGGGCCGTCGCTTGAACGTCAAGGATGGTGCGTGAGATCGGCCCGGTGGATTCGGTCCTCCGCAGTGCGCCGCGGCGGAGTGCTGCTCCCGGGTGAAAGCGGCAGCCGCTTCGGTTGGTGGCGTCGTGCGGCTGGTGGGTCGGGGTGCGGGTCTGACCAATGGCGGGCGGTCCTGCCGTGGGCGAGCAGCCGTCGTCGAGCCGGGCCCGCCGTCCGGCGCCGGCGGGGGACCAACGCGGGTGTTCGGGACCGAAGGCGAAGATCGCGACCCCACAGAGCAGATGGCCCAGGCGCCTGTCGGTAGCTGCCCGTCTCGGGGCGCCGCAAGGAGGTGGTGTACGTGACGGGCCGCCCTCACCTCCGCTGGTGGGCGGATGGCGCGTTGCTGGGTACTCTGATCTGGGTGAGCCAGACCATCGAGAAGCCACGCACGTCCGGGCCGGGCTCGGATCTGGGCGGCCACTGGCGGGTCATCGTGCGCAACGACGACCACAACACGTTCGACGGCGTGGCGCGGGCGCTGAGCCAGTACATCCCCGGGATCACGCTCTCCCAGGGCTACGCGATCGCGGACACGATCCACAACACCGGCCAGGCGATCGTCTGGACGGGCCAGAAGGAGATCGCGGAGCTCTACTGGGAGCAGCTGCGCGACGCAGGCCTGACGATGGCCCCGCTCGAGCAGGGCTGACTGTGGAGTACCGCCGGGCGGCGCCCGCCGACGAGCCGTTCCTGCGCGAGATGCTGTGGCTCGCGTACAACTGGCGCGACGAGACGGTCGCGGCCGATCACTGGCCCGATCCGGATGGCCCCCGCCGCTACGTCGAGGGCTTCGGTCGGCCCGGCGACGGCGGTGTCATCGCCGAGACCGGCGGGGAGCCCGCCGGCGCCGCCTGGTACCGGCTGCTCCCTGCCGCCGACGCCGGCTACGGCTATGTCGCCGACGACATCCCGGAGGTCACGATCGGCGTGGCCGCCGCACACCGCGGGCAGGGCGTCGCGGCGGAGCTGCTGGAACGGCTGAAGGCGGCGGCCGCGGCCGACGGCCTGCGGGGCCTGAGCCTCAGCGTCGAGCCCGACAACCACGCGCTGCGGATCTACGAGCGCGCAGGCTTCGAGCCGGCGGGCGGCAGCGGCGGCTCGGTGACGCTGATGGCTACGCTGTGACAGGTAGTTGAGCGAGCAACGGAAGGACCTGTCGTGAACGTCGAGATCTGGTCGGACATCGCCTGCCCGTGGTGCGCCGTCGGCAAGCGGCGCTTCGAGAAGGCGCTCGAGCGGTTCGAGCACGCCGGCGACGTCACCGTCACCTTCCGCTCGTTCGAGCTCGACCCCGAGGCGCCCGCCGCCCGAGAGGGCTCGACGGCCGAGCACCTCGCCTCCAAGTACGGCACGAGCCTCGAGCAGGCGTTGGCCATGAACGAGCGCATGACGCAGACCGCCGCGGAGGACGGGCTCGAGTTCCGCTTCGACATCGCGCGCGGGGGCAACACGTTCGACGCGCACCGGCTGCTGCACCTCGCGGCCGCGCACGGGCGCCAGCACGAGCTCAAGGAGCGCCTCATGCGCGCCTATCTGGGCGAGGGCGAGCTGATGAGCGACCACGAGGCGCTGACGCGGCTCGCGCTCGAGGCCGGGTTGCCGGAGGACGAGATCCGCGACACGCTCGCCACGGACCGCTTCGCGGACGCGGTGCGCGAGGACGAGGCGACCGCCCGCGGCCTGGGGATCAGCGCCGTGCCGTACTTCGTGATCGACCGCCGCTTCGGGCTCGCCGGCGCGCAGCCGCCGGACGTGCTCGGCGAGGGCCTGCGCCGCGCCTGGGAGGCCCGGGCGCCTCTGGCCGTCGTCGCCGAGGGCGACACCTGCGGCCCGGACGGCTGCTAAGCGCCAGCTAAGGGGCCTGTCCCCTTAGGCGCGCTCTAGCCGAGGTAGCGCTCGACCGTCTCGGAGTCGCGCATCCGCGCGTCGTCGGGGTTGCGCCCCGCCGCGCGCAGCGCGCGCCGCTGGCGCAGCAGGTCCCAGAGCTGGTCGAGCTCGACCTTGATCGCCGCCAGGCGCCCGGCGTCCACGCCGACGGCGTCGGTGCGGCCGGCCTCGGCCTGGGCCTCTTCGTCCTTGCGCAGGCGCTTCTCCTCCTGCTCGAGCTCCTCGATGCGGGTTTGGATCTGGGCGTCGTCCATGAGCGGAAGATACGCCGTTGCCGACCCGACGCCAGCGTGGGAACATCGGCCCATGCCGGATGCGGCCCGCATCCTGATCGTCGCCAACCGCACCGCGGCGACCGCCGGGCTGCTGGCCGCCGTCCGCGAGCGGGTGGGCCGTGGGCCGTGCTCGTTCACGCTGCTGGTGCCGCAGCTGATCGCCGAGGAGGCGTTCGGCGACGAGGAGGCGCGCAAGACGATCGAGCTCGCCGTGCCGCTGCTCGAGGAGGCCGCCGAGGACGAGGTGCCGGCGATCATCGGGACCTCCGATGCGATGCTCGCCGTCGAACGCGTGCTGGTGCACGAGCACTTCGACGAGGTGATCGTCTCGACGCTGCCCGAGCGCGTCTCGCACTGGCTCAAGCGCGACCTGCCGACCAAGATCGAGCGGCTCGGCATCCCGGTGACGGTCGTGCGGGCGAAGTCGCCGCGCGAGCCGCTGCACCCGCCGATCCGCTACATCGGGCCGTAGCGCGTCAGACGCGCGCGCCGGCCGCGTCGGTGCGGTGCATGCGCACCGACGCATCGAGCTTCGCCGTGGCGGTGCCGCGGTAGACGCCCTTGATCGGCGGCACGTCGCGGTAGTGGCGGCCGTGGCCGATCTTGACGTAGCGCTCGCCGGCCAGGCAGCGGTTCGTCGGGTCGATGCCGACCCACATCGGCTCGCCGCCGTCCCCCGCGGGCGGCACGAGCGCCTCCAGCCAGGCGTGCGTCTCGACCTCGGCCGAATCGGCCGCTTCGCGGCCCTCGGGCGGCGCGAACAGGTAGCCCGAGACGTAGCGGGCCGCGATCCCGTTGCGGCGCAGCAGCACGAGCGCGAGGTGGGCGAAGTCCTGGCACACCCCCGCGCCGGCGTCGAGGAGGTCCTCGATCTTCGATCCGACGTAGGTCACGCCGGCCCGGTACTCGAAGCGGTCGGGGATCACCTGCACCACGCGCTCGAGCGTGCCGAGCGGGGTGTCCGCCCGCACCAGGCCGACGAGCTCGTCCACGCGCAGGTCGTCCGGCTCGCCGGCGAACGGGAGCAGGAACTCGATCGCGCGGCCGCGGTAGGCGTCGCCCTCCGCCGCGGCCCAGCTGCCCTCGGGCGGGTCGGGCGGCCTGGTGGTGGCCACGCGGGCGCGCACGTCGACCGAAAGCGAGTCGTGCGGCTTGGCGATCCCGAACTCGATCACCGTCGTGCCGTGGTAGTCGAGGTGCTGGTGCAGCCGCGTCTGCGGCTCCACGCGCACGCCGAAGTCGTCCACGCGCTGGATCGCCGTCGTCGCGGGCGTCACGCGCAGCGCGTTGAGGTTGTCCGTGACGGGTCCGTCGTAGCGGTACT
>DASUQB010000362.1:0-8756 GCA_036280835.1 Microbacterium sp. | reverse complement strand
TCACGGGCTCGCTGACCGCGACGGTCGTGGCGACGGGCATCCTGACGGCGACGCTGGCCGGCCGGGTCGACATCGACACCGCCGCCGGCGTCACCGCGATCGCCGTCGCCGCCCGCAACCTGAGCCTCGACCTCGGCGATGGCCTGACCGTGTCCGCGGCCACCGTCGGCCTGTACGTGCGTGCGGGTGCCGACGGGTCGGATGTCGCGCTCGACGCGACCGGAACCGTCTCGCTCGCGGGCTGGTCGGGCGTCAGCCTCGGCGGAGCGTTCCGCGCCCGCATCAACGGCTTCGGTGCCGGCGTCGCCGTCTCAGAGAGCATCGTCCTCGCGGACGGCTCGGGCGATGTCGCCGTGGTCTTCGCCGCGGGGGAGGCCGGCTCGTTCTCCGGTACCGGGGTCACCCTCACGGTGCTCGGCCAGTCGATGACCGCCGACCTCGTGTTCGCGTCGACCGACGAGGGCTACACCGTCACGGTCTCCGACCTCACCCTCTCCTTCGCCGACGGCGGCGTCCCGGTGGCCTCGTTCAGCGGCGGGTCAGGCATCCTCACGATGGAGACCGGGAGCGGCGAGGTCTCCGCCGTCCTCGGCGGCGAGCTCGCGATCACGGTGCCGGGCTTCAGCTACACCGGATCGCTCGACCTCGAGTTGAGCACGGGCGCGGCAGACTCCCACGTGCGGGTCACCGGCGCCGCGATCACCCTGACGGTCGCGGGGCAGGCGATCGCCTTCGACGACGTGACGATCTCGCGCACGACCGTGGCCGGCGCGACGCGCACGGACATCACCCTCGCGGGCGGAGAGTTCGCGATCGCCGGGGGTCTCACCGATCTCCTCACGCTGAGCGACATCGCCGGCGCGCTGACCATCACGGCCGGGGGAGTCGCCGGTCGGCTCTCCGCCGCCGTGGCCTCGGACATCACCGGCTTCACCTTCGCCACGACGGTCGCGCTCGCGGTCAACACGGGCGCCGCCGCGGTCGGGGACCTGCCTGCCGGGCCGTACCTCCGCATCGAGGCGGTGGGCACCACGATCACGGTCGGCGGCCAGGCACTCACCGCCGACCTCACGTTCGAGCGCGGCGTCGACGCCGACGGTGAGACGGTCGTTCGAGCCGGGATGACGAACGGAAGCCTCGTCTTCTCCGCGTCGAGCGTCGAGGTGCTGTCGGTCACGAACGGCACAGGGGCCCTGCTGCTGACCTCCGACGGCATCGCGGCGTCGCTCAGCGGCGTCATCACCGTCGCCATCCCCGAGGTCTCATTCACCGGCACCCTCGGTGTGCGGCTGAACACGACGGGCGTCGCCGTCGACACGACCGTCGCTGTCGCAGGCGCCGACATCCCGCTCGTGCTGCCGGCCGGCGCGGACTACCTGCAGCTGACGGGCGCGGACGTCGTGCTCGTCATCGCCGGACAGCGTCTCACCGGCACGATCACGGTGGAGAACGCCGCGGGCACCACGACCGTCTCCGTCGCCGGCGGATCGCTGGAGTTCGGCGACGGGATCGCGACGCTGAGCGGTGTGACGGCGGAGCTGCGGCTCGGCGGGGGCGGGATCTGGGGCACCTTCGAAGGAGTGCCGACGCTGGCGGTTCCCGGCGTTTCCGTCACGGCCGCCACGCTGACCGTGCAGCTCAACACGCGCACGGACGACGAGGACGGTCTGGCCGCCGGCACGATCCGCGTCGGGGCCGAGGGCATGACCATCGCCGTGGCGGGAGTGGAGATCACGGGCGACGTCTGGTTCGAGCGCGTCGTCACGGGGGATGTCGTGGCGTACCGGATCGACGTCTCCGGCGGCACCGCGGCCCTCGAGGCGAGCGGCACGACGTACGTCGCCGTGTCAGGGCTCACCGGCACCTTCCTCATCACGCCGGCCGGGGTCGCGGGCAGCGTCAGCGCCATCGCCGACGTGGACGTGCCCGATCTGCTCGAACTCGACGACGTCGCCGTCACCGTCTCCTTCAACACGACGCCGGGACCCGCCGACGTCGGCGGCGGACTGATCCTCCCCGCCGGGCCGTACCTGCGTGTCGAGCTGGCCGACGTGGACGCCCGCATCACCGGCGTGGGCCGCCTCGTCGGCGACTTCGCCTTCATCCGCTCTGCCGACGCGGCCGGAGACATCGAGATCACGCTGGCGATGACCGACGTGGACGCCTACGTCGGCAACGCCGGAACCCCGTCGCTCTTCGACGGCACCGGCGTTCTGCTCGTGCGCGCCGACGGGGTGGCCGGATTCGTCTCCGGTTCCGCGTCGCTCGGCGGCAGCGGCGTGTCGGCGACGGGGTCGGTGCTGCTCCAGGTGAACACCACTCCTGCTGCCATCGACACCACGCTGAGCGTCGCGGGCACCGACATCGTCTTCACGCTTCCGGCCCCGCCCTCGGGCCAGATGATCTTCAGCCTCTCGGTGTCGAACCTGACGCTCACGATCGGCGACTTCGTCACGATCGAGGGGGACCTCACCTACAGCGACACCGTCATCGACGGACTGCCGGTGCGGGTGGTCGCGGCGACGGGGCTCACGATCTTCCTCGGCCGCGGTCCGGCCTTCCTCGCCTCCGGCGCCCTGAACCCCCTCGCCGTCGGCGTGCTGCTCACCGGCGCGAGCATCGGCCTCATCGAGATGGGGAACGGTCACGCGCTCGTTGCGACGGGCACGGTCAGCCTCATCGGCGTCGCCGGCGTGACGCTCATCGGCACGACGATGGTGCGGGTCAACAGCACCGGCCAGGCGATCGACCAGACGATCGAGATCCCGGGCAGCACCCTGCCGGGCGTCGCCGTGAAGTTCGCCACGGCCGCCGCGGTCACGGAGTTCATCGTGAGCGATGCGACGCTCGCGTTCGGCGGGCAGTCACTGAGCGGCACGTTCGCCTTCGGCCGCACCGCGACCGATCTGACCGTCGCGGTGACCGACGGCGCGGTCGCCTTCGGCGACGCCGTGCAGCTGGGCACCATCACGGGCGACATGGTCATCCGGGCCGGGGGCATCGCCGGCACGCTGTCCGCGACCGTCACCATCGCCGCACTCGGCGTCGACGGGGTCGCGGCGGCGGTGGCCGTGAACAGCGCTCCGGCCGCCGTGACCGTCGGCACGGCGACGCTGCCCGGCGGACCGTACGTGCGGGTCGCGCTGACCGGCCTCGCGCTCGCCTTCCTCGGCCAGAGCCTTCGCGCCGACATCGCCGTCGAGCGCCTGACCTCCGGCGGGACGCCTATCACGGTCGTCGGCCTCGCGAACGTCGGCCTCTTCCTCGGCGACGACAAGACGACCGCCGACGTCGCGGACGACATCGGCGTGCGGCTGTCGAACGGCTCGGGAATCCTGGTGCTCGCGGCGGCGGGTCTCGCCGGCCGGATCGAGGGCACGATCGCCGTGAACCTCCCGGCGGGCGCCCAGCTCCGCGGCTCGCTCGCGCTGGTGCTCAACACGACCGCGGCGCGCGTCGCGGCATCCGTCCTCGTGGGAACCACGACGCAGGCGCTCGATGTCGCGGCGGGTCCCTACCTGCGCTTCGAAGGCGCCGGCCTCACGCTGACTGTGCTCGACCAGTCCCTCACGGCGGACGTCGCGATCGAACGGGTGACCGCGCTGAGCGAGTCCGGCCTTCCGGACGGCGGCAGGACGGTGCTGCGCATCGCCGCGACCTCCGTGCAGCTCAGCCTCGGCGGGGGAGTGCTGACCCTCACCGACGGCGCCGCCCTCATCCTGCTGACCACCGGCACGAGCCCCGCTCTCGCGGGGCGGATCACGGGTGCCGTCGCCCTCGATGTCCCGGGCGTCGCGTTCTCCGGCAACATCGCCGTCGAGTTCAACACGGCGGCCGAGGGCATCGACGAGTCGTTCACCGTCAACGGCCAGACGCTCGTGCTGGTGCTGCCGCCGGGTGGCGCCGACGGGTACATCCGGCTCGCCGGCGACGCCGTCGTCCTGACGGTCGCCGGCCAGTCGCTCGTGACCGATCTCGAGGTCACCGACGCCGACGGCACACTGACGCTGACCCTGCGCAACACCCGCCTCGCCCTCGGCGGTTCGAACCCGCTGGTGACTCTTGCCCAGCCGTCATCGGGCGCGGGTGCCACGTCGACCATCGTGCTCGTGGGAGCGAGCGCCACCGCGGGCGCCGCAGCGGGCGCCTACGGCGCGATCGCGGTCGGCGTCTCCATCGCCCTCCCCGACGTCAGCGTCACCGGCACCATCACTGTCGCGTTCAACACCACGGGCGAAGCGAAGACCGTCGACGGGTGGACCGTCCCGCTGCCGTCCGGCCTCGTGCGTGTCGGCGGCGAAGACCTTTCGATCTCGGTGCTCGGCCAGACCCTGACCGGCGACGTCACCTTCGAGCAGGTCCGGACGACCGCCGGCGGCACCGTCGTGCGGCTGGGCCTCGCACACGTGTCGATGGCGCTCGGGCCGCTGACCGCCTCCGAGGGCACCGGGCTGTTCGTCATCACCTCGGCCGGCGTCGCGGGATCGATCGCCGTCGAGATCGCCGTCGCGGCAGGGGCGTTCGAGCTGGTCGGCGCGCTCGAACTGCAGGTGAACACGACCGGCGCCGCCGTGACGGAGACGCTGCGCGTCGGGGCGGGGTCGGTGACGCTCGAGGTGCCCGCCGGCCCGTACCTCCGCGTCGCCGGCACGGGCATCGTGCTCACGGTGCTCGGCCAGTCGGTCACGGCCGACATCGCCGTCGAGCGGGTGACCTCCTACGGCGCCGACGGCGTCGCCGGGGGCATCGACGACAGCACGCTCACGCGGATCGCCCTCACCCGCGCGCGGTTCACCTTCGCAGCCGGCGCCGCGCGCCTCACGCTGACCGACGGCGAGGCCGTGTTCGTGCTCCCCGGCACGGGCGCAGGAATGGCCGGTCGCCTCTCCGGAACGATCGCGCTCTCCGGTGTCCCCGGGGTGAGCCTCGCCGGGGCCCTTGCGCTCGAGATCAACTCGACCGCCGGCGCCGTGGACGAGACCGTGCGCGTCGGCACCGGCACCGTGACGGTGACCCTGCCCTCCGGGGGAGCGGGCGGCTATCTGCGCATCGCGGGCACGGGCGTCGCGATCACCGTGGCGGGCCAGACCCTCGCGGGCGACGTCGAGATCGTGAAGAGCGGCGCCGATCTCACCCTCACCCTCGCGAACGGCGTCATCGCCCTCGGCGCTTCGGCGTCGCCCGTCGTCAGCGTCACGGGGATCGCGGGCACCTTCCGCCTGAACGCCGCCGGGATGGCCGGCTCGGTCTCCGCCGTCCTCTCGGTGAACGTGCCGGTGCTCACCGTCTCGGGAGCCGTGTCGGTGCAGATCAACTCCGGCGCCACGGCGGTGACGCTGGATGACGGCGGCCCGGGCGAGGTCGAGCTGCAGCCCGGACTCAGGATCGAGGTCGCCGACGCCACGATCACGATCGCAGGACAGGCGCTCGGCGCCGATCGGGTGCTGATCAGCCGCACGCCCGCGGGCGAGGTGGCATTCGCGGTCACCGACATGACGCTCCAGCTCGGGACGTTCGTGAACATCACGACGGCGCACGCGTGGTCGGGCGCGATGCTGATCACCCCGCAGGGCGTCGCCGCCTCCTTCTCGGGCAGCACGACGGGAATCTTCACGCTCCCGGGTCTCACCCTGGGCGGAGACGTCGAGTTCGCGGTCAACACCTCGACGGCCGCGGTGCGCCGCACCGATCTCGGCATCGACGTCCCCGCCGGCGCCTTCCTGCACGTGGCGATCACGGACGGCGTTCTCGCCGTCACGGGCGGTCCGTCCTTCTCCGGCAACTTCCTCCTCAGCCGCACGACGACCACGGGTGCAACCCCCACGAGCGTCACGATCATCGCGTTCAGCCAGGTCACGGTGTCGCTGACGCCGCAGGGCGAAGCCAGCCCGGTGGGGATCACCGACGGCGTCGGTGCGTTCCTGCTGACGGCCGCCGGCATCGCCGGCACCTTCTCCGGTGCGGTCGCGGTCGCGGGCGGCGGCGTCAACGCGGACGCGACGATCTCGGTCCGCTACAACGGGACTGCGGCCGCCGTGAACCAGACCATCGCGGTCGGCGGCGTCGCGGTTCCGCTGGTCTTCTCCGAGACCGAGAAGGCCACCGGCGGCACCGCGTTCGTCGCGGTCTCCGTCTCCGGTGCGATCACGCTCGGCGACTTCGTGGAGATCATCGGCACCGTCAGCTTCGGGGCCGCGGAGGTCACCGTCACCGGTCTCACGGTGTTCGTCGGCCAGGGCCCCGGTTTCGTCGAGGGCGGGGCGCGCAACCCGTTCGCCAAGGGTCTCTACCTCACCGACGTCAACGGCTCCGTCAAGGGCACCGCCGGGAGCCGCGTCGTCGCCATCTCCGGCACGGTGGAACTCGTCGGCATCCCGGGCGTCACGCTGGCCGGCACCGCGTGGGTCTTCTTCAACGAGACGACGTCCGAGCAGGTGCTCGGCACGGGGGATGACGCCGTCACGGTCGCCGAAGGCACCGCCGCCGCTCCCCACGTCCTCGTGATCGGCGACCTCGTGCTGGGAGTGGCGGGCCAGGAGCTCACCGGCACGTTCGCGATCGAGACCCTCGCGGGTGGCGGGCTTCGGCTCAAGTTCGGCTCGTCGGCGCGCGACGGCGGCAACCCCCTCACGCTCAGCCTCGGCGACGGCGTCGCGGTGGCGTCCGTCGCGAGCGGTGAGCTGGAGCTCACCCCGGCCGGCCTCGCCACCGTGCTGACCGCGACCCTCGCCCTGAACGCGGGCGATGCCTTCACGCTCACCGGCGAGATCCGCCTGCAGGTCAACACGTCGACGACCGCGCGGACGGTGCTGGGGGTGCTGCTTCCCGCCGGGTCCGTACGGGTGCAGGTCGGCACGCTTGCGACCCCGGCCGTGCTCACGATCGACGATCAGGCGCTCAGCGGGGTGTTCGTCTTCTCGCAGGTGCGCGGCCCCGTCGCCGCGGGCGCCCCGGCCGGCACGACGGCGCCGAGCACCACCGTGCTGATCGCCTCGGCGCTGAGCCTCTCGCTGGGCACTGCCACGGCGGGCGTGCGGCTCACCGACGGCCAGGCCGTGTTCGTCATGACGGCGGCGGGCATCGCCGGACGCGTCGGCGGAAGCGTGCGGTTCCTCATCCCGGGAGACGCCGTGCAGTTCAGTGGGACGTTCACCGTCGCGGTGAACTCCGGCGCCGCCGTGAACCAGACCTTCGAACTGGACGGCACCACCGTCGCGCTGGCGCTTCCCGCCGGTCCCTACCTCCGCGTCGACGGCACGGGCGTCGCCATCGTGGTGGCCGGCCAGCGGCTCTCCGGCGACTTCTCCTTCACCCAGTCCGGCAGCGGCGCCACCGCTTCGACCGTCATCGCGATCGCCAACGCGCGCGCCGCGTTCGGCGACGGCGCCACCGACTTCATCGCCCTCACCGACGGCACCGGCTCGTTCACCCTCGACAGCACGGGCGTCGCGGGGAGGGTCGACGGCACGGTGGCGGTCACGCTTCCCGGCGTCGCGGTCAGCGGCGCCTTCGCCGTGACGCTGAGCCCCGCCTCGTCATCGATCGAGGTCGTCGGCACCGACATCACGCTCGACATCGGCGGCTTCCTCCTCACCGACGGCGACCTGACGTTCTCGCAGCGGACGGTCGGCGGGGTGAAGATCGTGGATGTCGCGATCGCAGCGAAGGCCGACTTCGGCGCCCCCATCGGCATCCTGAACCTCACCGGCGCACTGCAGATCGGCTCCGGCGGACTGGCCGGCGTGCTCGAGATCACCGAGGCGAACATCTCGCTCGGCGGCACCTTCTCGGTCAGCGCCGCGTCACTCCGCTTCGAGATCAACCGCTCCGCCCAGGCGGTCGTGCTCTCCGACGTCGCCGGCACTCGGCTCGAGGCCGGTCCGTATATCCGCATCGTCGGCGAGGGCATCGTGCTCGACCTCGGCGACATCTCGCTGACGGCGTCGGTCTCGTTCCAGCAGGCGACGAACGCGGCGGGTGTGAAGCGCACGGTGATCGCGATCGCGGGCGGCGAGGTCGCGCTCGGAACCGACGCTCCGCTCCTCACCGGCGTCGACGGCCTGATCGTGCTCACGCCCGCGGGTATGGCCATGTCGCTGGCAGGAACGCTCGACCTCGGTGCCCTGCTGCCCGATGGCGTCACCATCGCCGGCTCGTTCTTCCTGATGATGAACAACACGAACGCGCAGGTCACCGAATCCGTGACCGTCGGCGGCCGCAGCGTCTCGCTCGCCCTGGCAGCCGGCCCGTACGTGCGCGTCGGCGGAACGGGCATCACCCTGTCGATCGCCGGCCAGTCGCTCGGAGGCGACATCTCGTTCGAGCGGTCAGGCGCCACCACGACGATCGTGCTCGCGAACGTCGGGCTGCGCATCGGCGGCGGCGGCGCCGACATCCTGACCCTCACCGGCGGTGCGGGCAAGCTCGTCATCGAGACGGGCGGAATGTCGGGCACGATCTCGGGCACCGTCGCCCTCACCGTGCCCGGCGTGTCCGCGTCCGCGACGATGGTGCTCGGGATCGACACCCGGCCGGCGACCCAGAAGTTCGCGATCACCGCGACCGACCTCTCCCTCGACATCTCCGGCCAGCGGCTGAGCGGCGACTTCACGTTCGAGCAGTCCGGCACGGGTGCGGCTCGCGTGGTGAAGGTGGCCGCCACGGACGTGCGGCTGTTCCTCGGCGACGCGAAGAACCCCGATGTCGACACCGATGACGTCGGCCTGCTCCTCACCAACGGCAACGGCGCGTTCCTC
>DASUQB010000361.1:0-3388 GCA_036280835.1 Microbacterium sp. | reverse complement strand
CGATCCGCGCCGCGCGGATCGCCGACGCCCGCGGCGAGCGCTGGCGCGGCACCTTCCGCATGAAGGTCCTCGTGACCCGCAACGGCCGCTACGTGGACACCTGCCGCACGGGCCGCCTGCGCTTCACGCTGCGGCCGGCCTGAGCGCCGCGATGTGACACCGTTGGGTGGCGATGCGCTCGCGCGCGTCACCGGTACTGCTCGCCTGCGCGGCCGCCCTGGTTGCGGCCGGCTGCGGCGACGGGCCGTCCGGGCTCGGGAAGTTCGACCCCTCCGCTCCCGACGACGGCGTGGTGGTCTGGGCGGTGGGGGACGGCGGCGAGCGCGACGACGACGACCGGCGGGTGGCGCGCATGATCGCCGGCGACGACCCCGAGCGGGTCATCTACCTCGGCGACGTCTACGACACCGGCACGCCGGAGGAGTTCCAGGAGTTCGCCGCGGTCTACGGCTCCCTCGTCGAGCGGATGTGGCCCACGCCCGGGAACCACGAATGGGCCAACCACGCGACCGGCTACGACCCGTTCTGGCGCTCGGTGCTGGGCCGCCCGCTCCCGCACCGCTACGAGCGCAGGGCGGCGGGCTGGACGGTGCTGTCGGTCAACTCCGAGACGCCGGACGACCCCGGGCAGCTGCGCTGGCTGCGGTCTCGCGCCGTGGGCGAGGGGACCTGCCGCATCGCCTTCTGGCACAGCCCCCGCTTCAACGCCGGCAAGCACCGCGACGAGGAGATCGAGGTCGCCGGCCTCTGGGACGCCGTCGCGGGCCGCGCGGCGATCGTGCTCTCCGGCCACGACCACGACCTCCAGCGCTTCCGGCCCGTCGACGGCACGGTCCAGTACATCGCCGGCGCGGGCGGCCGGGGCCACCACAACGTCAACGAGGACGACCCGCGGCTGGCCTTCTCCGACGACGTCACGCACGGCGCCCTCCGCATCACGCTCGCCCCGGGCTCTGCCGACCTGAGCTTCATCGCGGCCGACGGCACCATCCTCGACCAGAGCACGGTCGCCTGCCGGGGCTGATCCGGCCGCGATTCGCCGCTATGCTCCGTGCCGCTTGGTGGGCGTAGCTCAGTTGGTAGAGCTCCGGGTTGTGGTCCCGGCGGCCGCGGGTTCGAGTCCCGTCGCTCACCCTCTTCGTCCCCCGCAAATCACGATGTTCCGCTCGGCGGTGCATCGGCGCGGGGACAACAGCAGGGACAATTCTCGCGTCTCACGGGCCGTTTCGGGGACAACGGGCGTCTTCGCGACCGCGCTGTAGAGCCAAATGATGGCGGGTGGTGCCGGGATGCATGGGGTCGGATCCCGGCGGTCGTTCTTTACGCGCGTCTGCGTAACGACCTCGCGAGTGGACGCGATGCGGGCCGCGGGATCGACGTTGGGTTCTTGATCCCAGCATTCCCTTCTACCAGCGAGGGTGAGCGGCTCAGGATCCATGCCGCTGGCGTGGACCGTGATGCGGCGGCGTTCCGGCGCTTCGACGCCGACCTCGCGGGCTACACATCTCGCTCGACTCGACGCGTTCGACGCCTGGTATCGGGAGGACGACCGCAACGTCGGACACCCGCGCGACCCGTTTCACCGGATCGACATCGTGCACAGCTCGCGGCAGGTGCGCGTCGAGGCCGACGGCGAGCTCCTCGCCGAGTCCTCGGATCCCTGCCTGCTGTTCGATCCGTCGCTGCCGGTCCGCTACTACCTGCCGCCCGACGATGTGCGGACGGATCGATTGCGTCCGAGCGATACGAGGACACTGTGCGCCTACAAGGGCCAGGCCTCCTACTGGTCGCTCGAGGGTGAGGACGATCTCGTCTGGAGCTACCCGGAGCCGCTGCGCGACGCGGCCGAGGTGACCGATCGGCTGGCCTTCATCAACGAGCGGGTCGACATCGTCGTCGACGGCACGCGGTTGGAGCGTCCCGTGACTCCCTGGTCGCCGAGATAGACGACCCGATCCGGGGTCGGGGGTCGCCGTCCTGAGCGCTTATCACCGTGTGCGGCATCAACACCCTCAATAGGAGGACGGCGCTTCGTCGCTGGAGACGAACGCTCCGTGCGATCCCGGTCGGCGGCTCGCCGACCGCGCGAAGTCGCTTTCGCAAGAGCGATGCACCGGTGATTTTGTCCCTCATGGCACGCTTGACCGCGGGCTTCGGGGCTCGTTGTCGACGGTCACCCGTGAGGAGGCGGCTACGGCCGATAGCGCCGCCGGCTCTGGATCAGTGCGTGGTTGAGCATCGTGTGGTGGTCGTCCTCGCGGGCGACGGCGACGGCCTTGTTCCAGGCGCCGGGATGGGCGACTCGCTCGTTGTAGATCTGGGTCCGGAAGTGATCGGCGTAGACCGCAGGCAGCGTGTCGCCGATCCCGTACATGCGGCGTCCTCCGTCGCTGCCGCGGATGACCGCTACGAGTTCGCGCGTGTCCTCGAAGTCGTCGGTGGCGACGAACTCGACGAGCGGATGCTGTGGCGAGCCGCCGCTGAGGAACGCGACGACGTACTTGCGGTCGCGGCCCCAGGTGTTCTCGCGGACCGTCTCACCGAGCCCGATCTGGACGGCACCCTCGGCGCGCGTCGTGCCGATGAACACGCGGTAGGGCGAGTAGGCGTCGCGCCGTTTCGGCCATCGATACGACTCGCCTTCTCGCTCGTGCAGCAGGCGCCAATCGTCGGGCAGGTCCGGCGACACCACGCGGGCGGGGGCGCCGCGCCCCTCGGAGGGACCGTCAGCGCCGGCATGCCTGATGATCGGACTGGCGAAGCCCGCCCCTGCGAGCTGGGCCAAGAGCGGACCGAGGTCGCGGTCCGGAACGTGCTCGAGGGTGACGGAGAAGGGGCACATCGCCGTATTACAAGAATAACGTATAGAAACGTAGAAAGTAAGCAACCGTTTCTAAGAAGCTGCTAGAGTCGGTGACGCGCTCAGACCCTCCGGACGTCGCCGAACCAGCGCTGGTTCCTCGACTGTCCCCTTGAGGCCGAGCGCTCCCGGAGGACTCAACCGAGACCTCCACCCTGCAGAAACGAGTACCCCATGAACTGCACCATCCGCCGCTACGAGTCGATCGACCAGAGCCGCAAGAGCGAGCTCGTCAAGAAGATCGACGAAAGCCTCCTCCCGACGCTGTGCGAGCTCCCGGGCTTCAACGGCTACTCGCTCATCGACGCCGGCGATGGCGTCATGACCTCCGTCGGCTTCTTCGACACCTCGGCGCAGGCCGACGAGTCGAACCGCATCGCCGCCAGCTGGCTGCGCGAGCAGAAGCTCGACTCGGTGCTCTCCACCCAGCCGATGATCACCCGTGGCGACGTCGTCGTCCACAAGACGCGCGAGCTCGTCCAGGCCTAACCGCCTCCGAGCCGGTCAGTCGTACGGAGAGGGCCCGCA
>DASUQB010000360.1:0-2636 GCA_036280835.1 Microbacterium sp. | reverse complement strand
ATCTCCCAGCAGTCGACCTCGGGCTCGCCGCCCAGGATCAATGCCGCGCGGGTTCGGAGGGGAATCAGCTCATCGTCGGCCACGATCATCGAGTCCTTGGTCTCCCAGGCACTGGTGGCCATGCAACGCCCGCTCGCCCGGTCGACCACCAGCGACAGCCCCAGACATCCATCCATTGCCGTCACCGCGGGCTGGACCTCGTCGCGGATGAAGGTAATGCCCTCCTCGACCGCTTCGCGCCTGCCCATGATCGTGACGGAGCGCGCATACATGGCAGCCCCCTTGGCTCGAGGCAGCGCCCCGGCGGCACCGCCGCTCACCTCTCACTATCCCCGCCGCCCCCCTCAGGAACAATGACGCGATCGCACCAGACCGCCTCGTCCGCCCGGGTGTCCGGCGGCGGAGTTGTCGGCCACCTCCCCAATGTGACACAGCAGAAGTGCACGCTCATGCCGCGATCCGCTCGGTCGTGCCGGGTTGCGGTGATCGAGTGCCCCGCCTGTGCGCCGCGAGCCTCCCGGTGGCCGCGAACCTGCGCAGGCGCCTGTCGGGAACTGTCCCGCGCTGAAGCTAGGGTCAGTCGGGTGAACCGCCGATGAGCAAGATGGATGATCTGCGCGCCATGCGCGAGGCTCGCTACGAGCAACGGGTGGCCCGGGCTACCGCAAAGCCCCAGGCCGCGCCGAAATGGGCAGAGAGACCAGATCCGAAAACACCCGAGGCCGAGCCTCCTTCAGCCGACCACGAGGTGCAGCTGTGCGGCCATCGGGCCATTAGCGGGCGAACCTGCACACGCGAACACGGGCACTCGGCCAAGAGCCACCGCTACTCCTGACCAGGCCCGAGGCATCTCGGCGGACGTCCGGATCTGCCGCTGTCGGTGCAACCGTGCGGACGAGCGGACGTTCAGACCGAACCCGTAGCCAAACGTCGGGACGGCTCGTTTGCCTGACGTGACGATGAAGGAGCTGGCTATCCCCGGCGACCTCTCGCAGCTGGAGGCGCAAGCTGCCGAGAACCTGAGCCCCGAGGCCCTCGGCTACATCCGCGCCGGGGCAGGAGACCGGGACACCACGCGCGCCAACGCCGCGGCGTTCCGACGTTGGGAGGTCAAGCGGCGCACGGGCCGCAAGCCGGCGAAGGTTGATCTCTCCACCACCATCTTGGGGACGCGCATGCCCGCGCCGGTCCTCTTCGCACCGGTCGGCGTGCAGACGCTCGCGCACCCGGACGGCGACCTCGCCAGCGCCCGCGCGGCGGCCGAGCTCGGGCTGACCTACGTGCACTCGACGCAGGGCGCCTACAAGATGGAGGACGTGGCGGCGGCCAACGGCGACGGCTCGCGCTGGTACCAGCTCTACTGGCCCACCGATGATGAGCTGGTGGTGTCCTTCCTGCGCCGCGCCGCCGCGGCCGGCTACACCCATCTGATGATCACGCTCGATACGACGCTGCTCGGCTGGCGACCCCTCGACCTGGATATCGGGTACTCACCCTTCCTCGAGAACAAGGGCATCGCGAACTACACGAGCGACCCGGTCTTCCAGCGCAAGCACATGCCAGTGCCGGCAGAGGTTGCCCCGCTGGCGGCCGGCATCGCATTCGCACGCGTCTTCCAGAACCCCGGCCTGAGCTGGAAGCAGTTGCCGCTGATCCGCGAGAACTGGGCTGGCCCGCTCCTGCTCAAGGGGATCCAGAGCCCACGCGACGCCAGGCTTGCCATCAAGCACGACATCGACGGCATCGTCGTCTCGAATCACGGCGGACGTCAGGTCGACGGGGCGATCGCGTCGCTCGACGCGCTCAGTCCGGTCGTCAAGGCGGTCGACGGCAGGATGCCCGTGCTCTTCGACTCCGGGATCCGCACGGGCCGTGACGCCTTCAAGGCGCTGGCGCTCGGCGCCGACGCGGTGCTCGTCGGCCGTCCGTACCTTTACGGCCTCGCGCTGGACGGGCAGAGGGGCGTCCGGCGCGTCATGCGGAGCCTCGTCGACGAGCTCGAAGAGGAGGTCCGGAAGGCGCGTCACCGCAGTCACCGCACGCTCTCCCGTTCCTCCCTGACCCGCGTGCGCTGAAACGGAGCCCAGACATGTCCGAGCACACTCGTCGTCAGTTTCTCGAGCTCGCTGCGGCGACTGCCGCCGCATCCCTCCTCGCGCCGCCCGCGCTCGCCGAAACCCGGGTGGCCCCCGGACCTGCGACTCCCAAGCGCCTCGCGAAGTCGCCGCTCCCAGTCGGCCCGGGGGCCCCGTTCGGCAGCTACCAGTCCGAGATCTACATCGCCGGGATGAGCGCGGGCACCGAGCCGATCTTCACCACCAACCTGTCCGACCTCGAAGCCGCTGCGGGGGAGGTGCTGTCCGAGGCTGCGCGCCGGCATCTGCTCGCCTGGGCGGGCGGCGGCGCCGCGGTGCGAGCGAACGCGCGGGCGCTGTCCGCGTGGCGGATCGTCCCGCGGATGTTCATCGACCGCGCCGAACGCGACCTCAGCACGTCGGTGCTCGGCGCCTCGATGCCGGCCCCGGTCATCCTCGGCCCGGTCGGACGCCAGGCCATGGCGCACCCCGACGGCGAGATCGCCACCGCCCGGGCGGCAGCGGGGCTGGAGCTCACCTACGTCCACTCGTCGCGTGCGA
>DASUQB010000359.1:0-2796 GCA_036280835.1 Microbacterium sp. | reverse complement strand
GCCGTTGCCCCAGTCGAAGCGCCCCGACTCGAGGATCACCCCGCCGAGGGTGGTGCCGTGGCCGCCGAGGAACTTCGTCGCCGAGTGGATGACGATGTCGGCCCCGTGTTCCATGGGCCGGCACAGGTACGGCGTGGCCATCGTCGCGTCGATGATCAGCGGCAGGCCGCGCTCGTGGGCGACCTCGGCCAGGGCGGCGACGTCGGTGACCTCGCCGGACGGGTTCGCGACGATCTCGGCGAACACGCAGCGGGTGCGGTCGGTGATCGCCGCGCGGAACGCGTCGGGGTCGTCGCCGGGCACGAACGTCGTGTCGACGCCGAAGCGGCGCAGCGTCACGTCGAGCTGGGTGACCGTGCCGCCGTACAGCGCGGCCGCGGCGACGATGTGGTCGCCGGCGCCCGCGAGCGTCGCGAACGTCAGGAACTCCGCGGCCTGCCCCGAGCTGGTGGCCACCGCGCCGAGCGCGCCCTCGAGGCTGGCCAGGCGCTCCTCGAGCGCGGCGACCGTGGGGTTCGCGATGCGGCTGTAGATGTTGCCGTACTTCTGCAGCGCGAACAGGTTCGCGGCGTCGGCGGTGTCGTCGAAGACGAAGCTCGTGGACTGGTAGATGGGCACGGCGCGGGCGCCGGTCGCGGCGTCGGGCACGGCGCCCGCGTGCACCGCGCGCGTGCGGAATCCCCAGGGACGGTCGGTGGCCACCCCGCCGTTCTACCGCAGCGTGGCCGCGACGGCCGGGCTCAGGTGCTCCGGCAGGTTGTCGAGCGGGCTTGTCGGGCATCCGTCGCCCCCGGTCGGCGCGCCCGCGCCGCCGCACGACGCGAGGAGGACCGTCATGGCCGTCTGCGAGAGCTGCGGGAACGACTACGAGATGGCCTTCGAGGTGCGCGCGCAGGGTGTCTCGCACACCTTCGACAGCTTCGAGTGCGCGATCCACACGATGGCCCCGCGCTGCGAGCACTGCGGCGTCACGATCCTCGGACACGGCCACCAGGTCGACGGCCGCTTCTTCTGCTGCGCCCACTGCGCCTCCGCGTCGCAGGGCGCGTCGACGGTCGACCACGTCTGAGGGCCGTCAGCGGAAGTAGGCGTTGGCCGGGCCCTGGAAGGCGAAGAGGATCGCGGCGACGATCAGGGCGGCCTGGACGAGGCTGACGATCGTCGACACGGCGCCGATGCTGACCCCGAGGCCGGCGGTGAGCAGCACGCCGAGCACGGTGAAGACCGCGGAGATGCCGCCCAGGATCGTCAGGGCCAGGCGGGCCCAGTGGTCGCCCGCCCGCATCCGCAGGGCGAGGTAGACCACGACGCCGAGGAAGAGCAGGCCGATGACGACGCCGACGAGGCCGCCGGTGGCGGCGAGGGGGCTCGGTGCCGCCGTGGTGGTCGCCAGCGAGAGGGCGCTGCCGACGACGCCGACGACGACCGCGGCGATCCACAGCTGGAAGGAGCGCTGCACGGGGGTGGGCGGGGTCACGGTCGGCCACCGTAGTGGGGATCAGGCCGGATGCCAGGCCCAGCGCCACACGGTGCCCTCGTCCGGGTCGACGGTGATGCCGTCGCGGACGAAGCCGTTGCGGCGCAGCACCGCGCTCGAGGCGTTCTCCGCGGGCAGGGTGTGGGCGATGACGCGCCGCACCCCGGCCCGCGCGGCGCGGTCGAGCCACCGGCCGACGGCGGCGGTCGCGATCCCCCGGCCCTGGCACGAGGGCGCGACGGAGTAGCCGATCTCGATGACGCCGTCCACGGGCGGCCCCGTGTAGCCGCCGAGGCCCACGACCTGCGTGCCCTCGACGATCAGGTGCGCGAACCACGCGGGCGCGATCCCGCCCTCGAGCGCCTCGACGGTCGGCTCGAGCGCCTCGGGGAAGGCGAGGAAGCCGTCGACCAGCGTGAGCCCGAAGCGCCCGGCGAACTCCTCCGGCTCCGTCAGCAGCGTCACCGCCTGCTCGGCGCTCAGCGGCACGACCTCGATCCCCATGTGAGTGATGTTCTCGGCTATAGCCGGGAATTTCACTCACGGAGGGGCCTCACATGCCGTGCATCTTCGCGATGACCTGGAGCATGACCTCGTCCGCGCCGCCGCCGATCGACGTGATCCGCATGTCGCGCAGGAAGCGCGCGGTCCACGTCTCCTCCATGTAGCCCAGGCCCCCGTGGTACTGCAGGCAGGTGCGGGCGACGTCCTCGCACAGCCGGCCGATCGCGAGCTTGGCGATCGTCGCGAAGCGCGAGGTGTCCTCGCCGCGCATGTAGGCCTCGGCGCAGGCGTAGTTGTAGTGCCGGCACATGTCGAGGCGGGCGTAGAGCTCGGCGAGCTGGTAGCTCAGGTACTGGTTCTTGATCAACGGCCCGCCGAACGCCTCGCGCTGCCGCAGGTAGGCGGCGGTGCGGTCCAGCGCCCGCTCGCACGCGCCGACCCGTCCGTAGCAGGCGACCATCCGCTCGTTCTGGAACTGCGACATCTGCTGCTGGAAGCCGCGCCCGACCTCGCCGATGGTGTGGTCGACCGGGACGCGCGCCCCGTCGAACGCCAGCTCCGCGGTGTCCGAGCAGCGGTTGCCGAGCTTGTCGAGCTTGCGGGACACGCTCACGCCCGGCGTGGTCGTCGGGACGACGATCTGGCTGATGCCGCGCGCGCCGCCCTCGTCGGAGGTGCGGGCGAGCAGGCAGAGCCAGTCGGCCTCCACCCCGTTGGTGATGTAGAGCTTCGACCCGTGAATCACCCACTGGTCGCCGTCGCGGACCGCGCGGGTCTTCAGGCCGGCGACGTCCGAGCCGGCGTCGGGCTCGGTC
>DASUQB010000358.1:0-2341 GCA_036280835.1 Microbacterium sp. | reverse complement strand
GAAGAACGTGCCCTTCGCCCTCGCTGTCGCCGAATCGGCGAAGGACCCCAATGACCCTGTCTCGGTCGTCGGCCGGGACGCCGAGGACTTCCGCGTCGACACGTTCTCCGTCTCCTACGGCGACCCGCAGGAGGTCGCCGTGTGGGCCAAGCGCGACCTGCTCGCGAAGCACATGTGGTACCGCATCAACGGCGGTCCGCTGCGCCTCTCCCCTGTGAAGGAGTGGAAGGGAGGCGAGCGCTACGGCGACGAGAACGTGGACTACTACGCCGAGTACCGCGGGGTCGTGCGCGGGGCGAAGGCCGGCGACACCGTCGAGACCTGGTTCTCGGCGTTCCCGTCGCCGCGCGACATCCTGAGGAACAAGAGCCTGAAGACGGTGCAGAGCGAGCACTTCACGTACGAGGTGGCGCAGGACACCGGCACCTCGGTGCTGATCGTGGCGAACGAGGACTACACCGGCGGGCAGAACGCCCTCGAGCCTCCGCACGCGAGCGGGCCCAAGTACGTCGACGCGCACGTCGCGGCCCTCCAGGCCAACGGTGTGACGCCGGATGTCTGGGATGTCGACGCTCGGGGTGTTCCCCACGACCTCGGGGTGCTGGGCCACTACGACGCCGTGCTCTGGTATCTGGGCGACAACAGGCTGACCCAGGATGCCGAGGACGTGCTGACCGACGTGTTCGGCAATCAGGTTCCCGACGCCGCCGTCGCCGAACGGCAGCAGTACCTCACCATGTCGGTGCGCGACTACCTGAACGAGGGCGGCAAAGTCGCGCTCGCCGGCGAGACCGCCGCGTACTACGGCGTTTTCGGCGGCTCGGTGGGCGGCGTCTTCTATGGGCTCGACGGCGCCCCTGAGGAGGACTGCGTCATCTCGGTGGATGCGGCCGACTGCCTGTTCCTCGCCGACGACTTCACGCAGTACTGGCTCGGCGCCTACGACCGTGGCGCGCTCAGCGCGGGCGGCGTCACCGGCACGGTGACCCCGCTCGAGGGCGTCGAGGCGCTCTTCGGCGGTCCGGCGGTCGCCGACAACCCCGTGAACGAGGCGGGTGCGCTGGTTCCGACGAGCGAGATCCTCCCGGTCGACGAGTTCCCGCAGTTCGAGAGCTGGGGCGCGGCCGACTACCTCGACCCGGCGGGCGACTTCATCCCGATCGAGGGCGAATGGGCGGCCGCGGCGACGCACATCGACGACGGCTACCAGCGCCTGAGCCGTACGTACGACCTGACCGGCATCGACGCGGCGGCCGCGCCGGCGCTCGAGGCCCAGTTCTCGTTCACGACGGAGGGAGCCTACGACCACGTCATCGTGGAGGCGCGCCCCGTCGGAACGGACGACTGGACGACGCTGCCCGACGCGCTCGGCGGCACGACCACGGACGTGCCCGCGGAGTGCGCGGCCGGGTTCCTGCTGGAGGAGCACCCGCAGCTTCTCAACTACCTGACGCCCGCCACCGCGGAAGAGGACTGCCTGCCCACCGGAACCACGGGCGAGTGGAACTCCTTCACGGGGTCGTCGGGCGGCTGGACCGATGTGCAGTTCGATCTCTCGGCCTTCGCCGGGGCGCCCGTCGAGGTCGCGATCAGCTACGTCACCGACCCCTTCACGGGCGAGGACGGGCTCATCGTGGACGACACGCGCCTCCGCCTGCTCACGACCGACGAGGTGCTCTTCGCTGAGGGCTTCGAGGAGGGTCTCGGCGACTGGTCGGTGCCCGGTGCTCCGGAGTCGAGCCCGGGCAATGCCAGCGACTTCGAGCGCACCCGCGGTCTCGGCGGCATCACCGCCGCGACGGTCACGCCCGACACCCTGCTCTTCGGATTCGGGCTCGAGCAGCTCGAGACGGATGCGGACCGGGCGGAGGTCGTGGCCAGGATCCTGGCGCACTTCGGCAGCTGAGGCCGAGCGGATGCCCCGGGCCTCACAGGCCCGGGGCATCCGGGATCCGCGCGACGGCGCTACTCCGCGGTCGTGCCGCCCGCCGGGCGGTACCGCACGTTCACCGCCAGGGACCGGTCATCGCTGTTGAGCAGCTCCAGGCGGATCGGGGCGCCGCCGGGGTTGTCGAAGAGCCGGATGCCGTCGCCCAGCAGCACCGGGGCGATGTGCAGGTCGATCTCGTCGATCAGCCCGCGCTCGAGCAGCTGCCGGCCGATCGTGGGCGAGAAGATCTCGACGTTCCCACCCCCGGCGGCGCTGCGCGCCATGTCGAGCGCCTCGGCCACGTCGCAGTTCAGGAACGTGATGCGCTCGGTCTCCGGTGCGTCCTCCGGGTGGTGCGTCAGCACGAACTCCCGGCCCTTCCACGCGCCGCCGTAGGCGGCGTCGGCATCC
>DASUQB010000357.1:0-2123 GCA_036280835.1 Microbacterium sp. | reverse complement strand
CGGAGTTCCAGCACGTAGCGGCCGAGGCCGGCTTCGGGCACGCGGGCGATGATGCGAGTGCGTCCATCATCCGCGGATTCGGTCGCGAGCACGTGCCCGCGCCGCGATGACAGGTCGGTGAGAACCGGGCCCTGCAGGGCCGCGGGGACGGTGATCGTCACCGCCGAAACCGGTTCGAGCAGCACGGTGCCGGCCTCGGCCAGAGCCGCCTTCACGCCCAGGGAAGCAGCTGTGCGGAAGGCCATGTCGGAGGAGTCGACGGAGTGCGACTTGCCGTCATACAGCTCGACCCGCACATCCACGACGGGGTGCCCCTGGGGCCCGCCTGAGGACAGGGCGTCGCGGGCCCCCTTCTCCACAGCGGGAATGTAGTTGCGGGGCACGGAGCCGCCCACGACCGCATCGACGAATTCGAACCCGGCCCCGGGCGGAAGCGGTTCGACCCGCAGCTGCACGACCGCGAACTGGCCGTGACCGCCCGACTGCTTCTTGAGCCTCCCCTCGGCCTGGGCCGGCTTCGCAATCGTCTCTCGATACGCCACCGGGGCCGGTGCCGACGTGACATGGACCCCCAACACCCGCGCCATGCGCTCGATGGCCACGGCGACATGCGTGTCGCCCAGCCCCCGGAGGATGGTGTCGCCGCCGATGCGGTCGATCACGAGCGTGTGGTCTTCGGCCACCAGTCGCGCGAGTGCGGTGGACAGCTTCGCATCGTCGGATTGCGATGCCGGCGTGAGGCTGACCGCATACACCGGATGCCGCTTCGGCAGCGGTGTCGGCCGGGCGGCGACCTGCGGCCGCGACCACAGCAGCGAGGCGGACGGGGAGCCGCTCAGCTTGGCGACGGCTCCCACCTCGCCGGTGCGGAGCGCGTCGACGGGCAGATGCTCGGCGCCGCGCAGCCGGAAGAGAGCCGGCATCCGCTCCTCTGCGCCCGTCGATGCGTTGTACAGCCGGTCGCTCGGCCGGAGCACGCCGGACAGCACCTTCAGCATCGCGATCTGCCCGACGAATGGATCGGCCACCGTGCGGAAGACGTGGACGAGCACCTCCCCGTCGGGGTTCGGCGACACGGCATGCTCCCTTCCGTCGTCACCGCCCAGAAGGATCTCGGTATCGCGCGTGAGCGGGTCGGGCGAAAGGCCCCACAGCAGGTCGAGTACGCGGTCGACCCCTGTGCCCGTCAGCCCGGAGCACAGGAGCACCGGGACGGTGGCGCCCGTGGCGACCTCGTGAGCCAGGGTGCGCTCGAGGTCGGCGGCGGCCGGTTCCGACCCTTCCAGGTACGCCTCCAGCTGGGCGTCGTCGTGGGAGACGATCTCCTCGGTGACGTCGCGGTGCAGCCGGTGCTCTTCATCCTCGACCTCGGGCGGCAGGGGCTCGTCGTGGTGCCGGCCGTCCTCGTCGTAGACGAGGGCGCGCTCGTCGAGGACATCGGCGATGGCGTGGAACCCCTGCTCCTCGTCGAGCGGAAGCTCCAGCGGCCACACGTGATCCCCGAACTCGGCCTGCAGTTCCGCCAGCACTCTGCGGAAGTCGGCGCGAGCGCGATCCTCCTGGGTGACGACGATGAGGCGGGGCACGCCGGCCTGCCCGGCCGCCGCCCACACGGCGCGCGTTCCGGCGGTCACGCCGTCCACGGCGCTCACCACGACCGCGGCGGCGTCGGCCACAGCCAGCGCCGTGTCGACGCCCCCGACGAAATCCGGATGACCCGGCGTGTCGATGAGGGTGATCGCCCGCTCCGCCCCGCCATCCGTCCATGCGAAGCCGGCGAGCGCGATGGTGAGTGTCGTTCCCCGGGCGATCTCCTCGGGATCGTGGTCGCCGACGGTCGTCCCCTGCTCCACCAGCCCGCGCCGCGAGATCGCGCCGGCGCGCAACAGCATCGCCTCCAGGAGGGTCGTCTTGCCCGCCCCCGGTCCGCCGACCAGGGCGATCGTTCGGTGAGCGGAATTGCGAGCCGTGTCCATCGGGCCTCCCACCGCGGTGTGGTGTGGGACCATCGTGCCGCGATCGCCGCCAGAGCGCCAGAGCGCCGAAGCGCCAGAGCGCCGAAGCGACAGAGCGCCGAAGCGCCAGAGAGTCAGCGAGGCGCCGAGTCGACGAGGCGGCGATGC
>DASUQB010000356.1:0-4164 GCA_036280835.1 Microbacterium sp. | reverse complement strand
GTGCTCCTGTGAGCGAGACGGTCGCCGTCATCCCTGCACGAGGCGGATCCAAGGGAGTGCCCCGCAAGAACCTGCGGAGGGTCGGCGGCGTACCGCTGATCGGGCGCGCCATCGCGGCGGCGAGGGCGGCCGACCGCATCGACCGCGTGGTGGTCTCCACCGACGACCCCGAGATCGCCGCCATCGCCCAGGAGTGGGGTGCCGAAATCGTCCATCGTCCGTCGGAACTCGCCGGCGATCTCGCGACCTCCGAGAGCGCGCTTCTCCATGCGCTCGCCGCCCTCGACGCTCGCGGGCTCGACGTCGGCGTGCTGGTCTTCCTGCAGGCGACGTCGCCGTTCATCGACCCGTCCGCGCTGGCGGACGCCGTCGATATGGTCGAGAGCCACACGTTCGACAGCGCGTTCAGCGCCACCAAGAGCTACGGCTTCCTCTGGACGCGCGGCAAGAAGGGCGACGCGAAGGCCCTCGGCCACGACCGCGACACCCGGCCACGGCGTCAGGATCGCGAGCCGCACGTCCTCGAGACCGGCGCGTTCTACGTGATGGATGCCGCCGGCTTCCGCGCCGCCCGCCACCGCTTCTTCGGCCGCACCGGCTTCGTGCCCGTGCCCGAGCGCACCGCGATCGAGATCGACTCCGAGGAGCAGCTCGCGCTGGCGCGCGCGATCGCCCCCCTCGCGTCGTCGGGTGACGCGGCGGAGGCGATCCGCGTCGACGCCGTCGTGACGGACTTCGACGGGGTGCACACCGACGACACCGCGACCGTGGGCTCCGACGGCCGCGAGTACGTGCGCGTCAGCCGGTCCGACGGCATGGGCATCGCGCGGCTGCGCCGCGCCGGCATCCCGGTGCTCATCCTCTCCACCGAGGAGAACCCGGTGGTCTCCGCGCGGGCCGCGAAGCTGCGCGTGGACGTGCGTCAGGGCCTCGACGACAAGGCCGACGCGCTGCGGGAGTGGGCGGCATCGCGCCGCATCCCGCTCAGCCGCATCGCCTACCTCGGCAACGACGTCAACGACCTCGCGTGCCTGGAGCTCGTCGGGTGGCCCGTTGCCGTGCCGGACGCGCATCCGCTCGTGCTCGCCGCGGCCCGCGCCATCGTCAGCCGGCCGGGTGGCGGGGGAGCGGTGCGCGATCTCGCCGACCGGGTGCTCCGCGCCCGCCCCGCCGCGCCGCATCCGGATGAGGCGCCCGTCTCCCTCGAGAGGAAACAGCCATGACCGTCACCATCGGAACCCGCGTGATCGGCGGCGGTCGCCCCGCCTACGTGATCGCCGAGATCGGCCTCAACCACAACGGCGACGTCGATATCGCCAAGCGGCTGATCGACGTTGCCGCCGACGCAGGTGCGGATGCGGTGAAGTTCCAGAAGCGCACCCCGGAGATCTCGACGCCCGCCCACATGCGCGACGTGCTGCGCGAGACGCCGTGGGGCACCATGACCTACCTCGACTACCGGCGCCGGGTGGAGTTCGGCCGCGACGAGTACATCGAGATCGGCGACTACGCTCTGCTGCGCGGGCTCGAGTGGTTCGCGTCGCCGTGGGACGTGCCGAGCGTCGCATTCCTGGAGGATCTCGGCGTCATGGCGCACAAGGTCGCGTCGGCGTCGGTGACGGACATCGCGCTGCTCGAGGCGCTGCGCGACACCGGCAAGCCGGTCATCCTCTCGACCGGCATGTCGACCATCGAGCAGATCGACGCCGCGATCGACGTGCTGGGCACCGACCGGCTGATCCTGCTGCACACCACGTCGACCTACCCCATGGAGCCCGACGAGGCGAACCTCCGCGTCATCCCCGCGCTGCGCGACCGGTACCCGGGCGTGCCCGTGGGCTACTCGGGCCATGAGCGCGGCCTGCAGGTCTCGCTCGCCGCCGTCGCCCTCGGCGCCGTCGCCGTCGAGCGCCACATCACTCTCGACCGGACCATGTGGGGCTCCGATCACGCGGCCTCGCTCGAGCCCGCGGGCCTCGCGCACCTCGTGCGCGACATCCGCATCATCGAGACCGCCCTCGGCGACGGCGTGAAGCGGGTCTTCCCCGGAGAGCGCGCGCCGATGGCGAAGCTGCGCCGCGTCACGGTGTGACGGCTCCGCTCCGGGTCGTCGCCATCGCCGACACCGATTCCTATGTGAAATGGGGCGCGGCGCTGCTCGGTTCGCGTCCGGGCGAGATCGACGGGCGGATGCTGGTCGTCGAGACGCCGGTCGTGGTCAGCGCGGGTCAGCAGGCGGCGGCGCTCGCGGGGAGCGGGCTCGACACGCGACGCGTCCGCCGCGTCGGGTACGAGAACCTCGGCGGTGCGCTGGCGCGACTGCGGCCCCACGCGGTGCTCCTCGCCGCACGCGGGCCCCTGGTCCGGGTGCTCGCACGTGTCGTGGCGGCAGCCGTGCCGACGGCCGTCATCGTCACGGGCCTGCCCGGCATCTCGATCCCGCCCACGCGCAAGGCGCTGCTCTACCGCGCGCAGTGCGACCTGTTCATCCTGCACTCTCACCGGGAGGTGAGGGAGTTCGGCGATCTCGCCCGCGAGAAGGACTTCACCCAGCGATTCGCCCTCTCCCGGCTGCCCTTCGCCGGCACGACCCCGGCGGATGCCGGGAGCACCCGGGGGAGTGACCTGGTGTTCGCCGCGCAGGCCATCGTGCCGCGCGAGCGCGCCGACCGGATGCGGGTCGCCCGCCTCCTCCGGAGCGCCGCGGAGGCCGACCCCATGAGGCGCGTCGTCGTGAAGGTGCGCGCCGTCAGGGGCGAGAGCCAGACCCACGCCGAGCAGGACGGGTATCCGCAGCTGCTCGCCGAGCTGGGGGCGCTGCCTCCCAACCTCGTCGTGTCTGCCGGGCCCATGGCGAAGGCGCTGGATCGCGCCGAAGGGCTCGTCACGGTGAGCTCGACGGCGGCCATCGAGGCGGTCGCCCGCGGCATCCCGGTTCTCGCGCTCGATTCCTTCGGTGTCGCGCCGGAGCTCATCAACACCGTCTTCCGCGACAGCGGACTCCTTGCGGGGGAGGATGCCGTCATCGCCCGGGCCTTCCGGCATCCCCATCGGACGTGGCTGCGCGACAACTACTTCCACGACCCCTCCGACGACGACTGGATCGGGGTGCTCTCCGCTCTCGTGGCGCTCCGTCGCTCGGGCGCCCTCGCGCCGCGCGCCCCGCTGGAGCGACACGGCGGCGCGCTGCGCCATGCCTGGGAGCGCAAGCGCGCCCTGGGCGGGCACGACCGCAGCGTCGTCGGCTTCGTCGCGCTGGCGGTCGGGATGCCGGTGCGCGTGCTCGCCCGCATCGCGCAGGTCATCGGCGCCCCTTCGCGGTCACCTATCGAGACGCATTCGACGGTGCGGGCATAATGCGGGCGGCCGAGGCGTTCTGATACTCTGAAGTGTCATGCGTATGGCTTCATTGCCGTGCGCCCGCGACATTCGCAATCCAAATCCACTCGCTTCGGTTCGAAGCACCCGTTCGCCTTGGCGCGCGGAATCGAACCGGGGCCCGATATCCAACCCAACAAGGACAACCCACTACATGACTATCGCAACGACCGCCCCGGCCACCAAGCAGGTCGCCATCAACGACATCGGATCTGCTGAGGACTTCCTGGCCGCGGTCGAACTGACCCTCAAGTTCTTCAACGACGGCGACCTCATCGAAGGAACCGTCGTGAAGATCGACCGCGACGAGGTCCTCCTCGACGTGGGTTACAAGACCGAGGGCGTCATCCCCTCGCGCGAGCTCTCGATCAAGCACGACGTCGACCCCAACGAGGTCGTCAAGGTCGGCGACGCCGTCGAGGCCCTCGTTCTCCAGAAGGAGGACAAGGAAGGCCGTCTGATCCTGTCCAAGAAGCGCGCGCAGTACGAGCGTGCCTGGGGCGACGTGGAGAAGATCAAGGAGAACGACGGAGTCGTCACCGGTTCGGTCATCGAGGTCGTCAAGGGTGGCCTCATCGTCGACATCGGCCTCCGCGGCTTCCTCCCGGCCTCGCTCATCGAGCTCCGCCGCGTCCGCGACCTCACGCCGTACCTCGGCCAGGAGATCGAGGCGAAGATCCTCGAGCTCGACAAGAACCGCAACAACGTCGTCCTGTCGCGCCGCGCGCTGCTGGAGCAGACGCAGTCGGAGTCGCGCACCACGTTCCTGAACAACCTGCACAAGGG
>DASUQB010000355.1:0-10768 GCA_036280835.1 Microbacterium sp. | reverse complement strand
CCTCGGTTGCGCCGTTCGACGTGCACGTGGTGGCTGCGGGAAAGGACCCGGTGGTCTTCGAGGTCGCCGAACGGCTCTCCGCCGACCTGGAGACCGCCGGTCTCGACGTACTGTTCGATGACCGGCCGAAGGTGTCGCCGGGCGTCAAGTTCGGCGACGCCGAACTCGTCGGCGTGCCTCAGCTCGTCGTCGTGGGCCGCGCTGCGGCCGACGGCCAGGTGGAGCTGTGGGACCGCCGCTCGGGCGACCGCGACACCGTCACGGTCGCCGAAGCGGTGGAGCGCCTGAGCAGGTAGGCCGGCTCAGCCGCCGGAGGAGATCAGCAGCTGATCTTCTCGTGGCGCATGGTGTCATCCGGCGTGTCCTTGGTGACGAGCGCCTTCAGCATGCCGGCGGCCATCACGATCTTGCCGTGCTTGGGCTCCCAGAACTCGCACTCGACGGGCGTGACCTTCAGCAGGGCGACCCCCGGGGTGTCGAGTCCGTCCTCGAACCAGATGTCGAGCGACGGGGTGTACAGCTCCTCCATCTTCGCCCTGTCGTGCACGACGATCGCCTTGCCCGCGACCGAGACGAAGCGCATGCCCTTCGCGTCGAGGTAGGACAGGCCCACGTCGTGATCGGCCTCCACCTCGTCGACCTTCTTCGTGTCGTCGCCGGTGAAGAACCAGATGGCGCCGTTCTCGTCCATCTGGCGGGTGCTCATCGGGCGCGAGACGAGGTTGCCCGCGGCATCCACCGTCGTGAGCATCGTGAAGTCGATGTCCTCGACGAGCTCCTTCACGCGCTTGATCGCGTCGACCTGGGTCATCTCTTGATCTGACATGCTCCGAGGCTGGCACGGGCCCGGCCCGGCGCCCAGGGGTTGACACCGCCGACGGCCGGTCCTAGCTCGGATCGAGCCGCGCGAACGGCGCCCGGAAGATGCTGAAGAGCCCGTAGGCGATGAACCCGACCCCGACGGCGCCGACCAGCAGAGGGCCGTAGGCGAGGGCGAGCAGCGCGCGCAGGGCGCCGTCCAGGGCGCCCGCGACATCGGCGTCGGTCGTCACGGCGGCGATGATCAGCAGCACGCCCAGGATGAGGAGCGACACCCCCTTCGCGACGAATCCGATGACGCCCAGTCCCGCGACGCTCCGCCCCAGGCCGTGCTCGGGAATCTCGACCTTCTTGCGGAAGCTGCGCGTGACGCCCATCACGACGAAGGTGATGCCGGTGATCGCGACCCCGAGGCCGACGAGCCCCAGCACGATCGACCCGCCCGGGACGCGGAGCAGCCCGGCGCTGGCCCTCTCGGCGGCCGTCTCGGCGTCGACGCGGGCGCCGACCGCGACCGCGGCCGAGATGAGTCCCAGAGCGATGAAGACCGCCGCCTGACCCCATTCCCCGATGCGCGCGCCCCACTTCTTCCCCCCGCCCACGGCGTCGTCCGAGGGGCGCTGAACGCGAATGCCCTCCAGGATGTGCCAGATGCCCAGGGCGCACAGGGTGGCGGCGAGGACCCACAGCACGACGAAGCCGAGCGGAGCCGCGGCGATCACGGTGAGGGCCCCGGCCTGGTCGGTCTCGCCGTCCCCGCCGAAGGCGACGACGAGCGCGATGCTCCCGATCAGGATGTGCACGACGCCGCTGGCCGCGTAGCCCGCACGAGCCGTCCACCGGAACGACCGGTGGGACTGCGCCTCGCGTGCTGCGCGCTTCGGCGCCTGGGGGTCCACCCGCACAGCCTAGATGCCTAGGATTGCTCGGATGACCACGCCCCCGCCCGCCCGCGCGCAGCCGCCGCGGTGGGGGCGACTGCTGCGGATCGTCGAGTCGGCGCCGCCGCGACTCGCCGTGGTGATCGGCCTCGCGCTGGTGCTGCTCGGCGTGTTCATCGTGACCAGGCCCCTGACCAGCCTGTGGCTGCTCGGCGTCTACGTCGGGGTCAGTGCGATCGTCTCCGGCGTCGCCGACCTCGCCGACACGCGGCGCACGCCGATCTGGTGGAACCGGGTCGTCTCGGCCGTCTGGATCGCGGGCGGCGCCGCGATCCTCATCTGGCTCGGCCGCAGCCTCGAGCTGCTGCCCATCGCCCTCGCGGTGCTGCTCGTCGTCGGCGGCCTCGGATCCCTCGCCGGCGTCTCGCACGGAAGGGTCAGCGAGCGGGTGCTGGCCGTCGCGATCGGCGTGAGCCAGATCGCGTTCGGCGTGCTCGCGCTGCTCTGGCCCGACGTCACCCTCCTGGTGGTCGCCGTGCTCTTCGGCGTGCGCACCGTCGTCTTCGGCGCATCGCTCGCGTGGCGGGCGGGGCGGCGCATCTGGGGCCGCCCGCGCACCGCCGAGCGCGCCGCGGCATCCCGGCGCCGACGGGTGTGGCTCGACGTCGCGCGCTACGGGGCGGCGGCCGTGCTGCTGATCGTCACCGCGAGCGCCTGGACGGTCAACGGCTGGCTGGCCGACGGCGCGCCCGTCGTGGACGCGTTCTACGACCCTCCCCGGGACGTGCCCCTGCGACCCGGGGAGCTTCTCCGCGTCGACGACTACTCCGGCCGGTCGCCCGCCGGGGGAGACGTCCACCGCATCCTGTACACGACGACCGACGCTTTCGGGCGGGATGCCGTGGCGAGCGCTCTCGTCGTGGTGCCCGATGATCCGCCGCCCGGCTCGCGACCCGTCATCTCGTGGAACCACGGCACCACCGGAGTGGCCCGCGGCTGCGCGCCGAGCCTGATGGACGGCTCCGCGACCAAGTGGGCCATCCCCGCCGTGGAGGAGGCGCTGTCGCGGGGCTGGGTCGTCGTGGGCTCCGACTACAGCGGCCAGGGCACCGCGGGCACGTTCCCCTACCTCGTGGGGCCCGGCGAAGCGCGCTCGAGCCTCGACGCCGTGCGCGCGGCTGATCAGATCACCGGCCTCTCGCTCTCGACGGACGTCGTCGTATGGGGTCACTCGCAGGGCGGGCACGCGGCGCTCTGGACGGAGCAGGTCGCGGCATCGTACGCCCCCGAGCTCGCGATCAGAGGCACCGCGGCGCTCGCCCCGGTCGCCGATCCGCTCGCGGTGGCGAAGGAGCTGACGAGCGCGGATGCCTCGGCGGAGCTGTCGATCCTCATCTCGTGGGTGCTCGTCCCCTACGCGGAGCTCTATCCCGATGTCGCGATCGAGGACTACGTCGCGACCTCGGGTCGCGCGATCGTCCGGGAGATGACGCAGCGATGCCTGTCCGAGCCGGGCCTCTTCCTCTCCGCGATCACGTCGCTCGGCGTCTCCGCCGACCGTCCGCTGTATCCGGCCGACCTGACCGCGGGCGCGCTCGGCCGAAGGCTGGCGCAGAACGTTCCGGAAGGGCCGTGGGAGGCCCCGCTGCTGGTCGCGTGGGGGAGGGAGGACGAGGTCATCCCTCCGAAGCTGACCCGCGACTTCGTCACGCAGCTGTGCGAGGGTGGGGCGTCCGTGCGGTGGATTCCCTACGACGCCGCAAACCACCGCGGCATCCTGATGCCGTCGTCGCGGTTCCTGCCGACGCTGGTGCGCTGGACGGAGGACCGGTTCGCGGCGGTGGACGGCGACACCTCGCGGTGCCCGCGCTGACGCGGGCCGCGGCGGCATCCGGTATCGTAGGTCGATACGCCTCCGACAATCTCGGGGGCCACAGAGCTGAATAGAGGAGGCCGCGATGGACATCGACCTGGGGCTGTTGCGCACGATCGAGCGCGAGAAGGAGATCCCCTTCGACGAACTCGTCCGGATCATCGAGCAGGCCATCCTCACGGCATACGGGAAGCACACCACCGGCGCCGGCGAGGCGCCGGAGGGCGCGCGTGCCGTGCTCGACCGGAAGACGGGTCACGTCGCGGTGTTCCTTCCCCTCCACGACGAAGAGGGCGCCGTCATCGGCGAGGAGGAGACGACCCCCGATGACTTCGGGCGCATCGCCGCCTTCGCCGCCAAGCAGGTCATCAGCCAGCGGCTGCGCGACATCGCCGACGACGCCGTGCTCGGCGAATTCCGCGGCAAGGAGGGCGACATCGTCGCCGGCGTCGTGCAGCAGGGGCCGAACCCGCGCATGATCCACGTCGACCTCGGCTCCATCGAGGCGATCCTCCCCCCGGAGGAGCAGGTGCCGAGCGAGAGCTACGCCCACGGCTCCCGCCTTCGCGTCTACGTCACGAGCGTCTCCAAGGGCACCAAGGGACCGCAGATCACCGTCTCGCGCACGCACCCGGGTCTCGTGCGCAAGCTCTTCGCGCTCGAGGTCCCCGAGATCGCGTCCGGCCTCGTCGAGATCGTCTCGCTCGCCCGCGAGGCGGGCCACCGCACGAAGATCGCGGTGAAGGCCAACGATCCGTCGATCAACGCCAAGGGGGCCTGCATCGGCGAGCTCGGCCGCCGCGTGCGCGCCGTCACGGAGGAGCTCAGCGGAGAGAAGATCGACATCGTCGACTACGACCCCGAGCTGCCCCGTTTCGTCGCGAACGCCCTCTCGCCGGCCAAGGTCACCAGCGCCTTCGTGCTCGACGCGTCGATCAAGGCCGTCCGCGCACTCGTGCCCGACTACCAGCTGTCGCTCGCCATCGGCAAGGAGGGCCAGAACGCCCGCCTCGCAGCGAAGCTCACGGGCGCCAAGATCGACATCCAGCCCGACAGCATCCTCGAGGACAGCTGACTCCGCGGCTCTCGACGGAGCTCCGCCCCAGCCCTCGGCCCGCTGACGCGCGCCGCCGGGGCTCATCCAGCGCCCAGGCGGGAGGTGTAAGATGGAACCCGTACGAACGTGCGTCGGCTGTCGCGCGCGTGCCTCCCGGTCCGACCTCCTGAGGGTGGTCGCGGTGGATTCCTCCCTCGTCATCGATGAGCGGAAGTCCATGCCCGGACGGGGCGCGTGGGTCCATCCGTCGCACGAGTGCATGGATGCCGCCATCCGGCGCCGCGCCTTCGTACGCGCATTGCGTGTGTCGGGCCAGCTCGACACGCAGACCTTCACCCAGACCTTCACGAAAAGGCTGAACGGCTATGGAAACAAAGTGAACGGCTCGAAATGAGATCCGTCCTCGATTGAGGTCTGCCCTGCCTGGGCGGACCAACCCAGACAGGAGAATTGTGGCTGCCAAACCACGCGTACACGAGATCGCATCCGAACTCGGTGTAGACAGCAAGCTCGCACTTGCAAAGCTCAAGGAGCTCGGCGAATTCGTCAAGAGCCCCTCATCCACCATCGAGCCCCCCGTGGCTCGCAAGCTGCGCGCCGCCCTCGAGGCGGACGGCGCGGGTAAGGCCGCTGCTGCCGCGTCGGCCCCCGCCGCCGCGCCCGCGGGGAGCGCTCCGGCGCGTCCCGGCGCCGCCCGTCCGGGCGCCCCGCGTCCGGCCGCGCCGCAGGCCGCTCCCGCCCCGGCGCCGGCCGCCGCAACCCCCGCCGCTCCGGCTCCCGCCGCGGCTCCGGCAGCTGCCGCCCCGGCCGCTCCGGCTCCCGCCGAGGCTCCGGCCCCCGCAGCGGCGGCCCCGGCAGCACCCGCGGCCCCGGCCGCTCCGGCGGAGACCGCCGCAGACGGTGCTCCCCGCCCCGGTGGCGCGGCGCCGCGCCCCGGGAACAACCCGTTCTCGAGCGCGCAGGGCATGGGCCAGCGCCCGGCCGGACCGCGCCCGGGCAACAACCCCTTCGCGAGCCAGCAGGGCATGGGCCAGCGGCCCACGCCGACGCCCGGCAACATCCCGCGTCCGCAGGCCCCGCGCCCCGGCGCTCCGCGTCCCGGCGCTCCGGGCGCGCGTCCCGGCGGCCCCGGCCGTCCCGGCGGCGCAGGTCGTCCCGGCGCTCCGTTCCAGCAGCGCCCCGGCGGTCCCGGCCGTCCGGCCGGCGGCGGCTTCCAGCGCCCCGGCGGCGGCGCTCCCGGTGGGGCTCCCGCCGGCGGCTTCGCCGGTCGTCCCGGCGGTGGCGGCGGCCGTGGCCGTGGTCCCGGCGGCGGTACCGCGGGTGCCTTCGGCAAGGGTGGCGGCAAGTCCAAGCAGCGCAAGTCGCGCAGGGCGAAGCGCCAGGAATTCGAGATGAGGGATGCCCCGGTCGTCGGCGGCGTCAACGTCACGAAGGGCAACGGCGAGATCATCCGCATGCGCCGCGGCGCGTCGATCTCCGACTTCGCGGACAAGATCGAGACGCTCACCGGCTACACGGTGCAGCCCGGCACGCTCGTCACCATCCTGTTCAACCTGGGCGAGATGGCGACCGCGACCGAGTCGCTCGACGAGGCCACCTTCGAGGTGCTCGGCGTCGAGCTCGGCTACAAGATCCAGATGGTCTCGCCCGAGGACGAGGACAAGGAGCTCCTCGAGGGCTTCGGTCTCGACCTCGACGCCGAGCTGGAGAACGAGGACGAGGACGACCTTGAGATCCGTCCGCCGGTCGTGACCGTCATGGGTCACGTCGACCACGGTAAGACGCGACTGCTCGACGCCATCCGCCAGACCAACGTGGTCGCGGGCGAGGCCGGCGGCATCACGCAGCACATCGGTGCCTACCAGGTCTGGACCGAGCACGAGGGCATCGAGCGCGCCATCACCTTCATCGACACCCCCGGTCACGAGGCGTTCACCGCCATGCGTGCCCGTGGTGCGCAGGTGACCGACCTCGCGATCCTCGTGGTCGCCGCCGACGACGGCATCATGCCGCAGACGGTGGAGGCGCTGAACCACGCCCAGGCGGCCAATGTGCCGATCGTGGTCGCGGTGAACAAGATCGACAAGCCCGATGCCAACCCGGCCAAGGTGCGCCAGCAGCTGACCGAGTACGGCCTGGTGGCAGAGGAGTACGGCGGCGACGTCATCTTCGTGGATGTCTCGGCCCGTGCGGGCACGAACATCCAGGAGCTGCTCGACGCGGTGCTGCTGACCGCCGACGCGGGCCTCGACCTCACGGCGAACCCGAACAAGGCGGCGCGCGGTGTCGCGATCGAGGCCAAGCTCGACAAGGGACGCGGTTCGGTCGCCACGGTGCTCATCCAGTCCGGAACGCTCAGGGTCGGCGACGCGATCGTCGCCGGCACGGCATACGGACGCGTGCGCGCCATGGCCGACGAGAACGGCGAGGCGGTGCTCGAGGCATGGCCGTCGCGTCCCGTCCAGGTGCAGGGTCTCAACTCCGTGCCCCGCGCCGGTGACACGTTCATCGTCACCGACGAGGACCGCCTGGCCCGCCAGATCGCCGAGAAGCGTGAAGCGGCCGAGCGCAACGCCCAGCTGGCCAAGGCCCGCAAGCGCATCTCGCTCGAGGACTTCACGCGCGCTCTTCAGGAGGGCAAGGTCGAGTCGCTCAACCTCATCATCAAGGGTGACGTCTCCGGTGCCGTCGAGGCGCTGGAGGAGTCGCTCCTCAAGATCGAGGTCGACGAGTCGGTGCAGCTGCGGATCATCCACCGCGGCGTCGGTGCGATCACCGAGTCCGATGTGAACCTGGCGACGATCGACAACGCGATCATCATCGGCTTCAACGTCCGGCCCGACACGAAGGCCCGCGAGCGGGCGTCGCGCGAAGGCGTCGACACGCGCTTCTACTCGGTCATCTACAACGCGATCGACGACGTCGAGCAGTCCCTCAAGGGCATGCTCAAGCCGGAGTTCGAAGAGGTGCAGTCGGGTGTGGCCGAGATCCGCGAGGTGTTCCGCTCCTCCAAGTTCGGAAACATCGCCGGTGTCATCGTGCGCAGCGGAACCATCACGCGAAACGCGAAGGCCCGCGTCATCCGCGACGGCGTCGTCATCGCCGATGGTCTCGCCATCGAGTCGCTGCGTCGCTTCAAGGACGACGTCACCGAGGTTCGGACGGACTTCGAGGCCGGTATCGGTCTCGGCAAGTTCAACGACATCCAGATCGGTGACGAGATCGAGACCACGGAGATGGTCGAGAAGCCGCGCGGCTAGTCCTCCGTTGGTCGGCGCATGATGTCGTCGCTTCGGCAAGAACGGGGCCCCTACCCCGATTGCCTCAGCGGCGACATCATGCGCCTCCTTCACACAAGAGATGGTTCTCGCCCCCCGGGGTGGGAAAGAGAGAGGGAGAAGGAATGGCCGACAACAGCCGGGCCGCTCGTCTGAGCGACCGCATCCGAGTCATCCTGGCGGAGCGCCTGGAGCGCGGACTCCGCGATCCTCGTCTGGGGTTCGTCACGATCACCGACGTCAAGGTGACCGGCGACCTGCAGCACGCAGCCGTGTTCTACACCGTGCTCGGCAGCGAAGAGGAGCGCCAGTCCTCCGCGGAGGCGCTGAAGGCGGCGACCGGGATGCTGCGCTCCGAGGTGGGCAAGCACCTCAACGTGCGCCTGACCCCGTCGCTGGAGTTCATCGCCGACGCGATCCCGGAGAACGCGCACCACATCGCCGACCTCCTGCGCGAAGCACGCGAGCGCGATGAGGCCGTGGCCAGGCTCGCCTCCGGTGCCGGCTACGCCGGCGATGCGGACCCGTATGTCAAGCCGCGCGAGTTCGACGCCGCGCCGGTCGGCGATGACACGGCGGAGCAGTCCGACGTGGACGACCTCGAGCGCGCCGAGTAGCGCCGACTTCGGAGACTGACGCGAGACTCGGACGATCCCCGCCGGATCGTCCGAGTCTCGTGCTCTTCGCCGACGTTCGCGAGCCTCAGCTGTGCGGAAGCCGCGCCGTCGCACCCATGAGCTCGACGAGGCCGTCGTCGGCCAGCGACGTGATCGCGCGATCGCGCTGGTGAGAGTCCGGCCAGTCCGCGAGCAGGTCCTCGATCCGGATGCCGGTGGCCGGGGCATCCCGCAGCGCCTTCAGCACCGCACCCCGCGCCTGCCGGTCGCTGCCCTCGTAGCGGGCCTGACGGCGACGGTCATCGCCGGTGTCGGGGTAGCCGGCGGCCCGCCAGGCGCACGCATGCGCGAGTGGGCATGCGTCGCACCGCGGCGCCCGGGCCGTGCAGACGACGGCTCCGAGCTCCATCGCCGCGGCGTTCACGATCGAAGCCTCCGCGTCGTCGTCCGGCAGCTCGGCCGCCATCGCGCCCAGGTCGCGCTTGGACGGCGGGCCCGGCTGCGACCGGCCGCCCACGGCACGCGCGAGCACGCGGCGCGTGTTCGTGTCGACCACCGGATGCCGGTCGCCGTAGGCGAACACCGCCACGGCCCGTGCCGTGTAGTCCCCGATGCCGCTGAGCCGGAGCAGCGCGTCGACATCGCGCGGCACGACACCGGCGTGCTGCTCCGTGATCTGCACCGCGGCCCGGTGCAGCCACAGCGCCCGCCGCGGATAGCCCAGGTTCGCCCACTGCCGCACCGCGTCGGCCGGGGGAGCCGCGGCCAGGGCCGCGGGCGTCGGCCAGCGGGCCAGCCACGCCTCGAGGTGCGGGATCACCCGGTTCACGGGCGTCTGCTGCAGCATGAACTCGCTGACCAGGGTTCCCCACGCGCCGAACTCCGGGTGCCGCCACGGCAGGTCGCGGGCGTTGTGCCGGTACCACGCCACGAGCGGCGCGGCGAGTTCGGGCATGCCGATCAGCCTAGGCGGCCGCCGCGGTGCGAGGTGTGCGGCTGACCGTAGGCTGGAGGCGTGCGACTCCCCATCACCCCGGCGACCACCCTGTTGCGCGAACTGCGCGACGAGGTGCGGCTGCACTACCGGGGCGGACGGGTGATCCTCGCGGTCGACGGCCTCGACGGGGCCGGCAAGACCACGTTCGGCGACGCGTTCGCCGAGGTCTTCGCCGAAGAAGGCGCGTCCGTGTTCCGGGCCTCGATCGACGGCTTCCATCGCCCGCGCGCCGAGCGCTACGCGCGCGGCAGCCAGTCGCCCGAGGGCTTCTACCGGGACTCCTTCGACTACTCGCTGTTCCGGCGCGTGCTCGTCGAGCCCTTCCGCGACGGGGCTCAGACGCGGGGCGCCACGGGATTCCAGCTCTCGGCCTTCGACGTGGTGCGCGACGTGCCCGTCGAGTCCCGCTGGGTGACGGCGCCCGAGAACGCGGTGCTCATCGTCGACGGCATCTTCCTGCACCGCCGCGAGCTGCGGGGCCTCTGGGACTGGACGGTGTGGCTCGAGGTGCCGCTGGAGGTCACGTACGAGCGCATGGCGATCAGGGACGGGTCCGACCCCGATCCGGCGGCGCGCTCCAACGCCCGGTACGTGGAGGGCCAGCAGCTGTATCTGCGGGACGTCGATCCCAGGGCCGCGGCATCCGCCGTCGTCGACAACACCGACCCGGCCCACCCGAAGCGCGTCTACTGGGACTTCTGCTGATGGCCGCATCCGCCATCCTGCTGGTCGACAAGCCGGGAGGCATGACCAGCCACGACGTCGTCGCGCGCGCCCGGAAGGCGCTCGGCACCCGCAAGATCGGGCACGCCGGCACGCTCGACCCCATGGCGACGGGGCTGCTGGTGCTCGGCGTCGAGGGCGCCACGCGCCTGCTGACCTACCTCGTCGGGCTCGACAAGACGTACCGGGCCACCATCCGGCTGGGGGTGTCGACCGACAGCGACGACGCCGACGGCCTCGAGACGGCGAGGGCGGATGCCGCAGCGCTGAGCGCCGTGACACCGGAGGCGATCGCCGCCGGCGTCGCGGCCCTCACGGGCCCGATCTCGCAGATCCCGAGCACCGTCTCGGCCATCAAGGTCGGCGGCCGGCGGGCGTACGACCTCGCGAGGGAAGGCGTGGAGGTCGAGCTGAAGGCCAGGAACGTCACCGTCTCGCGCTTCGAGGTGCTCACCACGACGGAGTCGGAGGGCGCCATCGATCTCGATGTCGTCGTGGACTGCTCGAGCGGCACGTACATCCG
>DASUQB010000354.1:0-6452 GCA_036280835.1 Microbacterium sp. | reverse complement strand
CATGCACTCTCGCGACGGAACGTGCACTCTCGGCACCCAGGGGACGGGGTTGATGGGGCGAGGAAGCGGGGGCGAGGGCGATGGGGCGAGGGCGAGGGCGAGGTTGACGGGGGCGGGGCGGCGGCGCGGGGGGATGGGACGGGGCGGGGCGATTTGGGGGGACGGCGGGGATCGGGTAACCTTGTCGTAGCCAAAGACCGCCGGTCATCGGCGTGCACGCGAGTGCACATCGATCGAAGCTCTGCACTGCAGGGGCCCGCGCAGGTGTACAGATGTTCTCCCGGGTTCGGGAATTCAGCTCCGTGCGCTTGCGCCGGAGCTTTTTCATTGCCCGCCCAGATCGCGACAGCCGGCCTCGAGGCAGGCGCCCCACACACGCGGAGCGTCTCGTACACAAAAGGAGTGGCCATGGCGCAGAAGGAAGCATCGGTCGCCGAGCTCACGAAGCAATTCGAGGACTCGACCGCCGTTCTGCTGACCGAATACCGCGGCCTGTCGGTGGCTGAGCTCAAGGAGCTCCGCAACAACATCCGTCAGGACGCCAGCTACGCCGTGGTGAAGAACACGCTGACCAAGATCGCGGCGAACAACGCCGGGATCTCGGAGCTGGACGACGAGCTTCAGGGCCCGTCTGCCATCGCCTTCGTTCATGGTGACCCCGTCGCCGTGGCCAAGGGCCTGCGCGCCTTCGCCAAGGCACACCCTCTTCTGGTGATCAAGGGCGGCTACTTCGATGGCGCCGCCCTGAGCCCCGCAGAGGTAGGCAAGCTCGCCGACCTCGAGAGCCGTGAAGTGCTGCTGGCGAAGCTCGCCGGTGCCATGAAGGCCTCGCTGTTCGGAGCTGCATATCTGTTCAACGCACCGCTGTCGAAGGCCGTTCGCACGGTCGACGCGCTGCGTGAGAAGCAGGAGTCCGCGGCTTAGGCCTCGGCGTTCAACCCCAATCAAGGAGAAACATCATGGCAAAGCTCACCACTGACGAGCTTCTCGACGCCTTCAAGGAGCTCACGCTCATCGAGCTCAGCGAGTTCGTCAAGGCCTTCGAGGAGACCTTCGAGGTCACCGCCGCGGCGCCCGTCGCCGTCGCCGGCCCCGCCGCTGCCGGTGGCGCCGCCGCCGCTGAAGAGGTCGAGGAGCAGACGGCGTTCGACGTCGTGCTCGAGGCCGCCGGCGAGAAGAAGATCCAGGTCATCAAGGTCGTCCGCGAGCTCACCTCGCTCGGCCTCGGCGAGGCCAAGGCCGTCGTCGACGGTGCCCCCAAGGCCGTCCTCGAGGGCGTCACCAAGGAGGCTGCCGAGAAGGGCAAGGCCGCTCTCGAAGAGGCCGGCGCGACCGTCACCCTGAAGTAGTCCTCCGCGCCTCAGGCGCAGCGGACAACGCCGCGAAAGCCCCGGATGTCGACATCCGGGGCTTTCGTGCGTCCGGGCTGATCTGCGGGGCTACCAGCCCGTCCGCAGCCGGGTGCCGGCCGTCACCGCCGAGGACTGCGGGTCGACGGGTCCCGTCGAGCTGCGCACGATGAGGCGTGCCGTCAGCAGCACCTCGACCGGGGGCGGCGGTGAGCCGCCCAGCTGCGCGAGCAGCATGTCGACGGCCGCCGCGCCCTGCTCGCGCGGGACCTGTCGCAGGGTGGTGAGCGAGAACATCTCCGCGTACTCATGGTCGTCGATGCCGACGACGCTCAGGTCGCTCGGCACCTGGATCCCGAGCCGCCGTGCCGCGATGATGGCGCCGATCGCGACCTCGTCGCACACGGCGACGATCCCCGTCGGCCGCCGCCGGGCGTCGCCGAGCAGATCGACCGCGGCCTCATAGCCGCCGGGGAGGTTGACCGCCGAGGGGACGTGCACCGCGAGTTCGTCCAGTCCGGCATCCGCCATCGACGCCCGGTAGCCCCGCAGCCGCTGCCGGTCGACGTTCGCCCCGTGCTCGCCCGCGGGTCCGCCGACGAAGGCGATGCGCCGGTGGCCGAGCGTGATCAGGTGCTCCGTCGCGCGGCGGGCGGTGTGGTCGTCGTCGATCGCCACGACGCTCGTCGCGCCGGGGAGGCCCACGACGCTGACCAGGGGACGACCGACACGGCGCAGCATCTCGAGCTCACCGTCCTCGGGTTCGAGCCCGACGGCGATGAGGCCGTCGAACCGCTTGCGCGCCAGGAAGTCGCCGAAGATCCGGGCGCGCCCGGGAGTGCCCGGCTTCGCGTCGTAGAGGGTCAGGTCGAGACCGTGCTCGAGGAGCGCGCCCTGGATGCCCTCGAGCACCTCGGCGAAAAACCAGCGGTTCGCGTACGGCATGATGACGCCGATGTTGGAGGTGCGGCCGGTCGCCAGGCTGACCGCGTTGGTGGATGCCGTGTAGCCGAGCTCGTCGGCCGCCGCGCGCACGCGCGCCCGCGTGTCGGGGGCGACGTAGCCGTTGCCGGTCAGCGCGCGGCTGGCCGTCGCCTTCGACACCGCCGCGAGCCGCGCGACGTCGGTGATACCGGCCATCTCGTCCGCCCTTCGTGCGCGCGTCGACTCAGGCACCGAACACGATATGCGAGGTGGGACGCCCGAAATGTGGAAACGGTTCCATGCCTAAGGTGGCTGACCGAATCGTCCTCAGTGTGCCGATGTGGGGGGCAGGACGTCAATATCGCCCGTGATTGGCGTTACTCACTTGTGACATCGCATCCTTTGTGTGTCTGTGCGCCTGTCCTCTACGGTGATGATGGAATCGGTTCCCGAACGAGCGATCTTGGTGTCCTGTCCATGCGCACGAATCGAACGACCCCTATGTGGAGGCAGAAGAAATGAATGGAATGCGGTCATCCGTACGCCGTCGAGCAGCGGTCGGGCTCGGCCTCGTAGCGATCTCGACCCTGGTGCTCGCCGGCTGCGCCGAAGGCGGTGGCGAAGACGCCGATTCGGGCTCGGTCGAGGGTGAGACGGTCCGGATCTCCGGTGGCATCACCGGCATCGAGGCCGAGAACATGCAGAAGTCCTTCGATAAGTTCACCGAAGACACCGGCATCATCGTCGAGTACACGGGCGACAAGGGCTTCGAGGGCAACATCGTCACGAAGGTGCAGGGTGGCGACGCCCCCGACATCGCGATCGTCCCGCAGCCCGGTCTGCTGCGGACCCTCGTCGGCACGGGCGAGGTCGTCGAAGCGCCCGAGGGCGTCGTGTCGAACGTCGACGAGAACTGGTCCGAGGACTGGAAGGCGTACGGCACCGTCGACGACGTGTTCTACGCCGCGCCGATGCTCGCCAACATCAAGGGCTACGTCTGGTACTCGCCGGCATCGTTCGAGGAGTGGGGCGTGGAGGTTCCCACGACCTACGACGAGCTGCTCACGCTGACCGAGACGATCGTCCAGACCACCGGCGGTCCCGCGTGGTGCGCCGGATTCGAGTCCGAGGCGGCCTCCGGCTGGCCCGGCACGGACTGGATCGAGGACCTCGTGCTGCGTCTGTCCGGACCGGAGGTCTACGACCAGTGGGTCGCGGGCGACGTGAAGTTCACCGATCCCGAGATCGAAGACGCCTTCAACGCCGTCGGCGAGATCCTTCTCAACCCGGAGTACGTGAACGCGAGCTTCGGCGATGTCCGCAGCATCAACTCCACCGCCTTCGCGGCGGTGGCGGCACCGGTCGCGAACGGCACCTGCCCGCTGACGCATCAGGCATCGTTCCTGTCGGCCAACTTCCTCGACACGGTGAACGCCGCCGGCGAGGTGCCGACGGTCGCCCCCGACGGCGACGTCTACGCGTTCGTGCTGCCCGGCTTCGAAGAGGGCGCCGCGACGATCGAGGTCGGTGGCGAGTTCGTCACCGCCTTCTCGGACGACGCAGCCACGGTGCAGGTGCTCGAGTACATGTCCACCGCGGAGTGGGCCGACGAGCGCGTGGGCCTCGGCGGCAACATCTCCGCCAACCTGAACGCCGACCCGAGCCTCGCCTCGAGCGAGTTCCTCACCGAGGCGATGACCCTCCTGCAGGACCCCAACACCACGGTCCGCTTCGACGCATCCGACCTGATGCCGTCGACCGTCGGTGCGGGCTCGTTCTGGAAGGGCATGATCAGCTGGATCGACGGCGAGGACACGGCGACGGTCCTCAGCGACATCCAGGCCGGTTACGAGAACTAGTCAGGTGACTGACCGCAGTGGGGCCGTACGCCGGAAGGCGGGCGGCCCCATTGCGGCACTCCCATCGGCGACCCGGGTGCACGCGCCCGCGGTCCGCCGCCCGATCTCAGAGTTCGATGCCGCACTCGGAAGGTGCTCATGACTGAAACACTCAAGCTGCCGGAGACGAAGAAGGGCGCGCGGGGCGATCGCCCTCGCTCATCCGGCGCCAGGGGGCAGACCGCCCGCCAGAAGAGCACCACGGCGATCGTCGTCGCCGTCGGGCTCATCCTGATCGTCGCCCTGTTCCTCTTCATGGTCACGAGGGCGCCGACCGAGGATGCCCCGCCGGTCTCGCTGGGGTTCTCGCTGAACAGCTTCTTCAAGTGGATCGGCGACATGGGGCCGATCGTCCAGATCCCGATCGCCGTGCTGGCGTTCGGCATCGTCGTGGCGATCATCCTCCTGCTGATCGAGTTCGCCGCCCGTCCGGGGCGCCTCTACTTCTGGCTGCGCCTCGCCGCGTGCTTCCTCATCCCGATCCTCGCGTTCATGCTGCTGCGGCCCTACCAGAACGCGGTGATCTACGTCATCGGCATCGCGGTGATCCTCGGCGCGCTGCTCTTCTGGGTGGACTACCGCTCGAGCAAGGGCGCCGGCTACTTCTTCCAGCTCGTGCTCTTCACGGCCCCGGCGATCATCCTGCTCCTCGTCGGTCTCGTCTACCCCGCGATCGCGACTTTCTTCCAGTCGTTCTTCGACAAGTCGGGGGAGAACTTCGTCGGCCTGGAGAACTACGTCTGGACCTTCACCAACCCCGAGGGATTCTGGTCGGTCATCAACACCGTCATCTGGGTGCTGGTGGCTCCGACCTTCGCGACAGCCGTCGGACTCGCGTACGCGGTCTTCATCGACCGTGCCCGCGGCGAGAAGGTGCTGAAGATCCTGATCTTCATGCCGTTCGCGATCTCGTTCGTCGGCGCCGGCATCATCTGGAAGCTGATGTACGACTACCGCCAGGAGGACCAGCTCGGGCTGCTGAACGCGATCGTCGTCGCATTCGGCGGGCAGCCGGTCTCGTGGCTCGCGGTCGAACCGCTCGTGAACACCTTCTTCCTCCTCGTCGTCTTCATCTGGAGCCAGACGGGCCTCGCGATGGTCATCCTCTCCGCCGCAGTGAAGGCGGTGCCCATCGAGCAGATGGAGGCCGCCGAGCTCGACGGGACGAGCGCGTGGCAGCGATTCGTCAACGTCACCGTCCCCGGCATCCGCTCCTCGATCGTCGTGGTGCTGACCACGATCGCCATCGGGGCGCTGAAGATCTACGACGTGGTGGCCGTCATGACCGGTGGTCGCAACAACTCGACCGTGCTCGCCTTCGAGATGGTCAACCAGCAGCAGCGCTTCCAGAGCTACGGGCACTCGGCGGCGCTCGCCGTCGTGCTGTTCCTGTTCGTCGTGCCGCTGATCGTGTTCAACGTTATCCAGATCAAGAAGCAGAGGGAGATCCGATGACCATCTCAACGGTGGCGATCGAGCCCAACCTCGATCCGCGCTCGGCGCGCCAGCTCGCGCGGGACACGCGCAAGCACGAGAAGATCGCGCAGAGGAAGCTCACCTCGAAGGGCGCCACGATCGCGGCGGTCATCATCGCGTTCTTCTGGACGATCCCCACGTTCGGCCTCCTCGTCACGTCGTTCCGGCCGCCGGCCGACACGCAGACGTCGGGCTGGTGGACGGTCTTCCTCGATCCGGCCTTCACCTTCGGCAACTACTCGGCGGCGCTGACCGCGGGCGGAACGGCGCTGACGCTCTGGGAGTCGTTCCTCAACTCCCTGGCGATCACCATCCCGGCCACGATGGTGCCGCTCTGCGTCGCGGCGCTCATCGCCTACGCCATCGCCTGGATCGACTTCCGCGGCAAGTTCCTGCTCTTCGTGGCGATCTTCGCGCTCCAGATCGTCCCGCTGCAGATGGCGCTCGTGCCGCTGCTGAGCCTGTTCTCGCGCGGCCTGACGATCAACGAAGTGACGGTCTTCCCCGGGTTCGATCTGCGCGAGGTGGATCACAGCTTCGCGACGGTGTGGATCGCGCACGCGATCTTCGCGCTGCCGCTCGCCGTGTTCCTGCTGCACAACTTCATCTCCGAGATCCCGAGCGAGGTCATCGAGGCCGCCCGCGTGGACGGTGCGGGACACGGGCAGATCTTCTTCCGGATGATCATCCCGCTGTCGGCTCCCGCGCTCGCCTCGCTGGCGGTGCTGCAGTTCATCTGGGTGTGGAACGACCTGCTCGTCGCGACCATCTTCGCGCCGTCCTCGTCGCTGCCGATGACCCAGTC
>DASUQB010000353.1:0-2078 GCA_036280835.1 Microbacterium sp. | reverse complement strand
CCCGTCACCGCGGTGTTCGCCGGACTCCTCACGAAGGTCGGCGTCTACGCGCTGATCCGCACCGAGACGCAGCTGTTCGCGGACTCGAGCGTCAACGTGCTGCTGCTGATCGTGGCCCTGGCCACCATGGTCATCGGCGTGCTCGGCGCCGTCGCGCAGGCGGAGCTCAAGCGCATCCTGTCGTTCACGCTCGTCAGCCACGTCGGCTACATGGTCTTCGGGCTTGCGATCGCAACGCCCGCTGCCATCGGCGCCACCATCTACTACATGATCCACCACATCATCGTGCAGACGACGCTGTTCCTCGCGGTGGGCCTGATCGAGCGGCGTGCGGGCAGCACGTCGATCCTCCGTGTGAAGGGCCTGATGCGAGCGGCGCCGGTGATCGCGGTGCTCTACTTCATCCCCGCCGTGAACCTCGGCGGCCTGCCGCCCTTCTCGGGGTTCATCGGCAAGTTCGCCCTGTTCGACGCGGCGGCCGAGGTCGGCACCCCGCTCATGATGGTGCTCATCGTCGCGGGCATCCTGACGTCGCTGCTGACCCTGTACGCGCTGATGCGGGCGTGGAACCTGGCGTTCTGGCGCGAAGAGGACGACTCCGCCGAGACCGAGGCGCGCATCTCGTACCTCGGCAACGCACCCGCGGCCGGCGTCCAGACCAAGCGCCGGGTCATCCCGCTCATCATGACCGCGGCGACGACGGGAATGGTGGCGGTCACCGTCGCCCTCACGGTGTTCGCCGGGCCGCTGTACGACGTGTGCACCCGCATCGGCGACGCCCTGCTGCAGCCGGTCTACATCTCGCAGCTCGATCAGGCGGAGCGGAACGCCGAGGTGGTGCCGTGAGTCCCGACACCCGTCGCACCGCGTGGCGCCAGCTGTGGCGGCAGGTGCCGTTCTTCATCTGGCTCATCGCGCTGTGGATGCTGCTGTGGGGCCAGTTCACGGTGCTCGCCTTCCTCACCGGGCTCGTGGCCGCCGTGGTCGTGACGCGGGTGTTCCGGCTTCCGCCCGTCGAGCTGAGCGGGCGCGTGAACATCTGGTACGGGCTGCTGTTCGTGCTGCAATTCCTCGGCGCGGTAGTGCGCGGGTCGCTGCTGGTCGCGCTGCAGGTGCTCGACTTCCGGACCCAGCCGGGAACTGCCATCGTCGCCGTGCCGCTGCGCACCGACGACGACCTGATCATGACGCACACGGCGGTCACGGCATCCCTCATTCCCGGGTCGCTCATCGTCGAGGCCGACCGCGACCGCCGCGTGCTCTATCTGCACGTCATCGGCGTGCACTCGCTGGAGGACGTCGAGGAGCAGCGCCGGCACGTCCTGCTCTGGGAGGCGCGGATCGTGCGCGCCGTCGGCTCCGCGGCTCAGCTGGACATGATCCGCGAGGAGCAGAAGAGCGCCATAGGGAGGAACGTGTGAACGCCCTGATCGTCGTGATCCTCGTGGTCTTCTCGGCCGCGGCGCTGCTCACCGTCGTGCGCATCGTGATCGGCCCCTCGATCCTCGACCGCGCGATCGCCTCGGACGTGCTGCTCACGCTCGTGATGTGCGTGCTCGGCGCCGAGATGGTCATCAACCAGCACACCCGCACGCTGCCCGTGCTGCTCATCATCGCGGCCGTCGGCGTCTTCGGCTCGATCTCGGTCGCGCGCTTCGTGGCGAGAAGGGACAACGTGCCCTGATGGATGTCGAACTGCTCCTGGATGCCGTCGCCCTGGTGCTCGTGCTGATCGGCGCCGTGCTGTGCCTGATCGCCGCGATCGGCCTGCTGCGGCTGCGCGATGTGCCGACCCGGCTGCACGCGGCGACGAAGCCGCAGGTGCTCGGGCTCATGCTCATCTGCGTCGCGATCGCGCTGTCGCTGCGGTCGTGGGACGTCGTCGCCTTCCTGGTGCCGGTGGTGCTCATCCAGCTCGCGACCGCACCCCTCTCCGCGCACATGGTCGGCCGTCAGGCCTACCGCAACGGAACGATCGACGAGCGGGCGCTCGTCGTCGACGAGCTGCGCGAGTCGCGCGAGACCCCGCCCGCCGCGGGCGGCTGACGGCGACCCGCGCCCGCTAGTCAGCGGGGGTC
>DASUQB010000352.1:0-4156 GCA_036280835.1 Microbacterium sp. | reverse complement strand
GCGCAACACGGGCAAGTTCACGATGGCCGACGTGCTGTCGTTCCGCCTCAAGCAGCGTCCGGTGCGGATGGCCGCGGCCATCACGACCCTCGCCGTGTGCTTCTTCTATCTGCTCGCGCAGATGGCTGGCGCCGGCGGCCTGGTCTCGCTGCTGCTCGGCATCGACGACCGGCTCGGCCAGTCGATCGTGGTCGCCGTGGTCGGCGTGCTGATGATCGTGTACGTGCTGATCGGCGGGATGAAGGGCACCACCTGGGTGCAGATCGTCAAGGCGTTCCTGCTCATCGGGGGAGCGCTCGTGATGACCGTCTGGGTGCTCGCGATCAACGGCTTCAACCTGAACACGCTGCTGGAGAGCGCCGTCGCGGCATCCACCACCGACCCGAAGGACGCGATCCTCGCGCCGGGTCTGCAGTACGGCGCCAACCCGTGGGACTTCCTCTCGCTGGGGCTCGCGCTCGTGCTCGGAACGGCCGGTCTGCCCCATGTGCTGATGCGCTTCTACACCGTGCCGACGGCCAAGGAGGCGCGCCGCTCGGTGGTGTGGGCGATCTGGCTCATCGGGCTCTTCTACCTGCTGACGCTCGTGCTCGGCTACGGTGCGGCGGCCCTCGTGGGGCCGGAGGTCATCAAGGCCGCGCCGGGAGGCCCCAATGCGGCCGCGCCGCTGCTGGCGCTCGAGCTCGGCGGACCGATCCTGCTCGGCTTCATCTCGGCCGTGGCGTTCGCCACCATCCTCGCGGTCGTCGCGGGGCTCACCATCACGGCGGCGGCGTCGTTCGCGCACGACATCTACGCGAACGTCGTGAAGAAGGGGAACGTGCCGCCGGACGGCGAGGTCAAGGTCGCCCGGCGCACCGTCGTGGTCATCGGCGTGCTCGCCATCATCGGCGGCATCGGCGTGCAGGGGCAGAACATCGCCTTCCTCGTCGCGCTGGCCTTCGCGGTGGCCGCCTCGGCGAACCTCCCGACGATCCTGTACTCGCTGTACTGGCGCCGGTTCACCACGCGCGGCGCGGTGTGGAGCATGTACGGCGGCCTCGCCGCCGCGGTGATCCTCATCCTGCTCTCGCCCGTGTTCTGGGGCACCGAGACCAGCGTGTTCAAGAACGTCGGCGTCGCGATCTGGCCGCTGAACAATCCGGGGATCATCTCGATCCCGATCGGGTTCCTCCTCGGCTGGCTGGGGTCGGTGACCTCGCGGAAGGCCGAGGACCGCCGCCTCGCCGCCGAGATGGACGTGCGCTCGCTGACCGGGTTCGGCGCGGAGAAGGCGACGCACCACTAGCGGTCATGGGCAGGTGGGGACTCGTGGCCCGCGGACGGCCTACACGTCCGCGGGCCACACCCCGCTCGACCCGCGCCGGTGGCTTCCCACAAGGTGCGTGTCGACGATTCCGGTCGCCTCCATCAGCGCGAACGCCGTGGTGGGGCCGACGAAGCGGAAGCCGCGCCGCTTCAGCTCCTTCGCGAGCGCCACGGATTCGGGCGACGTCGTCGGGATCTCCGCCATGCGCTCCGGCCTGAGGGGCTCCGCCGGCTGGTATCCCCAGACCAGCTCGGCGAGCCCCCCGTCCTCCCGCAGCGCGATGGTCGCCCTCGCGTTGCCGATCGTGGCCAGGATCTTGGCCCGGTTGCGGATGATCCCGGCATCCCGCAGCAGCCGCTCGACGTCGGCGTCGGCGAAGGCGGCCACCGCGTCCGGATCGAACCCGGCGAAGGCTGCGCGGAAGCCGGGCCGCTTCCGCAGGACGATCGCCCACGACAGTCCTGACTGGAAGGCCTCGAGGCTGAGCCGTTCGAAGAGCCCGTGCTCGTCGCGCACCGGCATGCCCCACTCGGTGTCGTAGTACTCGCGCAGCAGGGGATCGGCCGACGCCCACGCGGGGCGCGCGAGGCCGTCATCGCCGACGATCAGGTCCGTCGTCATCGGGGGAGTCCTTCCGGGTTCTCGAGCTCGATCAGGTAGCGCTTGACCTCGGGGCGTGCGCCGTACTCGCCGATGGAGCCGTCGGCGCGCACGACACGGTGCACCGGCACGACGAGGGAGAACGGCGTCAGCCGGCACGCCGTCCCGACCGCGCGCGCCGCTCCCGGTCTGCCTGCGGTGATGGCGACCTCGCCGTAGCTCGCCGTCTCGCCGTAGGGGATGTCGCAGACGGCCCGAAGCGCCTCGCGGTGGAAGCCGCGGATGAGCCGCCAGTCCAGCACGAGATCGAACGCGCGGCGCTCGCCGCCGAAGTACTCGTCGAGCTGCCCGGCGACGTCGGCGGCGGCTCCCTCATCGAGCGCGGGCATGGCGCCGAGCTCGTGCGACAGCGCCGCGAGCTCCGCCTCGACATCCCGCTCGCTCAGCCGCAGCGCGACGAGGCCCTCATCGCTGAGGGCGATGAGCGCCTGTCCGACCGGCGTCTCGGTGACCGCGTAGCGGTAGTTCGTCATTCCCCCATCATTGCGGGAGCGTGCGACCCCGCGCCGTCCGCCGGGCGCCCGGCGGGAAGACCGCCCTGGCGCGGCGGGCTGTGGAGGAACCGCTGATCGGCGCGGCGTGTCCGCGGGGGAGAAGGGAGCGCAATCCCGGAAAACGCGGCCGGTCTGCGTGCGCGATGCGCGCACCGCGCATAGTGTGACGTGTGTGTGGCGAGCCGAAGGAAACGCCGTTGTGGGCGAAAAAGCGGACGGGCCCGCTGCATCCGTGACCCCCGGGGAGCTGGGGCTGTCGGAGGTGGGAGTTAGCGTCATGCACATCGCCGAGCCCGATCGCGAGCGTCTGCGCGCAGAGGCCCGCGATCTCGGGGGACCATCGCCACTGCTGCGATACGTCGACCTGCCCGAGACCGGCATCGACATCACGAAGGCGCATCCGGGCAGCCTGCCCCCGTTCATCACGGGCAAGTCCACGCTGCTCTCGAACCTCTTCCGCGACGAGGTCGCCCTTCGCACCGCGCGGCTCGCCGCCGAGCGGATCACCGCGAAGCACGTCGAGCTGCGCACCGTCCGCGGCATCGATGCCGTGAACCTCGCGGTCGGCCTCGCGTCGTGGAAGATCGGGGGCGTCGCATACTCGGCTCCCGTGCTGCTGCGTCCGCTCGCCATCCGGCGTCATCACTCCGACTTCGAGCTGAAGCTGCACGGCAGCTTCCAGGTCAATCCAGAGCTCGTGCGGGCGGTGCACACGGCGTTCGGCATCGAGCTCGACGGTGCGGCGCTCGCCGCCCTCGCCTACGACGCGGGCGTCTTCAAGCCGCAGCCCGTCATCGACCGCCTGCGCGCGGCCACAGCCGCCATCGACACGTTCACCGTGACGCCGCGCCTGGTCGTCTCGACCTTCGCCGATGTCGGCGGAGGGATGGGACGCGATGCGGCCGATCTCGACCACCCCGTGCTGAACGCGCTCGCCGGCCATGCGGATGACCGCGAGAACCTCAGCGCCCGGCGCCCCGACCCGCAGATCACCGGCGCGGATGACCGGGCCCCGGCATCCGACACCCTGCTGCTGGATGCCGATGCCGAGCAGGAGGCCGTGCTCGCGCGCATCGCCGCCGGCCAATCGCTCGCCGTGCACACCCTGCCGGGCACCGGTGGAACCCAGACGATCATCAACGCGATCGGCACCCTCGTGCAGGGCGGCAAGCGGGTGCTCGTGGTGAGCGCCCGCCGGTCGAGCCTCGAGGGCGTGCGCCACCGCCTCGCCGGCATCGGACTCGGCGGACTGGCCGTCTCGCCGTCGAGCCTGCAGCGCGACCTGATCCGCGCGATCGGCCGCAACGAGAAGGCGACGCAGCCGAAGGTCGCCGAGGTGGATGACGCCCTCGTGCGCCTGCGCACGGTGCTGCGCGACTATCGGCGCGCCCTGACCTCCCGGCATCCCACGCTCGGTGTCTCCGCGCTCGATGCCACCCGCGCCCTGACGACCCTCTCCGCGCGCACCCCGGCGCCCTCGACGACGGCGCGGCTCGACCTGCCGGCCCTGGAGCGGCTGTCGAGGCAGCGCGGCGCGGCCGCCGACAAGCTCGTCCAGGCGGCGCGGCTCGGCGAGTTCCGCTTCGGCCCCAACGACTCGCCGTGGTACGGCGTCTCCTTCGCCAGCACCGAGCAGGCTCGCGCCATGCACGCGCTGGCCGGGCGGCTCCACCGCCATGATGTGCCCGCGCTG
>DASUQB010000351.1:0-2588 GCA_036280835.1 Microbacterium sp. | reverse complement strand
GCGCTGCGCGCCATGTCGAGCGCCTCGGCCACGTCGCAGTTCAGGAACGTGATGCGCTCGGTCTCCGGTGCGTCCTCCGGGTGGTGCGTCAGCACGAACTCCCGGCCCTTCCACGCGCCGCCGTAGGCGGCGTCGGCATCCGGGAACGCGTCGAATCCGTCGCGGCCGCCGAGGATCGCCCCGGTCGTCTCGACATACTCGTCCGCGAGCCCGTCGCGGCTCGTCGTGCCCGACATCCAATCCATGCTGTGATTCGGTCCCGCGACGAAGCCGTCGAGCGACATCGTGAAATGCCACAGCACCTTGCCCGCCGCCACCTGTGGTTCCGTGTCCCGGATCATCCGCCACCGCCCTCTCGCGCTACGAGGAACCGTAGGGCAGGCGGGCGACATGCGCACCCCCTCAGGAGCGTCGGGCTCGCGGCTCGGGCGGAGGCGGCACCTGCTTCGCCGCGATGACGTCGCCGACCGCGATGCGCTCGATCCCGCGCTTGCCGTCGACCACCAGCGTCGCCTCATCCGCGCTGAGCAGCTCGCCGAGGGCGTCCGTCGCCTGCCCCGACGGGAGCCGGTAGCGCACGACCACCCTCATGCCGGGCGTCAGCGGGCTCACCACGAACCGGGCGCGTAGTCCTTCAGGAAGACGCCGAAGACGTCTTCGCCGGCCTCGCCGCGCACGATGGGATCGTAGACGCGGGCGGCGCCGTCCACGAGGTCGAGGGGAGCGTGGAAGCCCTCCTCGGCGAGGCGCACCTTGGTCGGGTGCGGGCGCTCGTCCGTGATCCAGCCGGTGTCGACGCTGGTCATCAGGATGCGGTCGGTCTCGAACATCTCGCGCGCGCTCGTGCGCGTGAGCATGTTGACGGCGGCCTTCGCCATGTTGGTGTGCGGATGCCCGGGGCCCTTGTAGCCGCGGCCGAACACGCCCTCCATGGCGCTGACGTTGACCACGTACTTGCGGCGCGCCGCGCTGGCCGCCATCGACGGACGGAGCTTCGACACCAGCAGGAACGGAGCCGTCGTGTTCGCCAGCTGCACCTCGAGCATCTCCAGCGGGTCGACCTCGTCGACGTGCTGCGTCCACGAGTTGACGTCGTGCAGGTCGGGAAGCAGCCCGCCGGCGTCGATGGCCGTGCCGGCGGCGAGCCGTTCGAGCGAGCTCGATCCGGGTGCCATCGCCTGCTCGGTGAGCTCGTCGGCGCGCGCCGCGGCGGCGGCGAGGATGGGGTGGGCCGTCACCGAGCGCTCCAGCGCGCGCGGGTGCTGGTCGTTCGTGTGCCCGAAGGTGACGAGCTCGGGCAGCGGGCCGCCGGGCAGCGGTGCCAGTTCGGCATCCACCAGCGGCTGATACGCCCCCGGCGAGCGCCGCACCGTCTGCGTGGCGTTGTTGATGAGGATGTCGAGGGGACCCGCCGCGGCGACATCCTCGGCGAGGCCGATGACCTGAGCCGGGTCGCGCAGATCGATGCCGACCACCTTGAGCCGGCCGATCCACTCGGACGAGTCGGGCATGCCGCTGAAGCGCCGCACGGCATCGCGGGGGAACCGGGTCGTGATCGTCGTGTGGGCGCCGTCCCGCAGCAGGCGCAGCGCGATGTACATGCCGATCTTCGCCCGGCCGCCGGTGAGCAGGGCGCGCTTGCCCGACAGGTCGGTGCGCGCATCCCGCTTCGCGTGGCTCATGGCCGCGCAGTCGGGGCAGAGCTGGTGGTAGAACGCGTCGACGATCGTGTGCGGCTGCTTGCAGATGTAGCAGGCGCGCGCCTTGATGAGCGTGCCCGCGGTGGGCGCGGTGGTCGCCGTGCTGATCGGGATGCCGCGCGTCTCGTCATCGATGCGGTCCGGGGCACCGGTCGCCGTGGCGGCGATGACCTTGCGGTCGGCATCCGCGATCACGGCCCTCTTCTCGAGCCGCCGCCCCTGCTTGACGGCCTTGTACATCTTCGCCGTCGCATGGCGCACGGCGATGAAGTCGGGGTGGACGTCGTCGATCTCGGAGAGCCGGGCGAGCACTCGGAGCGTGGCGGCGAGGTCTGCCGGGTCGATGCCGCTCGGATCGATGCCGCTCGGCGCTTCGACGCCGGTCGGCGGGGTCACGGTCTCGGAGGGCACACGGAATTCTACCGGCCGCCCCCTGAGCGAACGTCGAGTGGCTTCAGCGCGATCAGCCAGGTCATGTAGTGCTCGACGACCGTGCCGCCGAGCTCGCGTACGGCCGCGGCCGCGCGGGCCGCCTCGTCGGTCGACCAGTCGCTGAAGGTGGCGAAGAGCCCTCGGACTCCCTCGTCGTCGAGCTCGATGCTCCAGCGGAACGTCGCGGTGTCGTGCACGAAGAAGAGGCCGCTGCCGGTCAGCGCCGCGGATGCGGCCGTGATCTCTTCGGCGTCGGGACCGGGCCGCGGTGGGCCGCCCCGCCCGGCGACGATCTGCGCCACCCGCTCGCGGAACGGCGTGATGACGTCCGGGTGGCCGAAGACGTTGCGCCAGACCAGGAAGAGGCCGCCCGGGGCGATAGCCCGATGGAGCTTCGGCAGCAGCACGTCGAGGTCGGTTCAGCGTGGAGATGTCGCCGTGGTCAGCTTGCCCGAC
>DASUQB010000350.1:0-12117 GCA_036280835.1 Microbacterium sp. | reverse complement strand
CGCGAGGCGCCCGCGCGCTGCGACGGACCGCGCGCCCTGATCCTCGAGTCGCGCGAGGTGCCCCTGGGCGGCGTGCGGGGGATGGCGGTGCACCGGGCGCTCCCCCAGCGCGACCTTCCCCTGGTCGGCGCGTGGTGCTTCCTCGACCGCTTCGGCCCCCAGCGCACCCGCATGCGGGTCGAGCCGCACCCGCACATCGGCCTGCAGACCGTGACCTGGCCGTTCCTCGGCGACGTGCGGCATCGCGACAGCGTCGGCAGCGACGTGATGGTGCAGAGCGGCGCCCTGAATCTGATGACGAGCGGCCGCGGGATCTCGCACTCCGAGTACTCCGTCGGCGACGACGAGGTCGAGCTCGACGCTCTGCAGCTGTGGGTCGCGCTCCCGGAGGATCGCCGCCACGGCGAAGCCGCCTTCGAGCAGCACCTGTCGCTGCCGGAGGTGCGCCTGCCCGGGCAGCGGCCCACGGACGCGGCGACGGAGTCCGGCGCGGGGCGCGGAGACACGGATGCCGACGCCGAGCCGGCCGGTGCGTGGGCGATCGTCGTGATGGGCGAGTTCGCCGGCGCGGTCTCGCCGGCGAGCGCGTACACCCCGATCGTCGGCGCCGAGGTGCGGGTGGCGCCGGGCGCCCGCGTGCGACTGCCGCTCGAGCCCGAGTGGGAGTACGCGCTGCTGTCCGTCGACGGCGACATCTCCGCCCTTGCGGATGCCACGGCATCGGCGAATGCGGATGCCGCGGCATCCGCCCTCTCGTGGGGCGTCGGGGAGCTGCTCTACCTCGGCATCGCCCGCGACCACATCGAGGTCACGAGCATCGGGGGCGCGACGCTCTTCGTGCTCGGGGGTGAGCCGTTCCCCGACGACATCGTCATGTGGTGGAACTTCGTCGGCCGTGACCACGACGAGATCGTCGAGGCCCGGGAGGACTGGGAGGCCCGGTCGACCCGGTTCGGTCGGGTGATCGACCACGGCGACGAGCGCATCCCCGCGCCGCCGCTGCCCGGGGTGCGCCTGACGCCTCGCCGCCGGCGCGCGTAGCCGCGGCATCCGCGCGGCGCACCTCTTCGCGCGCCCTCCATGCGCAGAGGACACGAAGAGGGTGCCCCCGGATCACCGGGGGCACCCTCCGCGTCACTGCCGTGCCGCTACTTCTTGGAGCCCGACTCGACGGTGACGATCGTGCGCACGTCGGAGTCGCCGTACCGCACGACGCCGAGGTACGTCGTCTCCTTCTTCAGCTTCGACCACGACAGCGTGTAGTCGACCGGCGTTCCGGTGACCACGGGGAGCGGGTTGGGCGAGGCGGTGAACGTACCCGTCGTCTTTCCGCTTCCGGCGTTGGCGTAGGTCAGGTCCCACGTCATCGGCTTCGTGGTGGAGTACACGTCCGCCTCGACCATGTAGAGACCGGCGACCGGCTCGACCACTGTGACCTGCTCGTCCGCGGACGCGCTGGCCGACTGCCACATCTCGTAGTACCGGGTGTCGGCCTCGCTGACGACTCGGTAGACGAAGAGGTCGAGGTCCGACCCCTCGTCGTCCGACGAGTCGAGATCGAAGCGCGAGAGCTCCGTGCCCTCCGGGACGGTGACGAAGAAGCGCACGCGCTCCCCGGCGCCCGAGAGCTCGTTGCCGGTGTGACCCTTGACCTTGCCCTCCGGGTCCGTGAGCAGCTGCATCGCCGTGAGGCCGCTCAGGTTCAGCGGCAGCTCACCGGTGATTCCCGGCGTGATGGTCACGGTCGTGGTACCGGAGAGACCCGTCCCCGCGACCTCGAGCGGCGCATCCGCCGTGACGGGGAACACCGCGATCGGCGATCGCACCGTCTTCGGCCCGGTCCACGTCAGGAAGCCGGTCGCCCACTCCTCGGCCGGAGCAGTGCCCGGCGCGAAGGTGATCTCGACCGTCTTGCTCTCGCCGGCCGCCAGAGTGACCGAAGAGGGCGAGACGGTGGTCTGGATGCCCTCGACGTCGACGGCCGCGGTGTAGGTGCCGGCCGTGGTGGCGGTCACCGTGCGGGTGACGGTCTGGGCAGAGGAGAGGGATCCGATGGCGATCGATGCGATGTTGAGGTCGCTTCCATCGATCGGCTCGTACGGCGTGTTTCCGTAGCCGTTGCCCTCCACGTACGCCAGCCACTCGGCCGCGCCGTTGAGGTACAGCAGTCCCGGCTCGAAGTACTTCGTCGGGTCGACATGACCGGCACCGTGAGCGAAGGGGTCGGTCTTCTCCGAGCCGTCGTCGTTCTTGGTGTTGTAGGCCGTCGTCATCATCGCCGACTTGATCTCCGCCGGCGAGGCGTTGGGGCGCTCACCGAGGTAGAGCGCCGCCAGACCCGCGATGTGCGGGGACGACATCGAGGTTCCCGACTTGAAGCCGAAGGTCGGCGTCGTTCCATCGGAGCCCTCGGCCGCGAGGATCGCGACGCCCGGCGCGGAGATGTCCGGCTTCAGCACGTCGCTGCCGTCGGCCAGCATCGGCCCGCGGCTCGAGAATCCGGCGACCACGGGGGTCGGCGTCACGTCATCCGTGATGTTGTCGCCGTGCAGGGTGACCGGGGTGCCGGCGCGCACCGCGGCGAGCAGCTCGTCGCGGAAGGTGCTCTGGATGTGCACGGTCGGCACGGAGTGGAAGTCGTTGTCGAGCGAGCCCGGCGTGACGTTCACGAGCACCATGCCGACTCCGCCGGCCTCTTCGACCGCCTGCGACTTCTCGACGCGCGCGTTCGTTCCGCGGTCGCAGACGACGATCTTGCCCTCCGCCTTGGCGGGGTCGATCGTGTCCAGGAAGCACAGGGCGGCCTCGGCGGGATCGGCTCCGGCCGCGGCGATGTCGCCCGCGTACACCGCGTCATCCGTCAGCGTCTCACCGAACGGAACAGAGACCGACGCCCCGACCGCGACGAAGTCGCCCGCCGTGACGGTGCCCTCGTACGTGGGAACGGTGGAGGCGGCCACGGTGGTGTACCACGGGGAGGCGTGGTCGGCCGTCGACGCGTCCGGACCCGAGTTGCCCGCGCTGACCGCGACGAAGATGCCCGCGGCGGCTGCGCGGAGGAACGCGTAGTCCTCTGCGGTGAACGTGGAGGTGGCTGCGCCGCCGCCGATCGAGTAGTTGATGACGTCGACGCCGTCCTTGGTCGCCGCCTCGATCGCGGCGAGCAGGTCGCTGCCGGCGCAGATGTCGTCGGTGGTCACGAGCACATCCGGACCCGCGTAGCAGGCCTTGTAGGCCGCGACCTTCGCGGCCGGCGCGACACCGGAGATGGTGCCGAAGTCGATGCCCTCGACGGTGGTCGGCACGTCGTGGTTGCCGGCTGCGGTCCCCGCTGTGTGCGAACCATGGCCGTCCCAGTCCTGGGGGGAGAGGAAGTCGGCCGTGAAGTCGTAGCCGGCGGCCGCGGCGCCCGCGGAGAAGTGCTGCGCACCGATGAGCTTCGTCGAGTAGTCGTCGTTGCTCCAGTTCTCGGTGGCCGATGAGCGGGTGCTCTTGAACTGGGTCCCGTCCGCCTTGTTGAAGACGATGTCGTTGCCGACGAGGTACGGCTCAGTGGCGCTCGGGGTGGTGCCCAGCGGTGCGCCCGCGAAGGACGGGTTCTTCGACGCGATGCCGGTGTCGATGACACCGACGACCACGCCTGCACCCGCGGTCGCGACGTCGCCCGTGGCGGCCCACACGCCCTGATCCCCCTCGAGGCCGAGGAACTCGGTCGACGGGACGGCGTCGGGGTGCCGGACGAAGTCCGGGGTGACCGACTGCACGCCGTCGACCTTTGCAAGGCGCCCCGCCTCGGCGGCGCTGAGGTTGGCGGCGAAGCCGTTGAGCGTCAGCACGTACTGCGTGTCCGGCGCGACGGCGGCTTCCGCGGCCACGGCCTTCTGCTGCTTCTTCAGGAAGGCCGTGTACTTCTTGACGTTCGCGTCATCCGCGTCGAGACGCTTGCCCTTGTCGGGCTGAGTCGGTGCGAGGCCCGGCTCGCCTCCGGTGTAGGTGGCGGCGGGTTCGTCCTCCAGCAGGACGATGTAGCGGCCTGCCTCGTAATCGACGGGTGCGGGGGTGTTCACCTCCTCCGGCGCTGCTGCATATGTGGCTGATGCTGCTGTGCCGACGAACAGGGCGGCGAGTGTGACGACCGCTGCTGTCCGGAGGGTGTTACGACCCATAGGTGAGCTCCTCATGGATGGTGGGGGAGAAATCGTGCGGCTCCGTCGGCGCACGAGAGGCCAACGTAACTCACGGCCAACTCAAAGCTTCATGAGACATTCCTCATCCTGCATGGACGGCCGTTACGCTGAGCAGGTGTCACCGTCATCCACGCTCTCGACGCGCGTTCTGCTCACTTGCGCGGCCATCGGCGTGGCGACTGGCCTGCTTTCGGCCGGCGCGGGCTACCTCAGCGTGCCCGTCTCGGCGGCCCTCCCCGTGCTCTACGGACTCATCCTGGGCGCGCACGTGCTGCCCGGGGTCATCGCGCAGGAACTGCTGCGACTGCCCTTCGTCGCGATCATCACGCATCTCGTGGCCGCGCTGGTCTCGAGCGCCCTCGCACCCCAGTGGACCGCCCGCTTCCTCGGCGCGGCGATCCTGATCGGCGGCATCCAGGAGGGTGTCGCGGCTCTCACCCGCTACCGCCGCTGGGAACCGTGGAGGTTCATCGTCTCGGCCCTGGTGGTCGGAGCGGTGCTCGCGGCGACGATCGGGCTCGCCGCCGATGTCGGCCGCTTCACGCTCTGGGCCCAGATCGTCTACCTCGGCCTCTTCCTGCTGTCGCCCATCGCATGGACACTGGTCGGCCTGGCCATCGGCGCGGCGCTGCGGCGGGCGGGCGTGGCGCGCTTCAGGTCGCCCCGGTGACCCTCACGGGCTGCCTCGACCCCCGTGGTGATGTGAGGTAAGGCTGGGCTAAGTTGGTCGCACCGACCGCAGCCTCCTGGGAAGAACCGCCGTGACCTCGCCCGACCGCGCCGACGTGCCCGTCGCCGCACGCCGGGATGCCGTCGCCCACCCGCTGAGGCTGCGCGGCGTCGCGATCCGCCACGAGGATTCTCCGGCGCCGACGCCGTCGGATGTCTCCTTCGACGTGCGCGCCGGCGAGGTGGTGCTCGTGCTCGGACCGAGCGGATCCGGCAAGTCGACGCTCGCCCTGAGCCTGAACGGACTCATCCCGCACGCCCTGCCGGCGGACGTCACCGGATCCATCGAGGTGGCGGGGATGCCGGCATCCGAGACGCCCGTGGCCGTGCTGAGCACCCGGGTCGCGATGGTGTTCCAGGACCCCGACGCCCAGCTCTTCACGGGCTCCGTCCTCGACGAGGTCGCCTTCGGGCTCGAGAATCTGCGGATGCCGGTGGCCGACGTGCTCGCGCGGTCCGAGGCGGCCCTGCGCCGCGTCGGGCTGTGGGATCGCCGGACGGAGAACCCCGATCGGCTCTCCGGCGGAGGTCGCCAGCGGCTCGCGATCGCGTGCGCCCTCGCTATGGGGTCGCCCCTGCTCGTGCTCGACGAGCCGACCGCCAACCTCGACCCCGTCGGCATCGAGGAGGTCTACGCCGCCCTCGCCGAGGTCGTGGCGGGCGGCGATCGCGCCATCGTGCTGATCGAGCACAACCTCGACGCGGCGATCGACCTCGTCGACCGTGTCGTCGTGCTCGACCAGCGGGGAAGCCTCGCGTTCGACGGCCCCGCGCGCGAGGTGCTGAGGTCCGACGCCGACGCGCTCGTCGCCATGGGCGTGTGGCTGCCGACCGCGACGCTCGCGGCCCTGCGTCTGCGCGACGCCGGGCATCCGCTCGAACCCCTCCCCCTCACCCCGGCCGAGCTGCGGGCCGCCCTGCAGGCGGCTCCCTTCCCAGGAGCCCCGGGCACGACGGCGCCGCGCGCCGAGCCCTCGGCGCCCGCGCTCACGAGAGGGGCACCGGATCGGGTGGATGCCGCGGCATCCGGCCAGACCCCGCGCACCGCTTCAGATTCCGCGCGGGCGGCAGCGGCATCCGCCCCGGTCATCTCCGTGCGCGGCCTCACCGTCGTCCGCCGCCGTCGGCCCGTGCTGCACGACGTCGACCTCGACGTCGCCGCCGGGGCCTTCGTGGCGGTCGTCGGGGCCAACGGCGCGGGAAAGACGACGCTCGTCCAGGCGATCGCGGGCGTCCTTCCGCCGCCGCGCGGCCGGGTGCGCGTGGCCGACCTCGACCCGGGCTCGGCCTCCCCTCGCGAGCTGGCCACGCGCATCGGGTTCGTGTTCCAGAACCCCGAGCACCAGTTCATCGCACACACGGTGTTCGACGAGCTGGCGCACGGCCTGCGGCTGCGCCACGCGCACGACGACGAGGTGCAGAGTCGCGTGCAGGCGATGCTCGACCGCTTCGGGCTCGCCGACAAGGCGGAGACGCATCCGTTCCTGCTCTCGGGCGGTCAGAAGCGCCGCCTCTCGGTGGGCACCGCGCTCATCGCGGGCGCACCGATCCTGGCGCTCGACGAGCCCACGTTCGGGCAGGACCGCGCGCGGGCCGACGAGCTCCTCGGGCTGCTCCGCACCCTGAACGCGGAGGGCACGACCGTGCTCGTCGTGACGCACGACATGCAGCTCGTCGCCGAGTACGCGACCCACACCCTGCTGCTCGCCGACGGCCGCGTGCGCGCCGCCGGCACGACCGCCGAGGTGTTCGCCGACCGCCAGAGCATCGAGGCCGCCGGCCTCCGGCTGCCGCCCCTGACCCGCGCCCTGCAGGGTCTGCCCGGGCTCGGCGGCGCGATCCGCCTGTCGGACCTGCCCGCGGGGGAGACGGCATGACGACCACCGCCTTCGACCCGTACGCCCCCGCGGCGCCCGGCTCGCGCTTCCTCCACCGCCTCAACCCGCTCTCGAAGATCGCCGGGCCCGCGCCGGCGATGCTGGTGCTGCTGCTGGTGCGCGACCTCGCGACCCCGCTCGCCTTCCTCGCACTCTCGTACGCGCTGATCCTGATCGGCGCCCGGCTCACCGGCCGCCTTGCGGGGCTGCTGTTCCTCGCCGTGCCCGCCGGCATCGTGCTCATAGGCTGCGGGTTCGCGGTGTGGGTCGATGCCGCCCAGGTCGACCGGACGGCCGAGGTGCTGCGCGTCGGCGGCTGGGTGCTCTACGCGGGCGCCCTCGAGATCGGCTTCGCCACGTCGCTGCGGCTCGCCGCGATCCTCTCGCTCGCCCTCGTCGGGGGCCTGACCACGACGGGCCCCGACCTCGTCCGCGCCAGCGTGCAGCAGCTGCACCTGCCGTACCGGGTCGGCTACACCGCCCTGGCCGCCTACCGGTTCGTCCCTCGCTTCGGTCACGAGCTGGAGGTGATCCGCGCTGCGCACCGGGTGCGCGGCCATCACGGGGGCCGCGGCCCGCTGTCGCGCATCGCGAGGGCCTGGGGCTACGTCGTCCCGCTGCTGGCCGGGGCGATCCGGCACGCCGAGCGCGTTGCCCTGGCGATGGATGCCCGCGCCTTCGGCGCGCACCCGACGCGCACGGAGCGCTACCTCGTGCCGTTCCGCGCCCGCGACGCCGTGTTCGTCGTGCTCTTCTGGGCGGTCTCGGCCGCCCTGTTCTGGTCGCTGTTCCCCTGGCAGCTCGGCTGACGCCGCGCATCCCACCCGCGCGTGCCGGTGCTGATCACAGCGAGCACCCTCGGCGCCACGGCCCGCGGCATCCTGATCGTCGACAGGCTGCGCGCCGCCGGAGTGGCGCGGAGGTCTCGGAGGTCAGCGCTTGCCGGCGAGCTGGCGCCCGACGATCTCGCGCATGATCTCGTTCGTGCCGCCGTAGATGCGGTGCACGCGCGCGTCGAGGAACGCCCGGGCGATCGGGTACTCGGTGATGTACCCGTAGCCGCCGTGCAGCTGCACGCAGGTGTCGAGAACCTCCCACTCGCGCTCCGTGGTCCAGAACTTGACCTTGGCCGCCTCTTCGGGCGTGAGCTTGCCGTCCTTGTAGAGGAGCATCGCGCGGTCGACGTAGGCCCAGAGCACATCGACCGTGGTCGCGACATCCGCGAGCCGGAAGCGGGTGTTCTGGAAGTCGACGATCCGCTGGCCGAAGCTCTCGCGGTCCTTCGTGTAGGCGAGGGTCCACTCGAAGCCCGCCTGCGCGGCGGCCGCTGCGGCGACGCCGATCGACAGGCGCTCCAGCGGCAGGTTCTTCATGAGCTGCACGAAGCCGTGGCCCGCCTCGCCGCCGATCAGGTTCTCGTCCGGCACGAAGACGTCGCTGAACGACAGCTCGGCGGTGTCATGGCCCTGGAAGCCCATCTTGTGCAGCTTCTTGCCGTGATCGAAGCCCTCCATGCCGTTCTCGATGAGGATCAGGCTGAACGCGTCGGCCTTGTTGCCCTCGCCGGTCTTCACGAAGGTCACGATGAGATCGGCGGTCTTGCCGCTCGAGATGAACGTCTTCGCGCCGTGGACGATGTAGCCGCCGTCGACCTTGCGCGCCGTGGTCTTCGCGCCGCGCAGGTCGCTGCCGGCTCCCGGCTCGCTCATCGCGAGGGCGCCGATGATCTCGCCGGTCGCCATGCCGGGCAGCCACTTCTCCTTCTGCGCCTGGGTCCCCATGTGCACGAGATAGGGGATGGCGAGGTCGTCCTGGATGCCGAGGGCCCCGGCGAGCGACCCCGCACCGGCACGGATCACCTCTTCGTTGACGATCGCGCGGAAGCGGTAGTCGTGCAGCATGCCGGCGCCGCCGAACTCCTCCGGGACGGCGAGACCGAGGATGCCGGCCTCACCGGCCGCGCGCAGCGTGGCGCGGTCGATCTCGCCGGCGGCGTCCCAGCGCTCGCGCGCCTCGTTGGTGACGTAGCGCTTGACGAACTCCTTGACCATGTCGCGGAATGCGTCGTGGTCCTCGTCGTAGATGTCGCGGTCCATGCCGTGTCCTCCTGTGTGCCCGTGGGGCTGTCCCGGACGGGCCTTTCGGGCGCCGTCGCCCATGGATTCTACGCCGGTGCGCGGCGGGATCGACCGAGCGCTGTGGGATCGCATCTCACGATCGTGATACTCAGTACCGCGATTGTGGGATGCCGCTAACCGGCGTAGTCGGGCGCCGCAGGCAGGCCGAAGAACTCCTCGAGGGTGCGGAACCCGCCGTCGTGGTACGCCCTGGCGAGTTCCGGACCGATGTAGCGCAGGTGCCACGGCTCGGGCTGGTAGCCGGTGACCGGGGTCTGTCCGTCGAGGTAGCGCACGATGTAGCCGTGCTCCCACGCGTGCTCGGCCACCCAGGCGCCCTGCGGCGTCGCGGCGAGCTGCTCGATGGTGCCGCAGCCTCCGCCGGCGCAGGCCACGACGTCGGCGGCGAGGCCGGTCTGGTGTTCGCTGAACCCGGGACGCGCGCTGATCAGGTCGGCGCCGGCCTGCCCCCGCGCATCCACCCGCGTCGCGTAGGTCGTGCGCTGCGTCTCGAACGAGCGGAACCCGCTGTCGAGCGCCAGCTCGCCGGCGCCCGACGAGGCGGCCGCGGCCAGCATTCCGGCGAGGGCGGCGGCGGCATCCTCCCGCAGCGCCGTGTCGGCGAGGTTGCGCGTCGACGCGGGCGCCGCGAGGCCCGGGGGACTGAAGTCGATGGGATCGCACGGGCGCTGCTTGTTCACGACCACCCAGACGCGCCCGGGGTCCGACAGGGGGATGCACGGAGCGGCACCGCCCGCGATCGCCTGCCGGAACTGGCTCGCCCCGCCGCTGGCCGCGATCACCGCACCGTCGTCGCCCGCCGCCAGCGCCGCCTGAACGGCCGGCAGGGCGCACAGCGACGCGGCCGCCGGCACCGCGGAGACGAGCGGCTGAGGCAGCGTGGAGACGGTCTCGGGCACCGGCGGCGTGACGACGCGCTCCGCCTGCGGCTCGAGCTCGGGCGCCGTCGCGGCCAGGCTCACCGCGCTCGCCGACAGCCCGATGAGCACGCCCGAGAGCACCGCGACGACCCAGAACCGGGCCGTCGGGCGCGCACGCGCAGCGTGCTGTGAACCCGGGAACGTCACCCGCCCATTGTCCCCCTCCCGGCGCGCGGCGGCAGGTCGAAGTTCTCTGCGGGTCGATCTTGCCAAAGATTCGCACCTATGTTCCAATGAAGCATGCGATGGCGGGGACAGGAGCTGGGAGTGGCGGATGCCGCGGCCCTGCCGGGCCTCGAGCGCCTCGACGGTCTCGTGCGGTCGGTCACGACGCCCGACTTCGCCGGTGTGACGTTCCACGAGGTCATGTGCAAGTCGGCGCTCAACCACGTGCCGGGCGCATCGAAGATGCCGTTCGACTGGACGGTGAACCCGTACCGAGGGTGCAGCCACGCGTGCGTCTACTGCTTCGCCCGGGGCACGCACGAATACCTCGACCTCGACGGCGGGCGGGACTTCGACACCCAGGTGATCGTGAAGATCAACGTCGCCGACGTGCTCGCGAGGGAAGTGCGTCGCGGGTCGTGGACGCGGCAGCCCGTCATGCTCGGGACCAACACCGACCCCTACCAGCGGGCCGAGGGGCGGTACCGCCTCATGCCCGACATCATCACGTCGCTGACCGATTCGGGCACCCCGTTCTCGATCCTGACCAAGGGGACGCTGCTGCGACGCGACCTCCCTCAGCTGACGGATGCCGCGACCGCCGTGCCGGTCACGCTCGCCATGTCGATCGCCGTCTTCGACGAGCAGCTGCAGAAGGCGATCGAGCCGGGCACACCGACCGCCCAGGCCCGCCTCGACACCGTGCGGGCCGCCGCGGAGGCGGGGTTCGCGGTGACGGTGTTCCTGATGCCGATCCTCCCCCACCTCTCCGACTCCATCGCGTCGCTCGATGACGCCCTGCGGCGCATCAAGGCGGCCGGGGCGACCCGCGTGGTGTTCGGCGCCCTGCACCTGCGCCCGGGCGTGAAGCCCTGGTTCATGCAGTGGCTCGCACGCGAGCATCCGGAACTCGTGTCGTCGTACCTGGGCCTGTACCCCGGGGCATCCGTCGAGGCGCCGAAGGCCTACCGCTCCTGGCTGGTGAAGCGCGTGCGACCGCTGCTGCGCGCCCACCGCCTCGACGGCCGCACCGAGGAGGACACGCCGCGCGGGATCCCCGTCGCCGGGCTGGCTGGACGATCGCCCGTGATCACGACGAGCCGCGGGGCGGCCGCCGCCGCGGCTCACGCCCCGGAGCCCGCGCGGCTGTTCTGACGCCCGCTTTCCTCAGGGCACGCGGCGCGATCCCCTGGTGTGCCGTCACGGGACCCGGCACAATGTATCCACGTTCCTGTGGGCCGGGGGTGCGGCGACATGGCGAAGATCATGATCATGGCGATGCCCTTCACGGGGCACGTCTCACCGATGCTCGTCGTCGCCGCTGAGGCGATCGCACGGGGGCACGATGTGAGGTTCTACACCGGCTCCGCGTTTCGTGACCGAGTGGAGAAGGCCTCTGCGCGGTTCGTGCCCTGGCGCGCCGCCCCCGACTTCGACGAGCACGACCTCGAGCCCACATTCCCGCGGCTCAAGGGTCGTAAGGGCATCCGACAGCTCGTGATCAACATCCAGGATCTCTTCATCGACTCTGCCGTCGGCCAATCGGTCGACCTCCGCAGCGAGTGGGCGCGCGAGCCGTGGGACCTCCTGGTCGCGGAGGAGTCGAGCGTCGGGCCGATCTTCGTGGCCGAGTCCACCGGTGCTCCGTGGGCGACGGTCGGCATCGTCCCTCTCCTGCTGCCGAGCCGCCACCTCCCGCCGGGGGGTCTCGGATTCCAGCCGGCACGTGGCCCCGCGGGTCGATTGCGGGATGCGGCGCTCCGCAACATCGTGCGCCCTGTGCTCGTGCGACCGCTGCAGAGGGCCTACACGCGGGCCAGAGGCGCGGCCGGCCTCCAGCCGGGCGGCACACCGTACGAGCAGGCGTCCCGGTCGCCGCTGCTGATCGCCGCAACCGGGTGCGCGCGCCTCGACTTCGAGCGCCCGGACCCGCCGCCACAGCTGCATTACGTCGGTGAGCTGGCAGGCGCGAGCACGGCTCCGCGCACCGACGACCCGCCGTGGTGGGACGAGATGCTGGGGCGTCGGCGGCCGGTGGTCCACGTCACGCAGGGCACCCAGAACGTGGACCCGGATGATCTCATCCGCCCGACGCTCGAGG
>DASUQB010000349.1:0-5278 GCA_036280835.1 Microbacterium sp. | reverse complement strand
AAGAGGACCTCTCGTACGTGAACTCCTGCGTCCACGTGTCGTACCCCGCCGCGTCGAGAAGCCCTCGGACGTAGTCCAGAGATGCCTCATGACCGGGCGTTCCGGCCGCGCGATTGCCGCCGTTGGCGTCGGCGATCGCCTGAAACGCCTCCAGGTGGTCGATGACTCCGTCCACCGTGACGGCGTCCCGCAGGGCGGTGGTGTCCACGCCGACGGCGGCGTAGGCGGGGCCGGTGAGCATGAGCGTCCCGGCGAGGGTCGCCGAGACGCCTATGGCTGCTGATCGCACGAGCGTGCGGGTTCGATTGTTCACTCGTTCTCCTTGGGGCGGTGGTCGCGCGGGTTCCGCGACGTTGCAGAACGCCGCGCAGCTTCGCGCGGCGCCGTGACCGGGGAATCTACTCCTCGCGGCCCGCGGGCATAAGTCCTTGCGGATCGGACCGGCGCGTGATTGCCGGGGTCGCACCTCCCTGCAGGTCGGCACAGGCATCCTGAAGCTCTTCCCCCTCGGCGGATTCGGCGTGTGGCGGACCCGTGAGCGCCGGGCCGGGGAATACCCGGCCGCCCCCCGGGGGTTGCCCTCTGCGATGACTTCTGCACCCGCGCCCGCCCTGTCCGTGCTCGACCTCGTGCCCGTGCGCACCGCGCAGACGAGCGCGCAGGCCGTCGCGGCCTCCCTCGGCGTCGCGGAGCGCGCGGACGCGCTCGGCTACCGCCGCTACTGGTTCGCCGAGCACCACAACATGCCGGCCGTCGCGTCGACGACTCCTCCGGTGCTCATCGCGGCAGCGGCGGCGCGCACCCGCCGCATCCGGGTCGGATCGGGCGGAGTCATGCTCCCCAACCACTCCCCGCTCGTGGTGGCCGAGCAGTTCGCCGCGCTCGAGGCGCTCGCGCCCGGCCGGATCGACCTGGGCATCGGGCGTGCGCCCGGAAGCGACCCCGTGATCACGCAGCTCCTCCGGATGTCGGGCACCACCTCCGACGTCGAGCGCTTCCCATCGCACATCAGCGACATCCTGGGCCTGGTCTCGCGCGACGGCGCGACGGTGCGATTCTCGAGCGGCGGGGAGTACAGCGTGCACGCCACCCCCGCCGCCGACGGCGCTCCCGAGGTGTGGCTGCTGGGCTCGAGCGACTACTCCGCGCAGCTCGCGGCATCCATGAGTCTTCCCTATGTGTTCGCGAATCACTTCTCCGGTGAGGGCCTCGAGCGGGCGCTCGAGCTCTACCGCAGCGCGTACCGGCCGAGCGAGGAGCATCCGGAGCCCCGCACGTTCCTGACGGTCAACGCCGTCGCCGCGCCGACCGCGGAAGAGGCCGAGGCGCGCGCCGTGCCGCAGCTGCGGATGATGGCGCGGCTGCGCACGAACAAGCCGCTGACCGCGCTCGAGACCGTCGAGCAGGCCCGCGCCGCGATGGCGGCCGAGGGCGACGCGCTCGGCGAGTCGATCATGCAGCAGGCGCGCAGCCGGTGGCTCGTGGGCACCGGCCCGGAGGTCAAGGCGCAGGTCGCCGACTTCGCCGGGACGCACGGCGTCGACGAGGTCATGATCTCCCCGGTCGCCGGCGCGTTCGACGGCGAGCCGATGGATGCCGCGCCGGGCCGGCTGCAGACCCTCGAGCTGCTCGCCGCCTGAGCCGGCGCGCGGGCGTCAGGCCTCGGGCTCGCCGCTCAGGAGGCCGCGCAGCCAGTCCCGGGCCTCGACGAACACGTCGTCGGAGTAGCGCTCGGGGTAGCGGATCACGGCGCGGTCGCCGCGCGGGTACGACCCGAGGAAGACCACCTTCGGGCTGAACCGGCGGAGGCCGAGCAGCGCGTCGGCCATGCGCTCGTCCTCGATGTGGCCGTCGGCGTCGATGACGAAGCGATAGCGACCGAGCTCGTCGCCGATCGGGCGGGAGGCGAGCAGGCTCAGGTTGATGCCGCGGGTGGCGAACTGCTCGAGCAGCTCCAGCAGCGCACCCGGGTGGTCCTCGGGCAGCTCGACGATGAGCGACGTCTTGTCGGCACCGGTCGGCGCGGGCGGCGGAGCCGTGCGGCTGACGAGCACGAAGCGCGTCACGGCGTTGGGGTTGTCGCCGATGTCGCTCGCGAGCACCTCGAGGTCGTGGTGCTCGGTGATGCCGGGGGGCGCTATCGCGGCATCCGCGCTGCTCGTGCCGTCGACGAGCCCGATCGCGCTCGCGACGTTGCTCGCCGCGGGCACGTGCGCGTGTTCGGGGAGCCGCGACGTCAGCCACTGAAGGCACTGGGCGTAGGCGACGGGATGCGCCGCGATGAGCGTCACATCCGCGAGGCCGGTGCCGGGACGCGCGACGAGCACGAAGTTGACGGGCACGAGGTATTCGCCCACGATCCGGAGCCCCGGGATCGTCGCCAGCGCGTCCTGGGTCGTCGTGACGCCGCCGTCGACCGAGTTCTCGATCGCGATCATCGCGGCGTCGCTGCGCCCCTGGATGACGTCATCCAGCGCCTCGCCGACGTTGAACACCGGCCGCCAGTCGTGGCCGCGCGCCTCGGGCACCTGGGCGAGAGCGGCCTCCGTGAAGGTGCCGGCGGGTCCGAGGAAGCTGTAGGTGCGGCGCGCGGGGATCTCGGGCTCACTCGTCACGCGCCTCAGCCTATCGCCGCGGCATCCGCCCGCCTCTCGTGTGACGCCCGGCCCTCCCATCCGCACCGGGAGGTCGAGACCTGTGTCATCCCCGCTATCCGCGTCGCGCACTGTGCTCGTGGCCGCCGCCCTGTAAGACTGGGGGCATGAGCTCGCGTGCCGGACAGGTAGCAGAACCGCAGGACCTCATCGATGTCGATGAGCTGATCAACGCCTACTACGACAGAAAACCGGATGCCTCGATCGCCGAGCAGCGCGTGGCCTTCGGTACGAGCGGCCACCGCGGCTCCTCGCTGTCGACGAGCTTCAACGAGGACCACATCCTCGCGACGACCCAGGCGATCGTCGACTACCGGGCCTCGCAGGGCATCGCCGGTCCGCTGTTCCTGGGCCGCGACACACACGGCCTCTCTCTTCCGGCCGAGCGCACGGCGATCGAGGTGCTCGTCGCCAACGGCATCGACGTGCGGGTCGACTCGCGCGATTCGTGGGTGCCGACGCCGGCGCTGAGCCACGCGATCCTCGCCTACAACAAGGGCAGGGCGCTGGATGATGCGGGCCGCGCCGACGGCATCGTGGTGACGCCGAGCCACAACCCGCCGCGCGACGGCGGCTTCAAGTACAACCCGCCGAACGGCGGACCGGCCGACACCGATGCGACCGGGTGGGTCGCCGACCGGGCGAACGAGCTCATCGCCGCGGGTCTGGAGGGCGTGAAGCGGGTGCGCTACGCCGACATCGACGGCGACGCGATCGGCGACTACGACTTCCGCGACGCCTACGTGCGCGACCTCGGCAGCATCATCGACGTCGAGGCGATCAAGAAGGCGGGTGTGCGCATCGGCGCCGACCCGCTGGGCGGGGCATCCGTCGAGTACTGGGCGTTGATCGCGGAGGTCTACGGGCTCGACCTGACGGTCGTGAATCCCGACGTCGACCCGACATGGCGCTTCATGACCCTCGACTGGGACGAGAAGATCCGCATGGATCCGTCTTCGCCGAGCGCGATGGCCTCCCTCGTCGCGCGCCGCAGCGAGTACGACATCCTGACCGGCAACGATGCGGATGCCGATCGCCACGGCATCGTGACGCCCGACGCGGGCCTGATGAACCCGAACCACTACCTCGCCGTGGCGATCGAGTACCTGTTCTCGCACCGCCCGGGCTGGTCGCCGGATGCCGCGGTCGGCAAGACGCTCGTCTCCTCGATGATCATCGACCGCGTCGCCGAAGGCCTGGGTCGCCGGCTCCTGGAGGTGCCGGTCGGCTTCAAGTGGTTCGTTCCCGGCCTGCTCGACGGCTCCGTCGCCTTCGGAGGGGAGGAGTCGGCGGGCGCGTCCTTCCTCCGCACCGATGGCAGCGTCTGGACGACCGACAAGGACGGCATCCTGCTGTGCCTGCTGGCGTCCGAGATCCTGGCGGTCACCGGCAAGACGCCGTCCCAGCTGTACGCCGACCTCGAGGCGCGCTTCGGCTCGTCCGCCTACCAGCGGGTGGATGCCCCGGCGACGCCGGCGCAGAAGGCCCAGCTCGGCAGGCTCGCGCCGGAGGCGGTCACGGCGACCGAGCTCGCGGGAGAGCCCATCATCGCCAAGCTCTCCCACGCGCCCGGCAACGGCGCGGCGATCGGCGGGCTCAAGGTGCAGACCGAGCACGCCTGGTTCGCCGCGCGGCCGAGCGGCACCGAGGACGTCTACAAGCTCTACGGCGAGTCCCTGCGGGGCGAGGCGCACCTGCGGGAGGTGCAGGAAGAGGCCCGCGCGGTGGTGACCGAGGCCCTCGGCGGGTAGCGCCTCCTCACCAAGTTCCTCTTGCAACCTAACGGTTGCACGGCGCGCCGGCCGAGACGGTCGACGCCGATCACTCGACGGTGTTCACCTTCACGCTCGAGGCCGTCGCGGACGGCACCGAGCTGACCGTCGTCGAGACCGGCTTCGAGACCACCTCCGACCCCGCCGCGAACCTGGAGAGCCACCGCGAGGGCTGGAACTCCGAACTCGACAAGCTCGTCGCCCTCCTGGAGGGCGGCGCGTGACGCAGACGCTGGTTCCGGTGTTCGCGGCGCTCGGCGACGAGACCCGGTGGGGCATCCTGGCGGCCCTGGGCGAGGGCGACGCGTCGGCGTCCGCCCTCGCCGGGCGCCTGCCCGTCAGCCGGCAGGCCATCGCGAAGCACCTCGCCGTGCTGCAGGGCGTGGGGCTCGTGGCGCCCGTGCGCGTCGGACGCGAGGTGCAGTTCCGCGTGATCGGCGCCGAGCTGAGCGAGACGGCGCACCGCCTCGACGCCATCGGCGCCGAGTGGGACCGTCGTCTCGCCGTGATCCGGGACGTCGCCGAGGGCCTGCAGAAGTAGGCCCCGGCTCAGCGCAACACGATGTCGTCGACCGCCCCCGCCAGCTCGGGATGGTCGAACGTGAACCCCGCGTCCGTGAGGGTCGCAGGGACCGCCCAGCGGCTCTTGAGCACGAGCTCGGGCTCGGTCCACAGCACCCACATCGCCGGCTCCAGCATCCACCGGTAGGCGGGCAGGCCGATCCGCCGGCGCGCGACGTGCCGCAGCTCGCGCATGAGGGTGCGGTTGTCGCTCGGGTGCGGGCTCGCGATGTTCACCGGCCCCGAGATGTCGTCGCGATCGCGGAGGAATCGCACCGCGCCGATCACGTC
>DASUQB010000348.1:0-6281 GCA_036280835.1 Microbacterium sp. | reverse complement strand
AGACCCGACCATCTACCTGGGCATGGTGGCCGAGATGATGCGCCTGGCGACCGCAGCCGGGTCGCTGCCAGGGCTCTTCGAGCAGCTGGAAGATGCCGGCATCATGCTCCGCATCGATCGATCAGTGACCCCGACGATGGCCAAGGCCCCCACGCTGGGCAGGTGGGAACTCGACCTGCTCCGCAGCATCGAACACGTCGTCCGGCGCGGCCACGTTCGGACGGCCCGCCGCGGCCGGCTGGACCTGGACGAGGGATCCGTCGCGCTGGCCGACGACGCGCTGGTCGTGAACTGCGCCGCCGACGGACTGAAGAACCCGCCGCTGGTCCCGATCTGGGGTTCGGACATCATCACGTTGCAGCCGATCCGGGCCGGCTTCCCCTGCTTCGGGGCCGCTCTGGCCGGATACGTCGAGGCCACCCGCGGCGACGACGGCGAGAAGAACCGGCTCTGCCCGCCATCCTCCTACGGGAACTCGCTGACCGACTGGGCGCGGATGAACGTCCGGGGCGCGAGGAACACCGCCGCCTTCTCCGCGGAGCCCGACATCAAGCAGTGGACCGACCAGATCGCCATCAACCCCGCACGGATTCCGCCTGACCACCCGCCGTCCTCCAGCCTGGACCACGTCCGGAGCCGACTGAACCGCTACCTCGGCGCCGGTGTGGCGAGCCTCGCCAGACTCGCGGGACTACCAGTCTGATCCACACTCCCACCCTGAGAGCGCGTGAGTGAATGAGGCGGCCGTCGTCGGTCGTGTCCACGGCGAGCGGGAGTCGAACGAGACGACCGTACAAGCCATGTTCGATCCGGGTGATCAGCGCGCCGACGAAGGTGCTGACGGCCGAGATTCTCCCGTCTGCGCAGCAGCTCCAGCTCCGCAACCCCGCTAGATCGCAGGTAGTGGTCGCTCTCGGGGCGGCTCCGCCTCCTCGACCAGCACGCGCTCCGCGCGTCGGTAGACGGACTCCGCCAGCTCGGGTGTGTCGCCGACCGCGGTCATCCCCGTGCGGCCGAGCTCGGTGAGCGCGCTCATCATGTGGAACACCACCCCGACCTCACGCGAGGGGTCGAAGTGCAGGCGATGCCGCACCGCGATGTCGAAGAGATCGTGGATCGACAGCCCGTGGAGGAGCTCGGACTCCAGATGGTCCGTCGCGACGAGGTACTTCTCACGTCCGCTCGGAGCAGTGAAGATCCCAGTTCCTGGGTCATACGTCCCGCCGGTGAGGAACTGCAGCGTGAGAAACGGGTGCGTGGTGCCGCCCTTTCGGAGGTTGAGTTCGATCGCGTACGGGGTCCAGCTGCCGGCAACGTCGCGTACGACCACGAAGTCCACCGCGAAGCGGCCGAGCACACCGGCCCGGGCCAGCTGATCGGCGATCTTCGTCGCTTCCGTGGTGATCGCGCCCGCGTAGCTGAAGTCAGCCGGGAACCGGCACCCGAGGTACGTCTGGCCGGAGGGTCCGCCGAGCAGCTGGTCGTGCGTCGACAGGACCTCGACCTCGCCGAGCGGCGTGACGCTCAGTTGCACGCTCGGGCTCCGCAGTTCGACGCCGCCGATGTGCTCCTCGACGATCCCCCCACCCTCGGCGAGCCGGCGCAGGTACTCGGCCAGGTCGGTCCGGGGACTCTCGAACTGCATCGCCTCGGCACGCGTCCGCAGCTCGGTGGTCTCGTCCGGCGACCCCGGCCCAGGCAGCCCCTGCAGCTCGACGACCGCGTTGCCGCGACCGGCGACACCGTCGTTGTGCTTGACGATCGCGCGCGCCATCTGCGGTTTGGCAGCGCGCATCCAGCGCAACGCGTCCACCACGCCGTCGAGGTCGGACACGTCCTCCCGGCCGAGCGGATGCGCCACGCCGGCCTCCTCGAACAGGCGCCGGCAGCCGGTCTTGGTTCCGTAGGGCAGGTGGCGCGGGTCGGCCCCGTACAGGGGGATGCCGAGCGCGAGCGCGAGGTCACGTTCTTCGACTGTGACGGTGAACGGAACGAGATGGCAGAGTGCGCGGTCGGGCACCCTGCTGCGGATCTCGTTCAGCACGCGCGGCCGCCGCAGGAGCTTCGACGTGAGTGTCCGGGGTGAGCCGTCCTGAGCGGAGATCAGGTGGAGCCGCCGTCGCGCCTGGCTCGGGATGACGCCCGGCAGCAACGCGAGGTAGTAGTCGATCACGGCTGCGTCGACCGGACGTCCCGTGACGTAGATGAGTTGGAGTTGCGGCTGACGCAGGAGCAGGAGCAGGAACAGCAGCCGCTCCTCGAAGGCCTGCGTGACCGCGCCGGTGTCGCCCGGAGGTGGGGCGACCGACGGCACGACCACGATCGACTCCCCGGGCTCGTTGAGCCGCATCGCGCGCCAGACGGGCACGAGTCGGCGCTGCAGGCGCTCGAAGCGCTCGGCGCGCTCCTGCTCGCCGAGGTCGCTCAACCGCGGCTCGGCCGTCGCGAACTCGCTCATGACCGCGTCCGTGCCGCGTCGAGCCCGGCGACGTCGAAGGCGCGCGCCGGGCGCGAGAACCCGCGTAGCGTCAGCTCTCCGACCGGCCTGGCGACGATCACCTCCTCAGTCGCGGCGTGAACGCGCTGGCTGATGAGGATCTGTCCCGCCTTCGCGTGGTCGCAGAGTCGGCCGGCGAGGTTGGTGACGGAGCCGATCGCGGCATAGTCCGAGCGCCCCTCGAAGCCGATGCGGCCGAGCGTCGCGTGGCCCTGGGCGATACCGATGCCGATACCGAGGTCGAACCCTCGACGATGCCATGCCTCCGCCAGCTGCGCGACCCGCCCGCGGATGGCGACCGCCATCCGCACCGCTCGGTCCGGCGCATCGGGGACGGGGATCGGATCGTTGAAGAAGACCATGATCCCGTCCCCGGTGAATCGCTCGAGCGTGCCCTCATAGCGGTGGACCAAATCGCCCATCGCCGAGTGGTACTCCCCGAGCACCTGCATCACGTCCTCCGGCTCCACCGTCTCCGCGAACGCCGTGAACCCGCGCAAGTCGCAGAACACCACCGTGATCTCGCGCCGATGGCTCTCGAGGAACGTGTGGTCGCCTGAGGACACCACCAGGTCGGCGAGCTGCGGCGACAGGAAGCGACGCAGTCGGCCGAGCCGCTCGAGCTCATCCACCTGCGCCCGGACGCGTTCCTCGAGCTCACGGTTGAAGCGGGCGAGCTCAGCCGACTGCGCCTCGATCGTGTCGTGGTACTGCTTGATCCGCAGCAGCGAACGCACGCGAGCCAGCAGCTCATGCCGGTTGAACGGCTTGGCAACGAAGTCATCGGCTCCGGCCTCGATGGACGCCAGCTTCTCCTGCTCGCCGCTCGCGGTGATCATCACAACCGGAAGGAACCGCGTTGCCTCGTCCGCGCGCACGTGCCGGCAGACTGCGTATCCGTCCATGCCGGGCATCACCACATCCAGCAGTACCAAGTCGATGGCTCCGGTGGCGACCCGCTCGAGCGCATCGGCGCCGGAACTCGAGGCGACGACTTCGTAGCCCACGGGCTCCAGCACGGCCTCGAGGAGCCGGATGTTCTGCGGCAGATCGTCCACCACCAGGATGCGTCCACTCATCCTTGCGCTCCTTCTCGATCGGCCACCAGCGCTGCGATCTGCCCGGGGAAGTCGCGCACGCTGATCGGCTTCTCGATGTAGCCGTCGAATCCCCAGGCGAGGAAGCGGTCTCGATCGTGCTTCATGGCGAACGCGGTCACGGCGACGATGCGCAGCCCCGCCGTCGCCGGGTCGGCTCGCATGCGGGTGAGCGCCGCCACGCCGTCCATCCCCGGCAGCTGCACGTCCATCAGGACGAGGTGCGGTCGGTGTGCCCGGGCCAGATCGATGGCCTCCTCGCCCGTTGCCGCCGCCAACGTCAGGTAGCCGTGGTGCTCGAGCAGGTCGCGGACGAGCTTCAGGTTTCGTGGGTTGTCCTCGACGATGAGGATCAGGCTGCTCACCGGGACGCCTCCATGGCCGGGACGGCCAACCGGCCGACGAGCGCGACCAGGCCGGCTCGGTCCAGCTCGCCTTTCTGGGCGAGGTGGTTGATGCGACCGGACAGGCGGTAGCGGTCGGCGCGCGTGAGTTCCTTGTGGGTCAACACCAGGATCGGGACCGCCGCCGTGTCCGGCTCTCCGCGCAGCGTCTCGACGACGGCGAACCCGTCCATGTCCGGCATCAGGAGATCCAGCAGGACGACGCCGGGTCGATGCTCGCGCACGAGCTGCACCCCCTCCGCGCCGTCAGCGGCGCGGACGACCTCGTAACCTTCCGGCACCAACACCGCCTCGACGAGGTCGAGCTCGAGTGGATCGTCATCGATCACGACCACCGTTCGCGTGTCGCCACGAACCATGCTCGCGGACACGGCTGCCGGCGCCCGCGTACGACGCTGCGCCGCCGCAGCGTCAGGAGCCGCGGCAGGTGCCGTCGCCGGGATCGCGAAGCCGAAACGGCTGCCCGCGCCGAGTTCGCTCTCCATCCACATCCGGCCGCCGTGCAGCTCGACGAAGCGCCGAGACAGCGTGAGCCCGAGGCCGGTGCCCTCCGTACTCGTCCGCGCGTCGCGCCCGCCGCGCTGGAACGCCTCGAAGACGCGCGCCTGATCGGCCTCGGCGATGCCGACGCCGGTGTCGCGCACCTCGACCTCGAGGGTGTCCCCGGCGCGCCGCGCAGCGAGCGCCACAGAGCCGCCCGCGTTCGTGAACTTCACGGCGTTCGTGAGCAGGTTCAGCACCACCTGCTTGAGCTTCAGCTCGTCGGCGACCACCACCCCGAGCCCAGCCTCCACCTCGAGCTCGAGTGCGACACCCTGGCGCGATGCGCGCTCGCGCACCATCGCGAGCGCGTGTTCCAGCAGTGGCTCCACGGCGACGTCGGCGAGATCGAGCTCCATCCGGCCGGCCTCGACCTTCGAGAGGTCGAGGATCTCGTTGATCAGCTCGAGCAGGTGCCGCCCGGAGTCGCGGATGTCCCGCACGTACTCGTCCTGACGCTCGTTCAGCTCGCCGAACATTCGTTCGAGCAGCACATCGGAGAACCCGATGACGGCGTTCAGCGGGGTCCGCAGCTCGTGTGACATGCTCGCCAAGAACTCGGACTTGTGCCGGCTCGCGACCTCGAGCCGGCGGCTGCTCTGCTGCAGAGCCCGGAACGTCCGGGCGTTGTGGATCGCCACCGCCGACTGGCTCGCAAGCGTCTCCAGGAGATCGACGGTGCGGGACGGGAATGCACCGGTCACCTTCCGCCGCACGAGCAGCGCGCCGATGGTTTCTTGTTCCCACTGCAGCGGGATCGCCAGCAGCGAGCGCCAGCCGGCGGCGGAGAGCTTCTCCAAGTGGGGGTCGGCAGGCTCGAGCGCCAGATCCGGGCTTTGGAGCGGCGAGGCGAGCCTCGCCGCACGCCCGATGAACGTCTCGTCGATGTGAATGCGCGTGGCGGCGATCTCGGCCACCAGGCCGGGATCAGTTCCGACGCACGTGCGCAGCGCGAACAGCCCGGTCGCCCGGTCGAACTCGAAGATCGAGCCTCCTTCGGTGCCTGACAACTGCGCGGCACGGGCCACGATCGTCGTGAGCACCTCGTCGAGGTCGAGCGTGGAGGACACGGCCTGGCTGATCTCTCCGAGCTGGAAGAGCTCCGCGTTCTGGATCGCAACCGCCGCTTGCGCAGCAAGCGTGTTGAGGAGCGCGATCGTACGGTCGTCGAAGGGGTCGACCTCGAGCCGCCACAACGTCAGCACCCCCACTACCCGGTCACCCGCGAGCATCGGTGCGCCCAGCATGGTGCGGTAGCCCCCCAGCTCGCGTCCGACGGGCCACCGATAGGCGGGGTCCGCGAGCACGTCCGGGATCTGCACGATTCGGCGCTCGAGGCCCACCCGACCAACGAGCGTCTCCGGCCCCTGCGGAACCGGGTGCTCACGCATGTACGCGCGGTACTCGGGCGTCCCCCCGAGCATGAATGCGATGCGGAAGACGTCGCCGTCAGGCTGGTAGACGTACCCGCAGTCGGCGCGACACAAGCGGGCGGCGTGGCGTACGACAGTCTCGAAAACCGGCTCGAGCCGGAAGTCCGAGCGACCGATCACCCCGAGCACGTCGTTGGTCGCCGTCAGCTGTTCCTTCGCTTCGGCGAGGTCTTGCTCCAACTGCACGATCCGCTCGGCGTTCGCCGACGCGTCCGACTCCGCAGCCACGTGGCGTCCCCTCCGTGCTCACGCATCGGTCGATCGAGCATAGCGCCGCCCGCATGGGCTGTCATGTGGTCAATCCAGCGGC
>DASUQB010000347.1:0-6327 GCA_036280835.1 Microbacterium sp. | reverse complement strand
TTCCGGGTGAGCGGGACCAAGCGGTTCGCCAGCCAGTCGCACCACGGCACCGTGCTCTCGACGATGTTCGCCTACGACGACCCTGAGCAGGGGCGCCGGGTGCTCAACATGGCCGTCCCCGTCGCCGCCGAGGGCGTCACGGTCACCGACAGCTGGAACACGCTCGGGATGCGCGGCACCGCCAGCAACGACATCACCATCGAGGACGTCTTCGTGCCCGAGGAGCGGGTGCTGGCCAACCGCCCGTGCGGCGTCGTCGACGGCCCGCTCCAGGTGATCTCGCAGATCGCCTTCCCGATCGTCAGCGGCGTCTACCTGGGCGTGGCCGAGGCGGCGTACGCCGAGGCGCTGCGGGTCGCCGCGCGGCAGGAGGACGACCCGCTCGTGCAACGGTCGATCGGGCTCATGCGGCAGCGGCTGCTTGTCGCAGAGTGGGCGCTGGAGGGCGCTCTGACGCAGCTCGGCGACGACCCCGCGCCCTCGTACGACTCCTTTCTCGCGGTCATGGCCGCCAAGGCCGAGATCGCCCGTGCGGGAGTGGAGGTGTGCGACCTCGCCATGCAGGTGGCGGGGGGCGCCTCGTTCTTCAAGGGCTCGATCATCGAGCGGTGCTACCGCGACATCCGCGCGGCGGCCTTCCATCCGCTGACCCCGGAGGCGACGCTCCTCGCCGCGGGACGGCACGCGCTCGACGTTCCCGGCGATTGAGGAATGCGCCCCGCCACTACCCGCGCACCTCGAACCCGCGCTCGCCGGTGGGAGCCGCATCCGTCACCTGAGCGGCATCCACGCGAGAGCCGGGCGGCCCGCCGGCCATCCATGCGAGCACCTCGTCGACCTGGGCCTGCTCGCCCTCGACCTCTGCCTCGACGGTTCCGTCGCGGCGGTTGCGAACCCAGCCGGCGACGCCGGCCTTCGCGGCGACCATCCGCATCGTGTAGCGGTAGCCGACGCCCTGCACGTCCCCGGACACGACCACATGCACGCGCTTCATCCCTCTATCGTGCCGCCCGCAGCGTGCGCTGACGAGGGCCCGGTGCCAGGATGCCGGTATGGGAACCATCGACGACTACCTCGTGGGCCTCGACCCCGCCTCGCGGGACGCCATCGAGCGCGTCTATGCCGTCGCCAAGACCACGGTGCCGGATGCCGAGCAGGGCAAGGGCTACGGGATGCCGGCGCTCGTGTACCGCGGCACGTCGCTCCTCTCCGTGATGCGCGCCAAGACGCACATCGGCCTCTACCCCTTCAGCCCCGACGTCGTGGCAGCGGTCGCCCCCGATCTGCCGGGGTTCTCGCTCGACAAGGGCACGATCCGCTTCCAGCCCGATCAGCCGCTGCCCGAAGAGGTCGTGGTGCGGATCGTCGAGCTGCGCCGCGCTCAGATCGACGGGGCTACGAGAAGACCGGGATGACGAGGCTGATGCCGATCGCGATCATCACGACGGCGATGATCGCGTCGAGCACCCGCCACGACCGCGGCGAGTTCAGCCAGCGGCCGAGATAGCGCGCGCCGAAGCCCAGCGAGAAGAACCACGCGAAGCTGGCGATGACGGCTCCGATGGCGAAGAGCCACCGGCCCTCGCCGTGGGTCGACGCGATGGAGCCGAGCAGGAACACGGTGTCGAGGTACACGTGCGGGTTGAGCCAGGTGAGAGCCAGAGCGGTCAGCACGGTGGGGGCGAGGGCGGTGGATGCCCGGACGGCCGTGGCGACGGCGCCCGGCGACGGCGTGGCGGTCGCGCCCCGCTCGCCGGACGCGGCGTCCGCGGTGAGGGCCTCGCCGCTCGGGTGCCAGGCCCGCCGCGCGGCCATGATGCCGTAGCCGACCAGGAAGGCCGCACCGAGCCACCGGGCGGCGTCGATGAGCCAGGGGACCGCCGTCAGGGCGAGGCCGATCCCCGTGACGCCGGCGAAGATCAGCAGGGCGTCCGACACGGCGCACACGAGCACCACGGCGAGAACGTGCTCGCGGCGGATCCCTTGACGGAGCACGAAGACGTTCTGGGCGCCGATGGCCACGATGAGCGAGAGGCCGAGAGCAAGGCCGGCGAACAGGGGAGTCATGTGTCCCACGCTAAGCAGGGAGTGTGGTTAGCACCAGCGCACATATCTAACGATGCATTAGCGTAGCTTCATGCGCATCGATCCCGAGCTCGCGGCCACCGTCGCGGCCGTCGTGGATGAGGGCACCTTCGAGGCCGCCGCGCGAAGGCTCAGCATCTCGCCGTCGGCCGTCAGCCAGCGGATCAAGCTGATCGAGCAGCAGGTCGGCCGCGTGCTCGTCGTGCGCACCAAGCCGGCACGGGCGACCGAGGCGGGGGAGGCCATCGTCCGCCTGGCGCGACAGCTCGCCCTGCTCGAGCACGACGCCGCGTCGGCGCTGAACCTCGACGAGGCCCGAGGCCGAGCCATCACCGTCCCCCTGGCCGTCAACGCCGACAGCCTGGCCACGTGGTTCCTCGCACCCCTCGCGCGGCTGTCGCGCCGGCATCCGATCGTCTTCGACGTGCACCGCGACGACCAGGACTTCACCGCGGGCCTGCTCGAGTCCGGCACGGTGATGGCGGCGGTCACCTCCCAGAGCACGCCCGTCGCCGGGTGCAGCGTCAGACCGCTGGGAGTCCTGCGGTACGAGGCCGTGGCGACGCCCCGCTACGTCGAGCGCTGGCTGCCCGACGGTGCGAAGGGCGAGGCGCTGGCGAGCGCGCCGTTCGTGGACTTCGATCGTCGAGACGACCTGCAGACCGACTGGCTGCGCGCCCGGGGAGTGGCCCTGGACGGGGTCGTGCGGCACTACGTGCCCGCATCGCACGACTTCGCCGCCGCGGTGCGGGCGGGGCTGGGGTGGGGGATGCTGCCGCCCCTGCAGTCCGCCGACGCTCTCGGGGACGGCAGCCTCGTCCGGCTCGGGGGGCCGGCGATCTCCGTCGCGCTGTACTGGCAGCAGTGGAATCTGCGCTCGCCGCTGCTGACCGAGATCGCCGACGAGGTCGCAGCCGAGGCTGCGCGCGTGCTGGAGGGGTGAACCGGGGCGGCGAGTCCCGTGTCAGTCGTCGCTGACGCGCAGCACGACCTTGCCGCGGGTGTGGCCGTGCTCCAGCTCTTCGTGCGCGGACGCGGCGTCGGCGAGGTCGAACACGCGATCGATGTACACCTGCACCGAGCCGGAGTCGAGCAGGCGCCCGACCGTGGCGAGCGTCCCGCCGTCGGGGATCACCTTGTAGCCGGTGGCCCGGACGCCGGCGGCGGCCGCGGCATCCGCATACCCGTCCCACCCGCCGGAGGGCACCTCGATGAGCAGCCCGCCCGGGCGGAGCACGCCGAGCGAGCGCTCCCCGGTGCGGTCGTGGTCGTTGCCGACCATGTCGATCACCACGTCGATGTCGCTCACGACGTCCTCGAACCGGGTGGTCGTGTAGTCGATCACCACGGCGGCCCCGAGCTCGCGCAGCCACGGGGCGTTCGATCCGGATGCCGTGGCGGTGACATGCGCGCCGAAGTAGGCGGCGAACTGCACGGCGAAGTGCCCGACGCCTCCGCTGCCGGCGTGGATCAGGATGCGCTGACCCTCATGGGCGCGCGCGGTCTCGACGACGATGCCCCATGCCGTCAGCGCCGCCAGCGGCACGCCTGCGGCCTCGACGTGGGAGAGCGAGGTCGGCTTGCGCGCCACCGACAGCGAGGGCACCACGACGTACTCGGCGTAGGAGCCGCCGGAGCGCGGAAAGGGGACCATGCCGAACACGGCGGTGCCGGGCGGGAGGTGATGCGCCTCGTAGGGCGAGCGCACCACGATCCCGCTGAAGTCGAAGCCGAGCGCTGCGGGGTACGCATCGATGGATGCCGACACCCCGCGTCCCGCGCGGGTCTTCGCATCGATCGGATTGACCCCGGCGGCCACGACGCGCACGAGCAGCTCGCTCAGCACGGGCGCGGGCACGTCGAGGACGGCGGCGCGCAGGACCGACGGAGCGCCGGTCTCATCGATCACCGCCGCACGCATCGTGGCGGGAGGATCGGGGACCGGCTCGGCCACGGCCTCGGGGGCGGTGGCGGGGCGCAGCGGCCGGAATCTCATCGGTCGCTCCTTCTGCGTGCGGGTAGGCGACGGTCGCACTTCGTCTTCGAGCTGCGGCGACCCTGTGCGCCCAGTCAAGCCGCAGATTGTCTCGCCCGTGTTACGCGGGTGCTACCGTGCGGCTAAACCCGCGCGTGGTCGCGGCGTCGACGCTCGTGGGCGAGAGCACCTGCTGGGTCACCATGATCGCGGCGCCGAGCACGCCCGCCGTCTCGCCGGCCTGCGACTGGACGATGCCGAGGTGCTGCGTCGCGAGGGGGATGGAGCGGCGGTAGACGACCTCGCGCACCCCGGCGAGAAGGTGCTCCCCGGCGCGGGCGATGCTGCCGCCGATGACGATGATCGAGGGGTTGAGCATGTTCACCACCGTGGCGAGCACCTCGCCCACCTCGCGGCCCGCCTGTCGCGTGGCCGCCATGGCCACCGGGTTGCCGGACCGCACGAGGTCGACGACGTCGGAGCTGCCGGCCGCCTCGAAGCCCTGCGCGCGCAGGGCGGCGGCGATGGCGGTGCCGCTCGCGATCGCCTCGAGGTCGCGCTCGTCGCCCCGCGGCCGGGGGGAGTCGTGGCTGTAGGGCACCTGCACGTGGCCCATGTCGCCCGCGGACCCCTGGGCGCCGCGCTGCAGCACGCCGCCCGAGATGATGCCGGCGCCGATGCCCGTGGACACCTTCACGTAGATCAGGTCATCGACGCCCGGCCAGCCCACGGCGTGCTCGCCGAGCGCGAGGATGTTCACGTCGTTGTCTACGAGCACCGGCACATCGAACGTCCGCTGCACGTAGCCGGGCACATCGAAGCGGTCCCAGCCCGGCATGATGGGCGGATTGGTCGGGCGGCCGGTGGAGTGCTCGACCGGGCCCGGCACGCCGATGCCGACCCCGACCAGGCGGGCGTCGGCGTGATTCTCGGTGGCCAGCAGGCGACGTCCCTCGGCGATGACGTCGTCGAGCACCGGCTCGGGTCCGGCGGCGATGTCGATCTCGTGCGTGTGCGAGGTCAGGATGTGGCCGGCGAGGTCGGCGAGGGCGACGGTCGCATGCGTGGCGCCGAGGTCGACCGCCAGCACGATGCCGGCGAGGGGGTTGAAGGCGACCCGGGCGGGGGGCCTTCCGCCCGTCGACACGCCCTCGCCGGCGGGGCGCACGAGCCCCGACGCCAGCAGCACATCGACCCGGCTCGACACGGTGGAGCGGGCGAGGCCGGTGAGGGTGGCGAGCTCGGCCTTGGTGCGTCCGCGGCCGTCGCGGAGGATCTGGAAGATCTCCCCGGCACCGGGATTCGCGGGCGCGACGCCGCGCACGAGTTCGACCATGGCGACAGTAAAGCACAGCGACTCCTGTCGCTGGGCGTACGACTTCCCATCACGAACGCATCACTTCTGCCGAGCCACTGGCAAAAGGTAGTTGAGCCGTGTCAGAATCGCGGACATGACAACGGCCGTCGTCGACATCGCCGTCGACACATTCCGAACCGCCGCCCACCCCGATCCCGTCGCCCCGGCGCGCGACGGCGCGGCACGGCGCCGCGCGCCGGCATCCTCGCCCGAGCTCGTGCACGTCGCGACGCCGGATGCCGCGCTCGCCGCATTCGCGACGGGGTCGTCGGCGATCTGCCTCTCGCCCTTCACGGGCAGCGTCGCCGTGGCGCGGCGCCTTCTCGATGCGGCCGAAGCGGCCGGTGCGGTCGGCGTGGTCCCGTTCGTCGCCCGCTATCACCCGATGGTGCGCGCCGCCAGGGCGCGCATCGCGGCGGGCGAACTCGGGATGCTGCTGAGCATGGACTGCTCGTACCTCCAGGAGGCGAGGCTGAGCTCCGACGACTCCGTCGGATCGGACGAGGGCGCCCTCTCGCGGGCCTTCGCGGAGCTCGGCTCGCACCTGTGCGACCTCATCGAGTTCGTCTCGGGACACCGCATCGCACGGCTGACGGCGCGCACCCGGAAAGTCTTCGACCGACGCGGCGGCGCCGCCGTCTCCGGCGAGGACATCGCCTCGGTGCTCATCGAGACAGACGGGGGCGCACTGGGCACCGTCGTCGTGTCTCAGATGGCGGCCGGCCATCCGGATGCGCTCGCACTCAACCTTCACGGCACGGCCCACAGCCTCGGCTTCGCGAGCGAGCGCCCCGGCGAGCTGTGGATCGGCGGTCCGGCGGGCTCCCGGGTGGAGGCGGAGGATGCGGGCCGTCGCCGCGACAACGCGTTCGATTCCTACCTCGCGGCCGCGTACGCCGCGGCCGACCCC
>DASUQB010000346.1:0-5030 GCA_036280835.1 Microbacterium sp. | reverse complement strand
GTCACATCCTCCGTGCCGGGCAGCGGCTCGCTGAGCGCCCGCTCGGTGGCGTCGCGCACCCACGAGGCGAAGTCCTCGTCCTCGATGCAGGCGCGCACCGCCTTGGGGTTCGCGGCACCGGCGGCGATGGCCATCGCGGCCAGCTCGGGGTCGGTGTAGCCGTCGGTGTCGACCTCGGGCTGCTTGATGAGCAGCTCGTGGTTGAACGTGAAGAACGTCTCGGGCTCGTGCGTGGCGACGCACGCGGTCGCATTCGCCGCCCGCATCGAGTACTTCGTGCCGTTGGACTTCGCCGTCAGCAGGGCGACCGGGTGGTACGTCAGCACGGCGGCCTCGTCGGTGACCCACTGGGAAAGCTGCTTGGCGTTCGCGAGCTGGAACTCCGCCGCACCGGTGGAGAGGTAGTCGACGTACACGCGGATGTCCACAGGAGGAGGCGTCGTCGCCTCGGGCGTCGGGGTCGCCTCGGCGACCTCCGGCGCCGGGGTCGGCGTGGGGGTGGCATCGGCGAGCGTTCCGCCGGCCACGCTCGAGAGCGGGATGGCGGCGTCCACGACGATCCCGTCGTCCTTCATGTTGGCGGGGTTCAGCAGGGGCTTGGATGCCGCGGAGGCGAACACCCACGTCACCACGACGCCGATGGCGACGACGGCCGCGACGATCGCCAGAGCGGCCGACACCCGGCGGATGATGCGAGCCCTCGACTGCTGGGCGTGCACCTGCTGTGCCTTCTCACGAACCGCCTCGCGCCGACCGCGCGCAGCGGGAACGTTCGGCATCTCGTCGTTCGACATGAAACCTCTTGAATCCCCGAGCCCGGACGAACCGGGCGGCCGCTCACTGCGGCAACTCAACGATGCTAGCCAGGCAGGCTGGGAAAAGCCCAGACGCGGGCCGGGCGAACGCCGTGCCATACTAGTGGGACGCCCGAAGAAGGGCGCGCGGTTCGCCCCGCAAATCCATTCACTACGGATCGTCCGGCACGTACCTGCCGGTGAAGGAGAAGAAACAATGGCGTCAGTCACGTTCGACAACGCAACGCGCTTGTACCCCGGGGGCACGCGCCCCGCGGTCGACAAGCTCAACCTCGAGGTCGCCGACGGCGAATTCCTCGTTCTGGTGGGACCCTCCGGCTGTGGCAAGTCCACGTCGCTCCGCATGCTGGCCGGCCTCGAAGAGGTCAACTCGGGCCGCATCCTCATCGGCGACCGCGACGTCACCGACGTCCCGCCGAAGGACCGCGACATCGCGATGGTCTTCCAGAACTACGCGCTGTACCCGCACATGACGGTCGCCGAGAACATGGGCTTCGCGCTCAAGATCGCCGGCGTCGGCAAGGACGAGCGCGCCGCACGCGTGCTCGAGGCAGCCAAGCTGCTCGACCTCGAGGACTACCTGACCCGCAAGCCGAAGGCCCTCTCGGGTGGACAGCGTCAGCGCGTCGCCATGGGCCGCGCCATCGTGCGTCAGCCCCAGGTGTTCCTCATGGACGAGCCGCTGTCGAACCTCGACGCCAAGCTCCGCGTCCAGACGCGCACGCAGATCGCGTCGCTGCAGCGCCGCCTCGGCGTCACGACCGTCTACGTCACGCACGACCAGACCGAGGCCCTCACGATGGGCGACCGCATCGCGGTGCTCAAGGATGGTCTGCTCCAGCAGGTCGGCACACCCCGCGACCTGTACGAGCGCCCGAACAACGTGTTCGTCGCCGGCTTCATCGGCTCGCCCGCCATGAACCTGTTCGTCTCCAACCTCGCTGAGGGCGGCGTCCAGTTCGGCACCGAGGTCGTGCCGCTCGACCGCGACACCGTCGGCCGTGCGCACGGCAGCCAGGTCACCGTCGGCGTGCGTCCCGAGGACATCGTCGTCGGCCCCGCCGATGGCAAGGGCATGTCGGTCGTCGTGGACCTCGTCGAAGAGCTCGGCGCCGACGGCTACCTCTACGGCCACACCGACATCGGGGGCAAGCGCGCCGATGTGGTGGCGCGCGTCGACGGCCGCAGCCACCCCATCGCGGGTGACACGGTGACGCTGGCCGCACGCGCGGGTCACGTGCACGCGTTCGACATCGAGACCGGCGAGCGCCTGAACGACTCGGTCGTGCCCTCGGTCTAGCGATCACATCGCCCGCTCGACAGAGACGAGGACGCGGCACGGGTAGCCTAGGGGCTGCCCGTGCCGCGTCTTTCCTTTGAGGGGACCATGCCCGACTCGCTCAGCATCACCGCCAGCTCCATCGATCCCGGACTGCTCTCGCTCCCCTGGTCGACGACCCTCGCCGAATGGCCGAGCAGCATCATCGTGTCGCTGCCCAAGGGGCTCTCCCGCCACCTCGTCCGCTTCGCCGATCTGTCCGGCTCCGTGGTCGCGGTCAAGGAGACCACGGCGCAGATGGCGCAGCGGGAGTACGACATGCTGGGCAATCTGCAGCGCCTCGATGTGCCCTGCGTCGAGCGCGTCGCCGTCATCGCCGGCCGCACCGACGCGAAGGGCAAGCCGCTTCCGGCGGCGCTCGTGACGGCGCACCTGCGCTTCTCGCTCCCCTACCGGGCGCTGTTCACCCAGGTGCTGCGCCCGGACACGGCGAACCGGCTCGTCGACGCCCTCGCGGTGCTGCTGGTTCGGCTGCACAACGTCGGCTTCTTCTGGGGCGACGTCTCGCTGTCGAACACGCTGTTCCGCCGCGACGCCGGCGCCTTCGCCGCCTACCTCGTCGACGCGGAAACGGGCGAGCTGCACGAGAGCGGTCTCACCCCCGGACAGCGCGAGCACGATCTCGACGTCGCGCGCACCAACATCGCCGGCGAGATCATGGACCTCGAGGCCGGAGGCCGGCTCGAGGGCGGGGTGGATGCCGTCGCCATCGCCGACGGCATCGTCTCGTCGTACCGATCCCTGTGGGCCGCGCTCACCGTGCAGGAGAGCTTCTCCGCCAACGAGGCCTGGCGCATCACCGAGCGCGTGCAGCGGCTGAACGCGATCGGCTTCGACATCGGGGAGATGAGCATCCTCACCGAGGCGGACGGGACGCGCGTGGCGATCCAGCCGAAGGTCGTCGACGCCGGCCACCACCAGCGCCGCCTGCTGCGCCTGACCGGCCTCGACGTCGAGGAGAATCAGGCCCGCCGCCTGCTGAACGACCTCGACGAGTTCCGCGCCCGCACCTCGCGGCTCGGCACCGACGAGGAGATGGTGGCGCACGAGTGGCTGACCCGGGTCTTCGAGCCGGTGATCAAGGCGATCCCGTTCGACCTGCGCGCGAAGCTCGAGCCGGCGGAGGTCTTCCACCAGGTGCTCGAGCACCGCTGGTACATGTCGCAGGCGCGAGGCCGGTCGGTGCCGCTCGCCGAGGTGCTCACGTCGTACATCCGCGACGTGCTGCGCCACCGCCGCGACGAGGCGACGATCATGGGCCCGCCGACCGAGACGCTGTCGCTCCCGGTCATCACGGCGAGCGGCTCACCCGCGGGCGCCGACGAGGACGACGCCGACGCCGACACCGTCGATTGGCGCGACCTGGTCTGACGCTCGCCGGCGGCTCAGTCGAGCGTCCGGACCTGGAACCAGTCGACGTCGGCGAGGCCGCGGGTCAGCCGCGAGCGCCGAGCAGGTGCTCCGTGGCGAGCTGCTGCAGGCGCACGAACCCGAAGCCGTGGCCGCCGAGGTACGCGTCGGCGTCGAAGTCCTCGTAGGCGCTGCGGTCGGCGAGGAAGTCGTCGTACGACTCCCCCTCGTTGAGCGTGGGCTGCGAGAGCTCGAAGACCTTCGAGGCCTCGAGCGCCTCCTGCACCTCGGGGTCGGCGCGGAAGGCGGCCGCCCGCTCCTTGAGCAGCAGGTAGGTGCTCATGTTGGCGGCGGCGGAGTCCCAGACGCCCTTCTCGTCCTCGGTGCGCGACGGCTTGTAGTCGAAGTGGCGGGGACCGTCGTACGCCGGCACTCCCCCGGGTCCGCCGTTCTCCAGCAGGTCGACGAGCGCGAACGCGTTGTGCAGGTCGCCGTGGCCGAAGACGAGGTCCTGGTCGTACTTGATGCCGCGCTGGCCGTTCAGGTCGATGTGGAAGAGCTTGCCGTGGTACAGCGCCTGCGCGATGCCGGCCGCGAAGTTCAGCCCAGCCATCTGCTCGTGCCCGACCTCGGGGTTCAGACCCACGAGCTCGGGGCGCTCGAGGGAGTCGATGAACGCGAGCGCGTGGCCGAGCGTGGGCAGCAGGATGTCGCCGCGGGGCTCGTTCGGCTTGGGCTCGATCGCGAAGCGGATGTCGTAGCCCTTGTCGGTCACGTAGTCGCCGAGCAGATTGACGGCCTCGCGGTAGCGCTCGAGCGCCTGGCGGATGTCCTTGGCCGCGTCGTACTCCGCGCCCTCCCGGCCGCCCCACATGACGAACGTCTTGGCGCCCAGCTCGGCGCCGAGGTCGAGCTGGCGGAAGACCTTCCGGAGGGCGAAACGGCGCACCTGGCGGTCGTTCGAGGTGAAGCCGCCGTCCTTGAAGACGGGGGCGCTGAAGAGGTTGGTGGTCACCATCGGCACGATCAGCCCCGTGTCGCTGAGCGCGCCCTTGAGCCGGTCGATCTGCGTCTGGCGCTCGGCATCCGTCGACCCGAAGGCGAACAGGTCGTCGTCGTGGAACGTGAGGCCGTAGGCGCCGAGTTCCGCGAGCTTCTCGACGACGTGCACGACGTCGAGGGCGGGGCGGGTCGGGCCGCCGAAGGGATCTGTGCCGTTGTAGCCGACCGTCCAGAGTCCGAACGAGAACTTGTCGGCAGGCGTGGGTGTGGGGCGTGACATGACTCTCCTCGTCGAGCAAAATGTTGTTGACTACAACCTAAGTCATCCGCGGCGCGCTGGCAAGCGATGGCGTGGAATCGTGCCGCGGTGCCCGCCGTTTGCGGTTGCCCGCAACTTATGCCCGGTGCGGCCCGCTCGCAGGTCGGGCTCTAGGCTCCGGCGGCCGGTAGGGCCCGAAGCTCTAACGTGGGGAGGGTGACCGAGCTGACACGGGCCTTCGACGGGGTGCACCGCCGGAACCTCT
>DASUQB010000345.1:0-7272 GCA_036280835.1 Microbacterium sp. | reverse complement strand
CCGTCACCACCATCACCGACGACACCGGCCTCACCGCCCTCGCCGACACCGTCACCACCATCACCGACGACACCGGCCTCACCGCCCTCGCCGACACCGTCACCACCATCACCGACGACACCGGCCTCACCGCCCTCGGCTCGCTGACCCATTCGGTCGGAGGCATTGCCGATGCCACCCAGCTCGGCGCGCTCACCGAACGGCTCACTGACGCCACGTCGCCGGTGGTGACGACCGTCGAGACGGCCGTGGCTCCGCTGGTCGGCGACAGCGCGATACAGATCGGCGCTCCGCTCGCCACGACCGTCGACACCCTCGGCGGGTCTCTCGCCGACACCGTCGCGACGGTCACGGCGCCGTTCGTCGTGACGGTCCCGCCGGCCGAACCGCAACGATCTCCGGCGCCCACGGGCGACGGCACCGGGGCGACGCCCGGAGGCGACTCATCGACTGACGGCGCCGTGGCACCCGGGACTCACGCCCTCGTCGACGGCGCCGTAGTGAGCGCGGCGCCCGCCACCGCGGCGCCGAGTGTCGACTCCCTGCTCGACCCCGCGGTCGCGCTCGGCCTGCCAGGTGCGGTCGATCCGTCGTTGCGCCTGGACGCGGCCGCGCCGGACACGGTCTCCGGCACCGCATCCGCCCTGGCAATGGGTCAGCCCGGTGCCATCGGCGACGTACCGGGCATCGCGTTCGGGCCTGGCCCGCAAGGCCTCTCCGTGATCCCGGATACGGAAGCGGCCGACCCGCTGTCCCCGACCGACTCCGCCCTGGCGGCCATCGCCGAGGTCGCGCCGGACGCCCGTGTCCTCGTTTCCGCCGCCGTACTGGCCATGGCCGCCGCGGCGATAATCGGACCGCGGGCAGGCGGCTCGGGCACCGACGTCTCGATGGCGTTCACGAATGTCCGGCTGCTCCCCTGCCTCGTGAAGGAGAGCCTCGCCCGCCACGTCGAGATGCTCACGGAAGCAGCCGCCGCCCGTGGCTCCGGAGCGTCAGCGGCCTCCCAGGCCGCAGAGATGCTCGGCGCCGCCTCGGGCACGCGGGGGGCCGCGGCGGAAGGCACGCCGGGCATGCCCGAGCGGGCTCAGCACGCGTTCCAGAGCGCGCTCGAGTCGTTCCGCGACGGATTCGAGCAGGCAATCGTCGACGAGCGGGACGACGTCGGCGAGGGCCTCCGCGACAGCCGGCTGATGCTCCAGATCGGGATGCTGCTGGGCTTCGTCTACGTCGGGTTCCTGAGCGTCTGGTTCTGGGCGACGCGCGCCCGCGGTGAGAGCCGACCTGGCGCTATGTGAAGTAGAGGACGAGCCCGATGGCGAGCCAGATCATCATGAGGATCACCAGGACCCAGAGCAGGAACGCTGCCTCGCCGACCGGCAGCCACGGCAGCTCGCGCTGGCGCATGACGAACAGCGTCCGCCTCCGGGGGATCCCGTGCTCGTCGTAGAGAACGGCCTCGCCGCTGACGGCAGCCGCCGGGTCATCCGTCGTGCGCCCCTCGGCGTCGGTGTAGGTCACGACGGGAGTCGGGCCTGGAACAGGAAGGTGTGGGTCGCCGTCGGCGATTCCCATGAAACTGAGGATACCCCGGGAGCTCCCGAATGACCCGCGCTTTCCTCACGGCCTGGCTGCTGGCACTGACGGCGACGTCCACGATCGTCTTCGTCCTCAGCCGCGGTGACGGAGCCGCGGCCCAGGTGCCCGTGCCCGTGCCCGTGCCGACGCCGGCCGTGCCGGTCCCCGGCGTCCCGGCGCCGACCGTCACGCAGATCGTGCTCGAGATCGGCGACACGATTCGCGTCGAGGGCGCGGCCATGGGGTGCCAGGTGACACGTCGCGGCGGGCGGCCGGTCATCGAGTGCCGACGTGACGGCAAGCTCTCCGGCACGTACGGCACGTTCATGAGCGATCGAACGTTGAAGATCGCGCGATTCCACTCCAGCCACGCTGCCCAGACGGTCTTCACCGCCCGGCACGGCGGTAGGTGGCGGGCCTGCGGGAGAACGGCAAAGCGGAGCCGTGCAGCGGGGGTCAGCAGGGGATGCCGCTGACCCGTGTCAGCCGCCCGGTCGTCGCTGCCTGCGGCAGGGCGGCCATCCTCTGGATGGGGGTCGCGCTCATCGCAGCCGCCGAGCATCCTCTCGGCGCCGGCGGCCTCGTCGGAGTGACAGCGGCCACCGCGGTGTGGCTGATCAGCCTCCGCGTCGCGTCCGCGAGCGCGCCCCTCGCGCTCGGTCCGTGGGTCCCTGCAGCGATCGGCACCACCACGGGACTCGTCTGCGTCATGGCCGTCAATCCATACGTCGCGGGCCTCGAGCTCTCGCTCGCCTCCCTGTTCGGCATGGCGATCGGGATCTTCCTCTCGGTCGGGACGTGGGAGACAGTCCTCGAGCGCACCGCACAGCGGCACGTGTTGGTGATCGGCGCAGACGCGGTCGCGGAGATCGCAGACGCAGCCCGGCGAGCGCGGCGGGTCCCGTTCGACATCCTCGGGACATCCGGCTCGCCGTGCACCTGGCCCGGAACCACGCCGTCCTCGCTGGGCGATCTCGAGGCGCTCGCCGACGTCGTGGACGCACAGCAGCCTGACGTCATCGTGCTCGCCGACGACCAGTCATGCTCCGCGGCGCTGGAGCGACTGCTGGATATGACCGACCGCCGCTTCCGGGTGGCCGGGCTGACGAGCTTCTACGAGTACGCGTTCGGCTGGCTGCCGCTCGACCGCCTCACACCGATGTGGTTCCTCAGCCTGCTGCACCTCCGCCAGCGGCCCGGCCGCCGGCCGTCCAAGCGCGTCTTCGACGTCCTCCTCGCCACCACCGGCCTCGCGCTCACGCTGGTCCTCCTCCCCGTCCTCGCGCTGCTGATCAAGGCGACGCCGGGCCCGCTCATCTACCGGCAGACGCGCGTGGGCGAACGAGGGCGGCGCTTCACGATGTACAAGTTCCGGACCATGCCGGCGGACGCCGAGCGTCCCGGCGAGCCGGTCTTCGCCCAGGCACACGACCCGCGCGCTTCGGCCGGCGGGCGGTTCCTGCGCCGCACGCATCTGGACGAGCTGCCGCAGCTCTGGAACGTCCTCAAGGGCGAGATGTCGATCGTGGGTCCTCGCCCGGAGCGCCCCGAGTTCGTCGAGATGCTCGAGACCTCCATCCCGTTCTGGAGCCGGCGCCTTCTGATGAAGCCCGGGATGACGGGCTGGGCGCAGGTCCGCTGCGGCTACGCGTCGGACTGCGCGAGCGCCGCCGAGAAGCTCTCCTACGACTTCTGGTACATGCGCCACGGCTCGCTGGCCGTCGATCTCGCGGTGTGCGTCGAGACGGTGCTGCAAGTGCTCGAGCTCCTCGACCCGCGCCGGCTGAGGATCCGCCGCCGGCGTCCGGCGGACGGGATGCCGCACGGTTCGGCGTAGAAGCGCGCGGATGGCGGGCCTGGACCGCGGTCACCTGCGGCTGAGTCCGGGTGCCGGAGGTTCGCCGTGACCTGCCGCCGCTCTGTGCGGCGGCAGGCGGGCGAATCGGTCAGGCGCTCGCGAGCGGCCCCGCGGTATGCGCGGCGCGCCTGCGGTGAGCGACGAACAGCCCCCCGCCGAGCCCGATCACGCTGAGCCCGAACAGGCTCCCGGCGCCGATCCCGGCGTCGACCCAGTCGAGGCCGTCCGCGGGCGCCGGCTGCGACTGCGGCTCGGCCCTGACGACGATGACGTCCGGGCTGTTGAACGTGCCGCGCCCGGCCGCGTGGTCGCGGCTGTCGGGCATGCGGAGGTCCTGCGCCGCCCCTGAAGCCCCAGCGGCGTCGGGATCCTGCGCCGGCCGCGCGCCGGCCGCCGGCGCCGCCAGCGCGGCGAGCGCCAGGCCGAGCGCCGCGGAGCGGGTGAGGCGATGACGGTTCATGGTGACTCCTGTTGCTCGAGGCCGCCCGATGCGACCTGTCACGCACACCTTCCGCGCCCGCGGTGCAGCAGGGCGGCACGGACCGGTAAGGACTCAGTCAAGACTTCGCCCGGACCTGGTGCAGCGCGTCGTCGGCGCGAGGGCCCTGCGGCTAGTCGTCGCCAAGTATGGGCGCCGGCGCCTTGCCCGAGCTGCGCCGAGACCGGTCGTCTACCGTCTCGGGCCCCTGCACGCGCAGCGGGGGCGGGCCGGACTCGGTACGAACGATGGGATCGTTCGGCGAGACGGGGTCGGAGGTTGTGCCGGCCGCCGGTGGCGCTTCCTTCGTCGTCGTCGGGAAGCTGGTTCCGGACGTCTGCGGGCGCGCTGACGTCCCCCGGAGCATGTCGTCGACCGCCGGCGCGCCGGGCTCGCTGGCGAGCGTGAAGGCCAGGGCGAGCAAGCCTGCTACGGCCAGACCTCCCGCAGCACCGAGGATCCAGCCGATGCGACGACGTGAGGCGGGCGAGAATGACGCACGCACGATCGCCGACGTTAGATTCCGCAACGTCAAGGCTGCCTCTCGGGCGATTCAAGCCCATGTAAAGCCTCGGGCTCGGACGGGTCGGGCTCGGGGCTGTCTGCGAATGCGATGCGAGCGACAGCGCCACCCTCCGGGCGGTTTCCGATCATCAGCGACGCGCGCCAGCGCTCGGCGAGTTCCCTGGCGATCGCCAACCCGAGGCCGCTGCCCTTTCCGCTCGCCAGGCCCGCCTGGCCCCGCTCGAACCGTTCGAGCATCCGCGCTTCCTCCCCCGGGCCGAAGCCTGGGCCCTCGTCGAGGATCTCGAGCCGGCTCGGCGTGGTCGCCAGCACGACGGTGGAGTGGGCCGGTGCGTACATCAGCGCGTTCTCTAGTAGCGCGTCGAGTATCCGCTCGAGGTCACCTGGGGCAATGGAAGCCGTGCACTCCTGTGGGCTAGGCCGGGCCACGAGCCGGATCTTCGCGTGCTCGGCCGCCGGTGCCCACCGGTGGACGGCGTCGCGTCCCGCGGCGTTGAGGTCGACCATCGAGACCGCCGACGGGTCTCCGCCGAGCCTGCTCAGCGTCAAGAGGTCCTCGACGATGCCATTGAGCCGGTCGACGGCCAACTCGGCCTCGCGAAGGTCAACGCTTCCCCGCTCATCACCGGGCGAGCGCCTACCGGCGGTCATGAGTCTGAGGCGAAGACTGGTGAGTGGTGTCTTGAGCTGGTGAGACGCGTTGGCGACGAACGCCTCCTGCCTTGCATGCATCGCCTCCAAGCGCTCGGCCATGTCATTGAACGCCCCCGCGAGTGCTCGCTGCTCGCGACTCCCAGCCAGCGGAGCGCGGACGCTCGTGCTCCCCCGAGCGACCTCGTTCACCGCCGACTCGAGGGATTGCAAAGGACGGACCAGCAGGCGTGCGAGATACATGGCGACGAGCAGGCCCATCGCGACGATCGACGCGCTCAGTCCGAGCGGCAGCCACAACGTGTCGTTTCGCGCCGCCGCAAGCCGAGCGTCGATCGCGGCACCTGACTGAGTCACTCGAACTGCACCCACTACGGCACCGGCCCTCACCGCAGGTGCCGCGGTGACGCGGATCTCGGCGCCCAGTGTCTCGCTCTGGCGTCGCTCCTGCACCAGATCGCCACGGAGCGCCCGGTCGAGCTCGTCGCGCGGGAACTCCCGTAGCTGAGCGGGAGGCCTCGCGAGGTTGCTGTCCGCCACCCGCCGCCCGACGCGGTCGACCACGAGCACGCGCGCCAAGGAGTCCGGACCGGCGTCCGCGAGCAGCGAAACGCGTGCCACGCGGACGAGGTCGTGCAATCGCCTGCCTCCGGGGGCATCCATTGTGTCAGCCACCATCGCTGCCGTCAGCTCGGCTCGCGCCTGCACCGCCTGCTCCTCGACCTCGACGATGCGGGACCGCTGGGCGACCAGGAGCGGCAGCCCCAATCCGACGAGGGCCACTCCAAGCACGTACGACAGCGCGAGGAGCAGCTGACGGGCGAGACTTACGGCGGACCCTCCGGTGGGCAGAGCCGGAACCCTACGCCGCGGACGGTGTGGATCAGCCGGCCCCCGGCGCCGTTCTCGCCGAGCTTGTGCCGTACCGAGCCGACGTGTACGTCGAGTGTGCGCGTAGAGCCGAACCAGTTGACGTCCCAGACCTCGGACATGAGGTCCTCGCGCCGGACGACCTGGCCCGTGTGCCGCGCGAGCATCTCGAGGAGGTCGTACTCCTTGCGCGAGAGCTGAAGCTCGCGCCCCGCGCGCCACACACGACGGGCGTCGGTATCGATCTCGAGGTCCGCGCAGGTGAGCCGGCCAGCACGCTGCGCTTCAGGCTGCCGTCGGGTGCGCCGCAGGATCGCGCGGATCCGGGCGATGACTTCGTCGCCGTCGAAGGGCTTCGCGATGTAGTCGTCGGCACCCAGTTCCAAGCCGATGAGTCGATCGTGCACGGCACCGCGGGCGGTGATCATGAAGATCGGCACCGTCGAGCGGGTCCGGATCGTGCGACAGACGTCCCGGCCGTTGCCGTCCGGGAGCATCAGGTCCAGGAGCACGATGTCCGGGTCGGCGCGCTCGGCGAGCGCGAGCCCCTCCGCGGCGGTTGTCGCGACGGTTGCCTCAAAGCCCTCGAGTCGAAGCAGCTCCGCGAGCGGCTCGGAGATCGAGGCCTCGTCCTCGACGAGTAGCACCCGACCGGCGTACACGCCGTGAGACTAACGGCCGGCATCGCGACCGTGGGGTATTTTCCTGCTGCAGGGTCTCCTCCCGCACGTGGCTATTGGACCCCGTCATGACGCGGTGAGGTCCCTCCGGGCGCGCAGGGTCGAAACGGCAACTAGAGCGTGCCGTAATACGAAGCAGCTCGGAGCACGATCCGCGTCTCTGTCTGCGCCGCTCCGGCGTCGCGCACCCTACGGACGGTCTTGTCGAGCTCGTCGACGTCTGCGCAAGCTACGCGGACGTGGTAGTCGAAGCGGCCGGTGACGAAAGCGAGGTCGCGCACGCGGGGCATCTGCGCGATTGCGGCCTCGAACTTCTCGGGCGATGCTGTCGGTCGCAGCCGTACGTCGATGAAGGCGTCGATGGCTCGGCCAACGCGCTCGAGGTCGACGACTGCGGTGAAGCCCGTGATGACACCGGCGCGAGTGAGGCGGCGGACGCGGTCCGCGGCCGCGTGGGGGCTGAGACCGATGGCGGCCCCGAGGCTGGCGAACGACGCCCTTCCGTTTCGGACAAGTTCCTCCACGATTCGGAAGTCCGCCTCGTCCAATACAACGTGTTCCACAGTCTTCCCTCCTGACACCTGGATGTTCGGTTGTGGAACCTGCAGCATCCCACCGATGACGACCATCGG
>DASUQB010000344.1:0-20606 GCA_036280835.1 Microbacterium sp. | reverse complement strand
CCCTCGACCTCCCAGAGCCGGTTCGAGAGGCCGGGCTTGGTGGCGTTGGGGTTGAAGACGACGTGCGCCCCGTTCAGGCCGAGCTCGCGCCATCCCTCCGGGAAGTGCCGGTCGTAGCAGATGTACATGCCGACCTTGCCGACGGACGTGTCGAAGACGGGGTAGCCCAGGTTGCCCGGGCGGAAGTAGAACTTCTCGTAGAACCGGTCGAGATGGGGCAGGTGGTGCTTGCGGTACTTGCCGAGGACGGTCCCGTCGGACTCGACGATGACGGCCGTGTTGTAGTACACCCCCGTGATGTCCTCCTCGTAGATCGGGAGCACCATCACCATCTCCAGCTCCTTGGCGAGCGCGGCGAAGCGCTGCACGATCGGGCCGTCGGCGGGTTCGGCGTAGCGGTAGTACTTCTTGTCTTCGGTGATGCCGAAGTACGGACCGTAGAAGAGCTCCTGGAAGCAGATGATCTGCGCGCCCTGCTCCTTCGCCTGGCGTGCGAAGCCCTCGTGCTTCGCGATCATCGACTCCTTGTCGCCGGTCCATGTCGTCTGCGTGATGGCGGCTCGTACGATGGCCATTACCGCTCCCGTCTGTCGTCGCTGCCGGTTTTGTTATCGTGGTGCGTGAACATTTCGTTTGTGTTTCACCGCTTTTGCGATTGTTCATCACCTTCGGGTCCCAGCGAAAGGTCTGGCGTCGATGGATTTTCCTCTCGAGTTCTCCGACCGCTCCCCCGGAGGCATCGCCGCGACCATCGCCCGCGGCGTCTCGGCCGGTGATCTCGCCCCCGGAGACCGCCTGCCGACCGTGCGCAGCCTGGCCACGGCCATCGGCGTCAGCCCCGCGACGATCAGCGCAGCATGGCAGGCGCTCGGCCGCGCGGGGCTCATCGAATCCCGGGGCCGGGCGGGATCGTTCGTGCGCGAGCGGCGCCGGGACTGGCTGACTCCCCGCATGCGCGGCCTCGCCGGACATGGCGAGACCCTGCGGCTGGATCTCTCCCGGGGCACCCCGGATCCGGCCCTGCTGCCGCCCCTCGGGCCCGCGCTCGGGCGGGTGTCCATGCGCGCCGAGACGGGCAGCTACCAGGAACTGCCCGTGATGCCCGAGCTCGCCGAGGTGCTCGCCGACAGCTGGCCCAGCGCCGCGGGCTCCATCACCGTGGTGGACGGGGCGCTCGACGGCATCAGCCGCACGCTCGAAGAGATTCTGACCTTCGGCGACAGGGTGGCGATCGAGAGCCCGGGCTTCCCCCCGTTCTACGACCTGCTCGATGCACTGGGGGCGGATGCCGTGCCCATGGCGGTCGACGAGCACGGGGTGCTCCCCGGCGCGCTCTCGCGCGCACTGAGCGCCGGCGTGCGCGCCGTCCTCCTGCAGCCGCGCGCGCACAATCCCACGGGCGCGTCGATGACCGAGGAGCGCGCGCGGGAACTCGCCCGCGTCCTGGACACGCACCGTGACGGCGCAGACGTGCTGGTGGTCGAGGACGATCACTCCGGATCCATCTCCACGGCCCCCGATGTCTCGCTCGGACGCTGGCTGCCCGAGCGCGTCATCCACGTGCGCAGCTTCTCCAAGTCGCACGGCCCGGACCTCCGCATCGCGGCCCTCGGCGGGCCTTCGGCCGTGATCGACCGCATCGTCGCCCGCCGGATGCTCGGTCCGGGCTGGACGTCCCGCATGCTGCAGCGCATCCTGTTCGATCTGCTGACGGATGCCGCGGCCGCCGCGCAGGTCACCCTCGCCCGCGACACCTATGCCGAGCGGCAGCGCGCGCTGGTGGGGGCGCTCGCCGCGGAGGGCATCGCGCTGCCCCAGCCCGACGGCATCAACCTGTGGCTGCCCGTCGTCAGCGAACGCGCCGCAATCGTCCAGCTCGCCGCCGACGAGATCCGCGTCGCACCCGGCTCTCCGTTCCTGGGCCCGGGTGGCGCCGAGGGCGCCCCGGAGTTCGTGCGGGTCACCGTCGGCGCGCTCGACGGGGACGCGCCGCAGGTGGCCAGGGCGCTGGCGACGGCCGCCGCGCACACCGCGGTACCGGTGTTCGCGCTGGGTGGCCGCTGATGATCGCCCCGGATGCCCGCTCGACGGCGTGCGGGAAACGCTTGCAGTCCGGTTCGACACGCGCGCCGCGCGCCCAATAGTCTCACTGCATGGACAGCACACTGGCGTGCCTGGCCGCCTGGATGCCCAGGCAGCGCTGGTATGCCGCCAAGGGGCGAACGCCCACCCTCCGTTTCGTCGCGTCGTGGGACTTCCCCGTCGACCCCGCGCGACCGGGCCAGGGAATCCACATCCGCACCTACCTCGTCGCGGACGAGGGCTCGCTCCCCTCCGTGATGTATCAGGTGCCCGTCGTCGCGCACGCGACCTCGTCGGTCGAGGCGGCCGCCGCCCACGTCATCGGAAGCCCCGAGCCGGGCACGACGCTGATCGATGGGCCGTTCGACCCGGCGTACGCGTCGGCGCTGCTGCGGATGGCGGCGGACGGCGGCGAGGGCCGGGGGTCGCGCACCCTCGCCCGCGGCGTCCCCTCGCCGTCCGCTCCGCCGGTGGTCGTCGATGGCGCGGAATCCGCCGTGGTGACCGGCGAGCAGTCGAACACGAGCATCATCTACCGCCCCGTCGAGCCCGGCCAGGTCCCGGTGATCTGCAAGGTCTTCCGCCAGGTGCACGCGGGGCTGAATCCCGACATCGAGCTGCAGACAGCGCTTGCCGCGGCCGGATCGACACGCGTGCCAGGCGCGATCGGCTCCATCGAGGGCCAGTGGCCCGACCCCGCAGATCCCCGCCTGTCGGCGACGGGATCGCTCGCCTTCGCGCAGGAGTTCCTCCCGGGGGTCGAGGACGCGTGGCGCGTGGCGCTGCGGGCGGCCGCCTCCGGCGACGACTTCGCCGAGCGCGCGCACGCGCTCGGCGTGGCGACCGCCGAGGTCCATGTCGCGCTGTCGGGCCTGTTCCCCACGCACGAGACCACGGCGGCCGACCACGACGCGACGCGGAGCATCTGGCGCCGCCGGCTCACCACCGCCATCGCCGAAGTGCCGCAGCTCGCCGAGAGCGAGCGGGCCATCGAGGCGGTGTACGGCCTGGCGGCCGAAGAGCCGTGGCCCGCCCTGCAGCGCATCCACGGCGACTACCACCTCGGTCAGGTGCTGCACGTCCCCGATCGCGGGTGGGTGCTGCTGGACTTCGAGGGCGAGCCCATGCGGCCGATGGCCGAGCGTGTGCGACCCGATCTGGCCCTGCGCGACGTCGCCGGCATGCTGCGGTCCTTCGACTACGTCGCGGGCTCCATCCGCCTCGACCAGCCCGACCGGTCCCGTGAGTCGGTGCGCGAATGGGCGCTGACCGCGCGGCGCAGCTTCCTGGCGGGCTACGCCGAGGCGTCGGGCGCAGACCTCGCAGCCACTCGTCACCTGCTCGACGCGCTCGAGCTCGACAAGGCGGTCTACGAGGCGATCTACGAGTCGCGCAACCGCCCGACGTGGATCCCGATCCCCCTCCGGGCGATCTCGCGCCTCATCGGCCCGGGCTGAGCCCCGGCTCGGAGTCGTCGAACTCCGCCTCGTCCTCCTCGGGCTCTTCGCCGTCGGCGTCATCCAGCGCCCGGTCGTGCCACGTCTCCCACTCGGCCATCAGTCGCTCGATCGCGGCGTGGAACTTCGCGGTCGCGGCGCCAGGGGTGGTGTCGCCGAAGTAGTGCGTCACCCAGTGCATGAGGCGCGCGGTCGCCGCCTCGTCGCCGAGCACGCGGGCGACCTCGCCGACGATCGAAGGCGCGGATGCGGCATCCAGCCACTCGCAGTCCTTCAGGTAGCCGTTGGTGTCGACGGCGGCCTCCGGGTCGACGGGCCGTGTCACCAGCAGCGGCTTGCCGGCGGCGAGGCGGTCGTAGACCATCGCCGAGATGTCGACGATCGCGACATCGGCCGCGGACAGCTGCCAGCCCAGCTCGGGGCCGTCGTCGAACACGTGATGGGCCTCGGGGTCGGCGGCGTTCGCGGCGGCGAGCGCCGCGATGATCCGCTGGTTCGCGGCGCCGTACTCGTGATTCACGACCCCGCTGCGCGGGTGGGGGCGGTAGACCACGCGGTGATGGCCGGTCGTCAGCAGGCCCGACACGAGGGCCTCGCCGTGGGAGAGGATGGAGCCGTAGTGCGCCGACGGGCGGTCTCCCTCCCAGGTCGGGGCGTAGAGCACGACCGTGCGCTCATCCGGCGTGTAGGGCAGCACGCCGGAGTAGTGGTCGGCCTGCGGGCGCCCGATCTCGATCGTGCGGCGGTCGATGTCGTAGTCCCACAGCACGCGGCCGAGCCGCTCGCGAGCGGCCTGACCGGCCACGAAAGCGTAGTCGTAGGCCTTGTACTGGTTGGTGGTCATGTACATCTTGTCGGACTCGCCGTGGTTGATGAACACGTGCCAGCGGCGCCCGTACCGGAACATCTGGAAGTTGCGGGTGTTCTGATTGACGTAGAGCACGACGCGGATGTCCTGGTCGGCGATGAACGCCTCGAGGTCGCGCACGGTCGGCACGAAGGCGACGGGGGGCGCATCCTCCGCGAGCAGCGCCTGGGCGCCTGTCGCGACCCGGGACAGGACGACTACGGGCCATGTCTCGGCGAGCTCGGCGAGCGGCTTGTACCACTGCCGCATCTGGTACATGTTGACGGCGCCGTCGGCGAAGTACACCGCGATCCGGTAGCGCTGGGGCGGATGCGGGGGCAGCGCCTCGAGCGTGTGCCGGACGCTCCTCCCCGCGGAGCGGGAGATCACCGCCCGCCGCACGAGGGCGAGGGCTTTCTTCGCGTCCGAGACCAGTCCCACGCGCCCCAGCTTAGGCGCGTGACATGATCGACGAGTGAATGTCGACGACTCCAGGCGCAAGGACGCGCCCGTGATCGCCGAAGGCGCCGGTGTCTCGTTCGTCATGCCCGTGCTCAACGAGCGGCGCTACCTGCAGCGTGCCGTGGAGACGACCCTCGCGCAGGAGATCGACGGCCCCACCGAGCTCATCCTCGCCCTGGGGCCCTCGACCGACGGCACGACCGAGCTGGCCGAGCGCCTCGCCGCGGCCGACCCGCGCATCACCCTCGCAGATAATCCCGCGGCCGACATCCCGATCGGCCTGAACATCGCCATCCGCGCGAGCAGCCTTCCCACCATCGTGCGCGTCGACGCCCATTCCGAGCTGGCCGCGGACTACACGGAGCGTGCGCTCGAGACGCTCGCGCGCACCCGCGCCGCCAACGTGGGCGGGGTGATGCGCGCCGACGGCCGGACGCCCTTCCAGCGCGCGGTCGCCCGCGCCTACAACTCCCCGATCGGCCTCGGCGGCGGCGCCTACCACGGCGGAACGCACGAGGGAGAGGCCGAATCGGCCTACCTCGGCGTGATGCGCCGGTCGGTGATCGACGAGGTCGGCCTGTTCGATGAGAGCATCCGCCGCGGCGAGGACTGGGAGCTGAACCTCCGCATCCGCGCAGCGGGCTACCGGGTCTGGTTCGATCCCGCGCTCGCCGTGACGTACTGGCCGCGCGAGAGCTGGGTTCGCCTGGCCCGTCAGTTCCACGCGACCGGCACGTGGCGGGGAGAGCTCGTGCGGCGTTACGGCCGGCGAAACTCCGTGCGCTTCTTCGCGCCCCCGGCGCTCGTCCTGGCGATCGCGCTGAGCCTCGTGGCGGGTGTACTGCAGCTCACCGGGGTACTGACGGGGTGGTGGGCGCTCGCGGCATCCGTCGTCTACCTTCCCGTGCTGGCATACGCGCTGCTGGTGATCGCCGTGGCCGTGGGCCGCGGCGGCGGCAGGGGGTGGCGCGACAAGCTCTGGACGCTGGCTGTGCTGCCGACCATCCACCTGACCTGGGGGGTCGGGTTCGTCGGCGGCCTCGTGCGCGGCGCGCGCGACACCGTCGACACGAGCCGGCTCGGGGATCGCAACACTCCGCTGCCCTGATCGCCGTGACTCCCGCTCGGCGCGGCCCCTGCGCCTCCGCGGGAACGGGGACTCCCTCAGCGGGTGATGCGCACCACGTCGTCCGGGGTGCCGATCGGCGGCGGGGATCCGAACCTCGCGTTCGGCAGGAACAGGCTCGACCCGTAGGCGGCAACCGTCGTCGGCACGTCGAACGCGTCGCTGGTGAGGGTGTCCACGAGGGAGCCGCTCGTCCCGTCCGCAGTCAGCCGGATGACGGCGACCTGGCCGAGGCGGTTCTGCACGACGTAGAGGGTTCGACCGATCACCAGCAGCCCGTCGCCGAACTCGAGGGAAGCGCCGTCCAGGTCGACGGCGGTGGCGGCGCCCGTCGACGGGTCGACCCGGAAGAGCGTCTTGGTCGAGGACTGCATCACCAGCAGCGCCTTATGGTCCGGCGTCTCGGCGATGCCGTTGGCATTGAACCCGGGCTGCTGGGCCCACTCACCGGTGAGCGGAAGCGTCACCACGTCGTCGGAGGAGCCGGGAAGATCTCCCGACGGGCTCACCGGCAGGAGGTAGAGCTCGGCGGCCTGGCTGTTCGTGAACCAGGCGCCGTCGCGTGTCAGGACGACGTCGTTGATGAAGGCGGGGCCCGTGGTCAGCTGGTAGCTCGCGAGCACGTCTCCGGTGGCCGAGTCGATCACCCGCGCGCTGCCGGACGGTCCGCCGGAGACGAACAGGCGGCCGAAGCGGTCCACCTTGAGGCCCACGGACGGGCTGCCGGGACCCTCGCTCACGGTTCCGCGCTCGCCCGTGCGCAGGTCGACGGCATAGATGTCGCCGTCCGTGAGCGAGCCGAAGTACGCCGTCCCGCGCCGATCGATCGCGATGCCCTCGGGCTGGAACCCGTCGGGCAGGTCGATCAGGTCCACCGCCGACCCGCGACCCGGCGGCGGGCCACCGGCGTAGGCGGCGCTCGCCGCGGGGGCGATGAGCAGACCTGTCAGGGCGGTGGCGGTGATGGCGCGTGCGAGGATTCGACCGGACATGGCCACATGCTAAGGCCGTGGGAAGAGGGCGGGATCCGTTCGCGAGAGATCCCCTCTTCTCATCCGCGGTCGATGAACCCCTGATCGAGCAGGCGCGACACGACGCGTTCGGCGGCGTGGCCGTCATCCCGCGCGTTGAACTTGCGCCGCCATGCCGCGTAGGCCTCCGCGTACGGCGCCGGGTCGTCCGTCCGGAGCGCCGCCACGAGCTCGTCCTGCGTGCGCACGAGCGGACCAGGGGCGTGCGCGGCGAGGTCGAAGTAGAAGCCCCGCAGCTCACCGCGGAAGTGCTCCATGTCGGGCACGAGGAAGTACATCGGCTTGCCGGTGACCGAGAAGTCGAACATGACCGACGAGTAGTCGGTGATCAGCGCGTCGGCCGCCAGCAGCAGCTGCGATGTGTCGGGGAAGCCGGTGACGTCGATCACCCGTGGTCCGTCGGTGTCGCGTCCGGGCTGGAGCGTGCGCGAGTGACCGCGCACGAGCACGACGGCGTCCGTCGCCGCCGCGAGCGCCGCGGGATCGACGAAGTCGACGATCTCGGAGCGGTCGTCGCGCCAGGTGGGGGCGTAGAGCAGCACCCGCTCGTCCGGTGCGATGCCGAGCGCGGCGCGGATCACCGAGCCGTCCCCGGTGGTGAGGACGTCGTTGCGGGGATACCCCTCCACCCAGATCGGACGGGTGAGGAACGCGTACGCCTTGCGCAGGATGCCGGCGGCGTACGGGTTCTGCGCGAGCAGCACATCCCAGCGCCGCGACTCCTTAATGACAGCCGCCGCGCGCCGGGGGTCGAATCCCGGGCGATGCAGGGCCAGCCGCTTGAGGGGCGTCCCGTGCCAGGTCTGCAGCACGCGCTGTCCCGGCCTGCGGGAGTACCGCCGGCGCAGCCAGTCGTTGACCACGATGAGTTTGGAGGCACCGCGCGCCCGCCACCACTCGGGGCTGCCCTCGACGACCGCCACCGCGCCGTCCGGCACCGCCACCGAGAAGTCCACCACGCTCCAGTAGCGCGTCAGTCCGGTCGTGCGCGCCACCAGCTCCCTGTCGATCGCGAGCGGATTGCAGCTCGCGTTCCTGCCGTAGAAGCTCTCGAAGAAGACCGCGTTCTCCAGCGGCGCCGACTGCGCCACGTAACGACGCTCGAGGGCGTCCTGGCCCTCTCCGGAGTCGTAGGCCGGGTCCATCGGCGGTCCGACCCGCACGGTCCCGTCTTCGAGCCCCGCACGCAGGCCGCCCAGCATGGTGAGCGCGATGGATCCCGATGGCGCCTCGTCATCAATGCGCACGCGGTAGTCGCCCGTGGGCAGCGGCAGGGCGGCGCCTCCCCAGCGGGCCGCCTCCAGCGGGAGGGTCACCGTCCATCCCGCCTCCCCCGCCGTGACCGTGCCGGTGGAGCGGGCCCGGGCTCCGACGAGCTCGGCGCGCTCGGGCGCCGGTCCCTCCCCCTCGATGACCAGGGCGGCGGGTCCGTCCAGCGTGAAGCGGGCGGATGTCATGGGGCTCCCTTCGCGGCGCCGGCGGCTGCGCCGGCGCGAGAAATGATGGCACGGTAGACGCGGCGGGTGTTGCCGCCATCCCGGTGCGCATGGACGCGCTCGCTGAGCACCCGGGAGCGCTCCCTGCGATCCTCCAGGGCGGCGTCATCGCCCAGCACACCGTCGAGCTGCTCCGCGGCCGCCGGCCAGGTGGTCGCGTAATCGGTGCCCGCCACATCCGCGTAGGCGCCGTAGAACCCGCGCCGGCGCGCGTACGCCTCCACGTCCGGTGCGAGATACACGACCGGCAGGGGCACGAGCGCGGCGTCGAACGCGAGCGAGGAGTAGTCGGTGATGAGCGCGTCGAAGGCGGGCAGGGCGGGCGTGACGTCCGCGAGGATGTCGCTGCCGAGCGCTCGCACCCGGTCGGTGCCGGCGGGCGGTGCGTACTCCCCCGCCCCGAGCGGGTGCGAGCGGACGACGAGCACCGCGTTGCGGCGCTCGAGCACGTCGAGGAGCATCCTCCACTCGCCGGCATCCGGGATGGCGGGATCCGGCTCGCCGTCGCGCCAGGTGGGCGCGTACAGCACGAGTCGCGCGTCCTCAGCGAGGTCGCCGACCGAGCGCGCCACGAGCCCGGCCGCGGCGCGGCGCCGCTCCTGCTCGGTGCCCCGCGAGAGCACGTCGACGCGGGGCTCGCCGGTCACCGGCACACGGTGCTCGGGCAGCGAGAACGCCGACTCCAGGCGACCGCGCACGAGGTGCGACGCGGCCGGCAGCACGGCGATCCGGCGGGTGGCGCCGCGGTACATCGCCGCCAGCGCGCCCCGCAGCAGTGCGGACGAGGGAAGGATGCGGCTGCGCAGCGTCTCCGCGGAGTCCAGGCCGATGCGTTTGAGCGGAATGCCGTGCCAGAGCTGCACGATGAAGGCGCCCGAGACGGCGTAGCGGTTGACGTCGCCGAAGCCGTGGGTCACCACGACGACGGCGGCGCGGGCGGTCAGCCAGAAGCCACGGAGCGAGTGCTTGGGCGCGTGCCGGATGCCACGGGCCGAGGCATCCGCCGCTTCTCGCTCCGACCCGGTCAGCCAGATCGCCTCATGCCCGGCGGCCTCTGCGACCTCCCACAGGGCGAGGGCGCCGTCGCCGATCCCGGCGCCGCAGCCGAAGACCCAGGAGCCCGCTCGGCGCGGGATCACGAGGGTCGCCAGGCGCCCGAGGGCATACAGCGGGATGCGGACGAGCTTCTGCGCGTTGCCCGCGCCGAACGAGAAGGACGCCACCCCGCGAGCCTATCGCGGGGTGGCGTCCTGAGCCTGAGGGCTACTCGCCGAGCGTCCCGAGCGTCACATCGACGGTGGTGGACTCGCCGTCGCGGACGAAGGTGAGCGTTGCGTCGCTGCCAGCGGCGGCCGCCCGCACCTGTGCGGTGAGGTCGACCTGGTCGGTGATCGGCACGCCGTTGAACTCGGTGACGACGTCGCCCTCGCGGAGCCCCGCAGCTGCGGCCGCGCCGCCCTCGCTCACCCCGGCGATGTACGCACCGGCGATGGTCGAGCCCTCCACCGAGCTGGCCGCGCTCACGTTGGCGCCCAGAAGGCCGTGCGTGGCCTGACCGTTCTCGATGATCTCGTCGGTCACGCGCTCCACGACGTTCGAGGGGATCGAGAAGCCGACGCCGATGGAGCCGGACTGGCCCGAGGAGCCGGACGCCGTGGCGATCGCCACGTTGACGCCGATGAGCTTGCCCTCGCCGTCGACGAGCGCGCCACCGGAGTTGCCCGGGTTGATCGCGGCGTCCGTCTGGATCACCGAGATCGAGATGGATTCGCTCGGGGCCGTCTGCTGCTGCTGGCCGGGGATGTCGAAGGTGAACGGGCCGCCCTCGCCGGGAGCCGGTGCGTCTTCGCCCTCGTCCGACTCGTCCCCGGTGTCGGGCACGGCGGCCGAGGCGATCTCGATGCTCCGGTTCAGTGCGCTGACGATGCCCGTCGTGACCGTGTTGGCCAGGCCCAGGGGGGCACCGACGGCGACCGTGGTCTCGCCGACGTTCAGGTCGGAGGAGTCGGCGAACTCGACGGGCGTGAGGCCCTCGGCATCCACCAGCTTGATGACGGCCAGGTCGTAGACGGGGTCGAGGCCGACGATCTCTGCGTCATAGAGGTGACCGTCGGAGGTCGTGACGCGGATCGCGGGGTCGGAGGACGCACCGTCGAGGGTGACCACGTGGGTGTTCGTCACGACGTAGCCGTCCGAGGTCAGCACGACGCCCGAGCCGCTGCCGCCTGCCGAGTCCGAGGACACCTCGATGGTCACGACGCTCGGCAGCACCTTCGAGGCGATCGCGGTCGTCGCGTTCACATCGTCGGGGTTGTTGACCGTGACGGCGGAGGGCGCCGCTGCCGGGCTCTGCGTCTGACCGGGGAACAGCGAGTTGCCCGCCGCTGCACCGCCGAGGCCCGCCGCACCGCCGACGAGCGCGGCGGCCACGATGAGGCCGACGACCTTGCCGGCGCCCTTGTTGCTCTTCTGCGCGGTCCTGGCGCCGGCGGGCTCGGTCGGGGCCCACGCGTAGGCCGGCTGGCCCGCGGCCGCGCCGAAGGCCTGACCCGACGGCGCCTGACCGGCGTAGCCGCCGGCGGTCGAGCCGAGGGGCTGGGTCGGGGCGGTCGGCTGCGTCCAGGGCTGAGCGGTCGGCAGCGGCGGAGCCGGGCGGTAGGCGGGAGCGGCCGGGGCGGCGGGAGCCGCGGGTGCCTGCGGGGCCGCAGGCGACGCGGCGCCCTGGGGGGACTCTGCGCCCTGGGGGGACTCTGCGCCCTGGGGGGTGTGGGGGGTCTCGGCGGGGACGTCGCCCTGGTTCTCGGTCATGAGTGCTCCTTCTGACAAGCTCCACCCAGAGTGCATCCGGTGTCTGTGCGTTTCATATGCCGCAGATGGGATTCGCCTATGCGAGTACCCTGGGCGGGATGCGAGTTCTCCCGGGTGCCTGGAAGCGCACAGCCGCCGGTGCCGGCCTTCTGTCCGCCGGCGGCGAGGTCGCACCGACCATCTTCGCAGAGATGAGTGCGCTGGCGGCGCGGACGGGGGCGATCAACCTCGGCCAGGGATTCCCCGACGAAGACGGCCCCGCCGAGGTGCTGGAGGCCGCACGCGACGCCATCGCGCACGGTGTGAACCAATACCCGCCCGGCCGCGGCATCGCCGATCTGAGGCAGGCGATCGCCGAGCACCAGCAGCGGTTCTACGGGATGCGCCTCGATCCCGACCGCGACGTCGTCGTCACCGCGGGCGCCACCGAGGCCATCGCCGCCACGGTGCTCGCCCTCATCGACGGTCCGGAGGACGAGGTCGTGGTGTTCGAGCCGTACTACGACGAATACGCCGCCTGCGTCGCCCTGGCCGGCGCCACCATGCGGACCGTGCCGCTGCGGTGGCCCGACTTCCAGCCGGACCTCGAGCGGCTGGCCGAGGCGGTGACCGACCGCACCCGCATCATCCTGGTCAATGACCCGCACAATCCCACGGGTGCCGTGTTCTCTCGCGAGGTGCTGGAGGAGATCGTGCGCCTGGCGCACCGGCACGACGCGCTGATCGTGACGGACGAGGTGTACGAGCATCTCACCTTCGGGGTGCCTCATGTGCCGATCGCCACCCTCCCCGGCGCGTGGGAGCGCACCTTGACGATCTCCTCGGCGGGCAAGACATTCTCGGTGACCGGCTGGAAGATCGGCTGGGTCACCGGCCCCGCCGCACTCGTGGATGCCGTGCTGACGGTCAAGCAGTTCCTGACCTACGTCAACGGCGCTCCCTTCCAGCCGGCGATCGCCACGGGGCTGCGCCTGGGCGACGACTTCTTCCAGGGCATCGCGCACACACTGAGTCGCAAGCGCGATGTGCTCGTCGACGGCCTCCGCGCCGCGGGCTTCGGCGTGTCGGTGCCCGACGGCTCGTACTTCGTCGTGGCGGATGCGGCCGGGCTGGGAGCAGCGGATGCCGGTGACTTCTGCCGCGCCCTTCCCGAGCGCGCCGGCGTCGTCGCCATCCCGCTGACGGCCTTCGTCACGCCGGCGATGCGGCCGGAGTACGCGACGCTCGTCCGCTTCGCCGCGTGCAAGCGCGTCGAGGTGCTGCAGGAGGCGGCATCCCGCCTCGGTGCCCTCTCCTGACGCGCTGACGGCCCGCCTCCCGGTGCGTCAGAGCGGCGCGACGCGGAACCGGCGCAGCCGCAGCGCGGGGTTGACTCGGCGCACATTCGCGATCGCGTCGCGCTCGACATGGGCGACGGCGACGTCGGTGGTCGTTCCGATCGCCGCGATCTCCACGCCCTGCGGGTCCACGATCATCGAGTGCCCGATCCCGAGGGGCGGCGGGTGATCGGCCGCGGCGACGTACATGGTGTTCTCGATCGCGCGCGCGTGCAGCAGCGTGCGCCAGTGATGCTCCTTCAGCGGCCCGCGCACCCACTCGGCCGCCACGAGCGCCACATCCACGGCGGCGTCGGCGAGCAGCCGGCCGACCTCGGGGAACCGCAGGTCGTAGCAGGTCATCAGGCCGAACGTCAGTCCGTCGAGCTCGAACGTGTGCGGCTCCTCGACCGCCCCCGCCTCCACCCAATCCGACTCGCGCTGGCCGAAGGCGTCGTAGAGGTGCAGCTTGCGATAGTGCGCGAGCAGGCCGCTCTCGTCGACGGCGACGACGGTGTTGCGCACCCGCTCGCCGTCCGCACCCCGCTCGAGCAGCCCCGCCACGATGTGCACACCGTGCCGGGCGGCCATCGCGGTCAGCCCGGCGACGAAGGCGCCGTCGAGGTCCTCCGCGTGGGCGGCCACCGACTCGTCGAAGGGATCGACGAAGTAGCTGGAGTATTCGGGGAAGAGCACCAGCCGGGCGCCACGGGCGCAGGCGCGCACCACGAGTCCGTCGATCAGCTCGAGGTTGGCCTGGGCGTCCGCCGTGGGCGCGAACTGGGCGACGGCGAGCGCGACACCGGTCATCAGCGGGTCCGCTTCAGCGCGTCGAGCCGCATCCGCATGCCGAGCGGCGTGATCACCCAGAGCACCAGGATCAGGACGCCGAGCACGATGCCCACGACCCACCCTGCGGCGTCTCCGATGACCACGTCGAAGACGAACGCGACGACGCCGACGAGAAGCAGCGAGACCGTCGCGAGCGACGCGATCAGGGCGGCGTGCCCGTAAGCGACGACGCTCGCCTTGGCCTTCTGCTGGAACAGCGCGCGATGCAGGGACACCGGCGCGAGCGCCATGATCGAGCTCAGTGCCGAGAGCACCACGAGAGCGAGGTAGAACGTCCGCTGACTCTCATCCAGATCGGCGAAGGCCGGCTGGAACGCGAGCGCCAGGAGGAACCCCGTGAGGATCTGGGTGCCCGTCTGCAGCACGCGCAGCTCCTGGAGCAGCTCGACCCAGTTGCGGTCGTAGCGCTCGGTCGGCGTCTCGTCGCGGCCGTCCGCGAGATCGTCCGCGTGGTTGGTGTCCCTCGTCGCCCCCATCGCTTCATCCTCGTCACTGCCGGTCGCGGCGGCAACCTGACGCCACGTTTCGCGCTCCGGTTCGACGGCTTCCGCAGGCCGTGCTAGAGTTGATTCTTGTGCCGCGGGGTGGAGCAGCTCGGTAGCTCGCTGGGCTCATAACCCAGAGGTCGCAGGTTCAAATCCTGTCCCCGCAACAGAAGAGAAGGCCCCCGACAGTGTCGGGGGCCTTCTTCATTGCCGTCATCCGTCCCGTCCTCACGGATCGATGACCTCGCAGATCTCGCCGATGAAGCGCGTGATCGTCGCCAGCTCTTCATCGCTGTAGCGATCGGCGACCCCCCTCATCGCCCGCAGCCGGGCGCCGAAGTGCGTGAAGAAGGCACCGCGGGCCTCGTCGGTGAGGACGATGATCCGCGCCCTGCGATCCCGGGGATGCGGGCGGCGCTCGATGTGGCCCGAAGCAGAAAGGCGATCCAGGAGCTTGCTGGTCGAAGCCGTGGATATCCTGAGGTGACGGGCAAGGTCGTGGGGGCTCACATCCTTCGATCGCTGCTCGCGGACGACGAGCATGCGAAGGGCGGCGAGATCCGTGGCATTCATCTCCATGTCGCCCTTGATCTCGCCGTACATGCGATCCATCGCGTCGCTGAAGGCCCGCACGGCCTGGAGCACGTCCATGACGGCGTAGTCGTGCGGCGTGCTCGGCGCGGCCCATCCCGCCATGTGGACACCCCTCTCTCAGCCGTTGTATCATCATCCCAACGAGATCGCTAGATAAACTAGCAAATGGAGGACTTCATGACCGACACCGATCACGTCGTCCTTCTGGATGACGAGGGACGAGAGATCGGCACCGCGCCCAAGAGCAGCGTGCACGGCACCGACACGGCGCTTCACCTGGCCTTCTCCTGCCACGTGATGGACGACGAGGGTCGCGTGCTGGTGACCCGGCGCGCTCTGGGCAAGACGACGTGGCCGGGCGTGTGGACGAATTCCTTCTGCGGTCACCCGCGTCCGGCGGAACCGGTCATCCAGGCGGTGCACCGCCGCGCGGAGTACGAGCTCGGCATCACGATCACCGACATCCAGCTCGCCCTCCCCCTCTTCCGGTACCGCGCGGTCGATGCCAGCGGCATCGTCGAGCACGAGGTCTGCCCCGTCTACACCGCGCGCACCCACGACGAGCTGCGCCTCAACCCGCTCGAGGTCGCCGAGGCGCGGTGGGTGCACCCCGCCGATCTGGCCTCCTCCCTCACCGGCACGCCGTGGGCGTTCAGCCCCTGGCTGGTGCTGCAGGCCGAGCAGCTCCACCTCTTCGCCGAGGCGGATCCGCTCCCCCAACGCCGCGCCTCATGACCCCACTCGCCCCGATCGCCGAAGAGCGGCTGAACCGCGAGCTCGAACGGGCCCTGTCCGAGATCGACCGGCGGATGGCGGGTCGCGGCGCGGCCTTCGACGCCCTCGGCGATGCCATGCGGCGCGCCATCCGCGGCGGCAAGCGCTGGCGCCCCGCCCTCGTCGTCTCGACGTTCACCGCCCTGGGCGGCGATCCCGAGAGCACGCCCGCCCTCTACCCCGTGGCGGCGTCGTACGAACTGCTGCACACCGCCCTCGTCGCGCACGACGACGTGATCGATCGCGACACCGTCCGCCGCGGCATCCCGAACATCTCCGGCGAGTTCCGCGCGCGCGCCGTCGAGCATGGCGCCGACGCAGCGGGCTCCGCCCTGCTCGGCGACACCGCAGGCATCCTCGCGGGAGACCTGCTGCTGCACGCGGCGCAGCGCATGATCGCGCTCGCCGACACGGACGAGGTCACGCGTCGCCGGCTGCTCGACCAGCTCGATGACGCCGTGGTGGTCTCGGCCGCGGGCGAGCTCGCCGACGTCGAGCACGCCATCCTCGACGGGGCACCCGACGCCATCCTCGCCGCGACGCACGACAAGACTGCGGTGTACTCCTTCTGCGCGCCGCTGCGGGCGGGAGCGACTCTGGCCGGCGCCGATGATGAGACGGATGCCGTGCTTCGCCGCTTCGGCGCGCGGCTCGGGCTCGCCTACCAGCTGGTCGACGACCTGATCGGGGCGTTCGGCACCGATGCGCAGGCGGGCAAGCCCGAGGGTGCCGATCTCCGCGAGGCCAAGAAGACGCCGCTGATCGCGTTCGCGCGCGACACCGGCTCGTGGACCGACGTGCAGGGCGCCCTGGCGCTCGCCCATACCGGCCCGATCGCGCTGCGCCGCGCTCAGGACGCCCTCGAGGGAAGCGGGGCGCGCGAGCGCCTGCAGGACATGGTGCGCCAGACGATCGACGAGGCCCAGGCGATCGTCGAGGCGGCGATGCTCCCGGAGGACGCCCGGCGCATGCTGCGAGAGCTCGCGAACGCCGTCGAGGGGCGCATCCCGTGAAACCGGACACCACCGGGATCGCGCTCTACGATCGCACGGCCGACGCCGCGGCCGGCGAGGTCATCCGCCGCTACTCGACGTCGTTCGGCATGGCCGCGATGCTGCTCGGTCCGCGCGTCCGCCCGCACGTGCGCAACATCTACGCGCTCGTGCGGGTCGCCGATGAGATCGTCGACGGGCCGGGCGAAGAGGCGGGGCTCTCCAACGCGCAGGCGCACGCCGTGCTCGACGAGCTCGAGCGGGAGACCCTGGCGGCGATCGACCGGGGGTTCAGCGCCAACCTCATCGTGCACGCTTTCGCCCGCACCGCGCGCGCCTCGGGCATCGCCGCCGACCTGGTGAGCCCGTTCTTCTCCTCGATGCGCACCGATCTGTCGGTCCACTCGCACGACAGCGCATCGCACGACGACTACGTGTACGGATCGGCCGAGGTCGTCGGGCTGATGTGCCTTCGCGCCTTCGTCGGGGTGGGACGCACCCCTCCGCCCGCGCCCGCCCCGCACCTGGTCGACGGCGCCCGGCGCCTCGGCGCGGCCTTCCAGGACGTGAACTTCCTGCGCGATCGGCAGCACGACGCGGGGGCGCTCGGCCGCGACTACCTGGGCATCGACGGCACGACCACCACGCGCGCCGACGTGCTCGACCGCATCGACGCCGACCTCGCCGCCGCGGCCGCCGTCATCCCCGACCTGCCGAAGGACTGCCGTCGCGCGGTCACCGCCGCGCACGACCTCTTCGCCGAGCTCTCGGCCAGGCTCCGCCGCAACGACACCGAAGGACGTGTACGCGTGCCCGATCCCGTCAAGCTCGCCCTCGCCGCCAGGGCCGTCGCCGGCCGCGCACCCCGGGGAGCGGCGCCCGCGCGCCGCGACTCGGGGCCGGAGCAGCGTCGGGGACTTCCCGTATGAGCGCCGCGATCGTCATCGGGGGCGGCATCGCCGGCCTCGCCACCGCAGCCCTGCTGGCCGACGAGGGGCACGAGGTCACCCTGCTCGAGGCGCGAGACGAGCTCGGCGGCCGCGCCGGGTCGTGGGAGAGCGGCGGATTCCGGTGGGACACGGGCCCCAGCTGGTACCTGATGCCGGAGGTTTTCGATCACTTCTTCCGGATGCTGGGCACCACGGCCGAGAACGAGCTCGACCTCGTGCCGCTCGTGCCCGCCTATCGCGTCTACACCCAGAACCACCCGGAGCCTCTCGAGATCGTGTCGGGCCGCGAGAAGGCGCGCGCTCTCTTCGAGAGCGTCGAGCCGGGCGCGGGTGCCAAGCTCGACGCCTACCTGGACTCGGCCGGCGACACGTACGACCTGTCGGTGACGCGCTTCCTCTACGACTCCTACGAGAGCACGGCGGCGCTGCGCAGCCCCGGCATGCTGAAGCGGATGCCGACGCTCGCGCCGCTGCTCACCCGCACGCTGGCGAGCTACATCGACAAGCGCTTCGCCGATAACCGGCTGCGGCAGGTGCTCGGATACCCCGCGGTCTTCCTCGGCGGCTCGCCGTACGGCGTCCCGAGTCTCTACCACCTGATGAGCCACCTCGACCTCGACGAGGGCGTGCTGTACCCGCGCGGCGGCTTCACCACGATCATCGACGCGATCGCGCGCCTCGCGAGGCAGCGCGGCGTGCGCATCGAGACGGGGGCGGAGGTCGTGGAGATCACGACGTCGGCCGCGGCGCCCACGACCGGAGCGGGCAGCAGGCCGAGGGCCACCGGCGTGCGCCTGGCCGACGGCCGCGTGCTCGCCGCCGAGATCGTCGTGTCGGCCGCCGACCTGCACCACAGCGAGACGGCGCTGCTCCCCCGCCCCCTGCAGACCTACCCGGAGGAATGGTGGACGAAGCGGGAGCCGAGCCCGGGAGCCCTCCTGCTGCTGCTCGGCGTCGAGGGCGAGCTCCCGGCCCTGACGCACCACACGCTGCTGTTCGCCGAGGACTGGCGTTCGAACTTCGACGACATCTTCGGTCCCAGCCCGAAGGTGCCCGACCCGGCATCCATCTACATCTGCCGTCCCAGCGCGACCGACCCCACCGTGGCGCCGGCCGGTCACGAGAACCTCTTCGTGCTCGTGCCCGTGCCCGCCGACACCTCCCTCGGCCACGGCGGCGTGGACGGCGACGGAGACCCCGCGGTGGAGGCCGCCGCCGACCGCGTGATCGCCCAGATCGGCGAATGGTGCGGCATCCCGGACCTCGCCGGGCGGATCATCGAGCGCCGCACGATCGCGCCGGCGGACTTCCACTCCGACCTCCACGCCTGGCGCGGCAACGCCCTCGGCCTCTCGCACACGCTGCGCCAGAGCGCGGTGTTCCGGCCGCGGAACGTCTCCAAGAAGGTCGACGGCCTGTACTACGCGGGCACGTCCGCTCTGCCCGGCATCGGTCTGCCGATGTGCCTCATCAGCGCCGAGCTCGTCGTCAAGCGCCTTCGCGGCGACCGGACTGCGGGCCCCCTGCCGGAGCCGGTAGCCTTGGGCGCGTGATGCGTGGTCGGTACGAGTGATGCCCGGCCTCTACCTCCTCGCGATCCTCGTCTCGGCCGCCGGCATCGCGGCGCTCGACCGGCGGTTCCGCCTCGCGGCGTTCTCGGCCCCCGGCCGCACGGCGGCGGCTGTGGCGATCGGCACGGCGTTCTTCCTGGTCTGGGACGCCGTGGGGATCGCCACGGGCGTCTTCGTCAAGGGCGACAGCCCGGCCTTCGTCGGCATCCTGCTGGCTCCCGAGCTTCCCCTCGAGGAGCCGGTGTTCCTCGCGTTCCTCTCCTACCTCGGCGTCGTGGCCTGGAGCGCGGCCGATCGGATGCTGGCGAGACGACGCCCGCGGCCGGCGGTGCGCTCCTCGTGACCTACGTCCTCATCACGCTCCCCTTCCTCGCCGTCACCGCGATCGTGACCCTCGCGACCGCGCGGCGGCCTCGCTTCGGCAGACGCATGGGCGCGTCCGGCATCGCCGCGGGCGTGCTGGTGGCGCTCACGGCGGTCTTCGACAACGTCATGATCGCCGCCGGTCTGTTCACCTATCCCGAGGAGCACCTGAGCGGGCTGCGGATCGGCCTGGCGCCGATCGAGGACTTCACCTACGCGCTCTGCGCGGCCTTCCTCGTGCCGGCGGTCTTCACACTGCTGTCGCCGCGCTCGGCGGCCTCGCAGGGGGCCGTCGCATGAGCGCTGCGGAGCGCCTGGGCGCGTCGTCCGTCCTCAAGACCCTCTTCGTCTCGTCGCGGCCGGTCAGCTGGATCAACACCGCCTACCCCTTCGCTGCGGCCTACCTCCTGACGACGCGGGAGATCGACGCGACGCTGATCGTCGGAACGCTGTTCTTCCTGATCCCGTACAACCTCGCGATGTACGGCATCAACGACGTCTTCGACTACGAGTCCGACCTCCGCAACCCCCGCAAGGGCGGCGCGCACGGCGCCGTGCTCGATCGCCGCATGCACCGGATCACGCTGATCGCCGCGGCGGCATCGTGCATCCCGTTCATCGTGTATCTGCTGTTCGCCGGCGGCTGGGCGTCGTGGCTCGTGCTGGCGGCGAGCATGTTCTTCGTCGTCTTCTACTCCGCGCCGCCGCTCCGGCTGAAGGAGGTGCCGTTCGCCGACTCGGTGACGAGCAGCATCCACTTCTTCTCCCCCGCCGTGTACGGGCTGGTGCTGGCCGGTGCCCTGTGGACCCCGCAGCTGCTGGCGATCATCGTCGCGTTCGCCCTGTGGGGTGTGGCATCGCACGCCTTCGGGGCGGTGCAGGATGTCGCGGCCGACCGCGAAGCGGGCATCGCCTCGATCGCGACAGCCCGAGGCCCCGCCTGGACCGTGTGGTTCGCTCTCGCGTGCTACTGCGCCGCCGGTCTCGCGATGCTCGCGACCGCCTGGCCGGGGCCGCTCGCTGCCCTTCTGGTCGTCCCCTACCTGCTCGCGGTGTGGCCGTTCCGGCACGTCACCGACGACACGGCATCCGAAGCCACGCGGGGATGGAAGAGGTTCCTCTGGATCAACCAGCTCGCCGGCTTCGGCGTCACGCTGCTGCTGATCTGGTACTGGATGCTGACGAGCTGAGCCCGGGGCGCGGCAGAGCGCCTCAGGAGGCGATGGCCCACGCCTTGATGGCGCGGCGCTCGGTCATGGCGGCGTACCCGTCGGCGAGCTGCTCGAACGGCAGCTGCAGGTCGAAGACGAGACCCGGTTCCACAACGCCCTCGAGCACGTCGGGCAGCAGCTCGTCGAGGTAGGTGCGCACCGGCGCGACGCCGCCGCGCAGGCCGATGT
>DASUQB010000343.1:0-2460 GCA_036280835.1 Microbacterium sp. | reverse complement strand
GGCCACGAGGGAGTGCACGTGCTTCTCGTCGGCGTTCGCACCGGTGATCCACGCCGTGCCGTCGACGACGCGGGGATCCAGCAGGTACCGGATGCCGGTCGCCGACTCCTCGCCGAAGATGGCCCCGGTCGGCGACCACGGGCCGATGTAGCCCTTCACCAGCAGCGGATTCCTCTCGAAGTCGGCTTCGGTGGCCTGCTCGACCGCGGCGGGGGCGAAGGCGACCTCCACTCGCTTGTCATCGACGTCGCGGTCGCCCGGGATGCCGACGATGACGACCTCGCGCGTCCCGTCGAGGTGCGTGAGCGCGAGCACGACGTTCTTGAGCGTGTGGGCGGGCGTCCAGTGCGTGACGCCGTCGGTCGCGGGACCGGCGATGCCGGAGGCCGGCGCGTCGAGGTGCGCGTTGGAGTGCGCCACGAGCGTCGCGATCGTCGGTGTGTCCGGAGAGTCGAAGATCACCGGTTCGGGGAGGCCTTCGAGCGGCAGCGCGTCGGGCGCCACGGTCGTGAAGGCCTCGACGTTGGCCGCGTAGCCGCCGGCCGAGCGCACGAACGTGTCCTCACCGATCGCGGTCGGGTGCAGGAACTCCTCGCTGCGCGCTCCGCCCATCAGGCCGTTGTCGGCCGCGACGATGACGTAGTCGAGTCCGAGGCGCTGGAAGATGCGCTCGTACGCGTCGCGCTGGCGCTGGTACGAGGCATCCAGCCCTTCGTCCGTGTAGTCGAACGAGTAGGCATCCTTCATCGTGAACTCGCGACCGCGCAGGAGCCCGGCCCGGGGACGGGCCTCGTCGCGGTACTTGTCCTGGATCTGGTAGATCGCCAGGGGCAGGTCCTTGTACGACGAGTAGAGGTCCTTCACGAGCAGCGTGAAGAGCTCTTCGTGCGTGGGCGCGAGCAGGTAGTCCGCGTCCTTGCGGTCCTTGAGGCGGAAGATGCCGTTGCCGTACGTCTCCCAGCGACCCGACTGCTCATAGGGGTCGCGCGGCACGAGCGCCGGGAAGTGCACCTCGTACGCACCGGCGTTCGCCATCTCGTCGCGGATGATGGCCTCGATCTTCCCCTTGACCTTCAGGCCCAGCGGCAGCCACGCGAAGATGCCGGGCGCCTGGCGCCTGATGTAGCCGGCGCGCACGAGCAGACGGTGCGAGGCGACCTCCGCATCGGCGGGATCTTCACGGAGCGTGCGGAGGAAGTAGTGCGAGAGACGGGTGACCACGAGGGTCAAGTCTAGGGGCGCGCCCGTGTCACGCCGGTTTGACATCGTGTCGCAGATCGGTTGCAATATATTGCATTCCGCGCTCCCGCGCCCGACCCGAGGACGGCTCCACATGAAGCTCGCCGAGTTCCCCCGCTATCCCCTCACGTTCGGCCCGAGCCCGCTGCAGCACCTGAAGCGGCTCACCCAGCACCTCGGCGGCGCGCAGGTCTGGGCGAAGCGCGAAGACGTCTCGAGCGGCCTCGCCTATGGCGGGAACAAGATCCGCAAGCTCGAGTACATCGTCCCCGACGTGCTGGCATCCGGTGCCGACACCCTCGTCTCGATCGGCGGCTACCAGTCCAACCACACCCGCCAGGTGGCCGCCGTCGCCGCTCACCTCGGGTTGAAGGCCCGGCTCGTGCAGGAGAAGTGGGTGCCGTGGGACGACCCCACGAACGACCGCGTCGGCAACATCCTGCTCTCCCGCATGATGGGGGCGGACTCCCGCCTCGACGACGCCGGGTTCGACATCGGCGTCCGCGACTCCTGGAAGAACGCGCTCGCCGAGGTGGAGGCATCCGGCGGCAAGCCCTACCCGATCCCGGCCGGTGCGTCCGAGCACCCCCTCGGCGGTCTCGGTTTCGCGAACTGGGCGTTCGAGCTCGCCGAGCAGGAGAAGGCGCTCGGCATCACGTTCGACACGATCATCGTGTGCACCGTCACGGGGTCCACGCACGCGGGCATGATCGCCGGCTTCGCCGCCCTCGAAGACCTGACCGGCGTGAAGCGCCGGGTGCTGGGCATCGACGCATCGGCCACCCTGGAGAAGACGACCGCACAGGTCGCCCGCATCGCCAGGAACACCGCCGAGCTCATCGAGCTCGGCCGCGAGCTGCGCGACGACGAGATCCAGGTGCTCGAGGGCTGGGCCGGCGAGCTCTACGGACTCCCGGTCGAATCGACCATGGAGGCGATGGCACTCGCCGCGCAGCTCGAGGCGATGATCACCGACCCCGTCTACGAGGGGAAGTCGCTGGCCGGCCTTCTCGACCTCGTCTCGTCGGGCGACATCCCGCGTGACTCCCACGTGCTCTACGCCCACCTCGGCGGCCAGCCGGCGATCAACGCCTATCACTCGCTCTGGCCTTGACGCCATGCCTCCGCGGGAGGAGGGCGAGCACCGTCGCTCCCGCCGTAGCCTGGTGAGATGACGACCGTCCTGCTCACGGGCTTCGAGCCGTTCGGCGGCGACGCCCG
>DASUQB010000342.1:0-17971 GCA_036280835.1 Microbacterium sp. | reverse complement strand
CGTGCTGCTGGTCGCGCAGCACATCGTCGAGCCGCGCTCGGCTGCGGCGCTCGTCGGGAACGACATCCCCCATCTGCCGCTGGTTTTCGCCGGCGGCCAGGCGACGGTCGGACCGTACGTCGAGCCGGGACTGACCGCGTGCCTCGCCTGCGCGCACGCGCACCGCCGGGACGCGGATGCCGACTGGCCGATGCTCGCCGCCCAGCTGATCGGCCGCCGGGTTGCCCCGGTTCCCGTCTCGCTGGCGATCGAGGCCGGTGGCCTCGCCGCGCGGCTCATCCGCGCGGGTGCGGCCTCTCCCGGCGAGCCGCAGCGGTCGGTGACTCTGAGCGCGGCTTCCGCCCGCCGGGCGTGGATGACGCACCGGCCGCACGCAGAGTGCGCGTGCCGATCTCTGCAAGAAAGCGCGACGGATTGCGCGCCGTCCGGCCCTGACCTCGCGACCACGACAACGACAGCGTTCGCGCGGCGCGAGTGATGCCCACGTACGCGAGTCGCCGCTCCTCGTCGACCGCCTCGAACGTCGAGGCGTACGAGATCGGGAGGAGACCCTCGGCGAAGCCGACGATGTGCACATGCGGCCACTCCAGGCCCTTGGCCGCGTGCAGCGTCGACAGGGTGACGGTGCGCAGCTCCGGCTCGTGCTGGTCGCGCGCCCGCGCCATGAGGGTGTCGGTGAACGTGCGCAGGTCCGTGCCGGCCGGCGCGGACTCGGCGAGTCGGAGGAGCGCCATCCGAGCCTCCCACGCATCCCGCAGCGCACCGCCGGCGGGCGGCGGGTCATCGGTCAGACCGAGCGAGCGCATCACGTCGCGGACGGCGGCGAAGAAGGTGGTCTCGATCGGGGCGACGGATGCTCCGCGCAGCGCCATCACGGCTTGGCGGATCTCCGGCATGTCGAAGAAGCGCTTGCCGCCGAGCACGGTGGTGGCCACGCCCTGCCCGGCCAGGGCCTGCTGCAGGGCGGCGGACTGCCCGTGCGACCGGTACAGCACGGCGATGTGCTCGCCGGGTACGCCGGCGTCCAGCTGGGCCTTGATCGCCACGGCGACGCCCTCGGCCTCCTCGCGGTCATCGTCGAACGCCGATACGGTCGGCGTCGGCGACGACGCCTCGCCCTTCGCCGCGTGCAGCTCCAGGGCTCCCGGTCGGCCGCGCATCAGCTCGTTGGCGACCGAGAGCACCGCGGCATCCGAGCGGTAGTTGGTCTCCAGGCGCACGACGTGGGCATCCTCGTGACGGCTCTCGAACTCGAGCAGGAAGCGGGCATCGGCGCCGGCGAAGGAGTAGATCGTCTGGCTGGCGTCCCCCACCACGCAGACATCCCGGCGGTCGCCGACCCAGAGCTCGAGCAGCCGGTGCTGCAGCGGCGAGACGTCCTGGAACTCGTCGACCGTGAAGTGCCGGTACTGCTCGTGCACGGCGTGCGCGACGCGCGGCTCGGCCTCGAGCATGCCGGCGCACGCGAGCAGCACGTCCTCGAAGTCCAGCTGGCGGCGTTCGTCCTTGAGCTTCTCGTAGGCCGTCTGCAGACTCACCACCACCGCCGGTCCGATGCGGCCGACCGCGCGATCGAGGGCGGCGTACTGGTCGATGCTGCGCATCGTGACCTTGCGCCACTCGATCTCCGAGGCGACATCGCGCAGCGTCGGGGTGTCGAGATTCAGTCCGATGCCGTCGGCCGCATGGGCGAGCAGGCGCACCTTGTTGTCGACGATCTTGGGCGCGGTGTCACCGGCCAGCGTCGGCCAGAAGTAGTTCAGCTGCGCGAGCGCCGCGGAGTGGAAGGTCCGCGCGGACACACCCTCCACGCCGAGGCTGCGCAGCCGGCCGCGCATCTCCCCCGCGGCTTTCGAGGTGAACGTCACGGCCATCACGCGCCCCGGGGAGTACGCCCCGGTGTCGACGCCGTGGGCGATGCGGTGCGTGATGACGCGGGTCTTGCCGGTTCCGGCGCCGGCCAGCACGCAGACCGGTCCGCGGAGCGCCGTCACCGCCTCCCGCTGCCGTTCGTCCAGACCCTGCAGGGCGAGATCGATCACGCCGCCTCCGCGTGCCATGCCACGATCAGGCTCCGTGCGATCGACGCCGTGCCCGGCAGGGTGATCGCGCTTCTGCCATCGAGCGCATCGCCGATCTCGTCGCGGGTGAACCAGCGCACCTGCACGATCTCCGAGCCGTCGGCCTCCGCCTCGGCGTCGTCGATCGCCGCCGCATGGAATCCGACCATCAGCGACCGGGGGTACGGCCAGGCCTGCGATCCGTGGTACCGCACCCGGCCGACGCGGACGCCGGCCTCTTCGTGAACCTCGCGGGAGACGGTCGCCTCGAGCGATTCGCCGGCCTCGACGAAACCCGCGAAGCACGAGAAGCGGTCGCCGCCCCAGAGTGCGTTCGACCCGAGCAGCAGCCGGGCGCCGTCCTGACTGCCCACGGCGACGATGACGGCGGGGTCCGTGCGGGGGAAGTGCTCCCGTCCGCAGGACGGGCACCGGCGCGCCCAGCCCGCCTTGACGATCTCCGCCTCGGAACCGCAGGCCGGGCAGAAGGGGGCGTCGATGAGCCAGCGCCCGAGGCTCAGTCCCTCGACGAACACTCCGGCGTCGAAGGCCGAGAGCCCGCCTCCGACGGCACGCAGCGCGCCCCAGCCATGCGGCGCCTCGACGGGCTCGTCGTCATCGCGCGCAAATGCCGCGAGCAGCATCGCGGCGCCCTCGGTGTCGCGTCCGAGGAAGGCCCAGCGACCACCCGGAGCGACGGCCGCAGGCGCCGCGTAGAGCAGCGCCGATCCGTCCTCGTCCGCGAGCGGCGCGGCGTCGCCTCGCACGACCAGCACCCGAGTGCGCGGGTCGGCGCGGGTCGAGGCGAGCAGGCCGTCGATCTCCCGCTCATCGCCGCACCGGTCGAGTTCGCCTCGGGCCAGCGGCGGCTGAACGGGGTCGGCATGCACTGTCATCGACTCCCTCTCTCACGGGCGTGGCGCGGGGGCTCTCCCGCGCGACCGACCTACCCTGAAGGCATGGCACGCTCACTCCTCACTTTAGCCGCGTCGGTCTCGTCGGCAGTGCCCGGAGCATCGGTCTCCGGCGTGGGCTCGCTGACGTCCGGCGGGGCCGGGCGCTGCGATTCGGCCGTGGTGACCCTCGATGACGGGAGCCGGGTCGTGGTGCGCGCGCCGGTCGACGCGACGGCCGCCCGCGAACTCGCCGCGGAGGCCCTCGCCCTGCGTGCCCTCACCCCCGGAGTGCGGGAGCTGCTCGGATTCCGGGCGCCACGGATGCTGGGCGAGGCGGGCCTGGGCGACGCACGCGCGCTCGTATGCGACCTCCTCCCCGGATTCCACATCGACGCGGCGCACATCCCGCCGGGCGATGGTGCCGCGACATCCATCGGCTACGCCCTCGCCTCTCTGCACGCCCTTCCCCTCTCCGTCGTGCGCGCCGAGGGCCTCGCCCAGCGGACCCCCGCGGAGGCGCGGGAAGACGTCCGCACGGTCATCGACCGGGCGGGAGCCACGGGCCGTCTGCCGGTGCGCCTCACGGTGCGCTGGCGCGACGCGGTCGAGGCCGACGCCCTGTGGCGTTTCGAGTCCACCGTGACCCTCGGCGGCGCCGCCGCGTCGTCGTTCCTCTTCCAGGACACCGACGCCGGACCGGCGGTGACAGGCGTGCTCGACTGGCACGGCCTCTCTGTCGGCGACCCCGCCGTCGACATGCGGTGGCTCGCGTCCGCTCCGGAAGCGGCGCCGCACGTGTACGAGGCCTACGCCTCGGCCGCCCACCGCTCCCCCGACGCCTTCCTGCAGACGCGGGCGCGGCTCTACGCCGAGCTCGAATTCGCCCAGTGGCTGGTGCACGGCCACGAGGCGCACCGCCCCGATGTGATGGATGACGCGACCGCGCTGCTCGACGCCCTCGCCGATGGCGTCGGCGCGGATTCGCTGCTCGACCCTCAAGCCGCAACGTCGGGCGGCGTGGACGACGCGCTGGCCCTCCTCGAGCGCGTGCCGGAACCCGCCCCCCGCGAGGTCGACACCTCTATGCAGACCGACGCCTACGACCCCGAGATGATCTCGCTGTTCACCGCGAGCGAGCGGGAGCACGCCCCCACCAGGACGGGCGCGGTCACCGCCGTGCCGACCGCGGACGAGGACGTCTCGACCGCCCCCATCGACATCACGGCATGGATCGACGCGAAGGCTCAGACCGACGCCGACGGCAATCCTGAGGACGAAGAGGTCGAGGCGGAGCGCGCGGCCCGCGCCGCGATCCACCGCTGGGCGAGCTCCGGCTCCGAGTAGACCCGGTCGCCCCGGAGGACGAGGTCGTCGCCGACGTAGTACAGCGCGACATCGATCTCCTCCAGGGGCACTCCGTGCGCCCGGTGGTACGCGAGGCGGTAGAGGGCGAGCTGCAGCATCCGCTCCTCCCGCTCCGCCGCCGTGCGCGGCGGGCGGCCGGTCTTCCAGTCGACGATCTCGATGCGTCCGCCCCTGTCCTCGCGGCGGTAGACGGCGTCGAGCTTGCAGATCACGACGCGCGCACCCTCCGTGCCGCCGTTCAGCACGAAGTCGATCTCCGTCTCGACCTCGATCGGCGCAAGCTCCGCCCACTCCGATCGCTCGAAGATCTCGCGCAGGCGCGCGAGCTCGGCGGCGTCCTCTGCCGAGGCATCCGTCCCCGCGGAGTCGTCGGCGAACTCGTCGTCGTCGAGCTCCCACAGCGCGTCATCCGGCGCCGGCGCGGTGCCCACCACGCCGGAGCGGTGCTCCACCCACGCGTGGAAGAGCGTTCCGAGCCGTGTCTGGCGGAACGGTCGCTCGGGCATCGGGCGCGCGATGGATGCCGTCGTGCCGGCGAAGTCCGTCACGTAGTCCTTGAAGCGAGAGGCCGGGATGCGCGTCGGTGCATCGGGCGCGACCGGATGCCGCAGGGCTTCGCGCTCCGCCAGCAGGAGCGCGACATCCGGCGCGGGCTCCGCCCTCGCGTCCGCCAGCGCGCTCTGCACCGCCGCCGCGGCACCCTCGACGGCGCGGCGCCGGTTGCCGAGCGCGTCGAACGGCCACTCGAGGAGGCGCCGCCGGCCGACGTAGGGGTTCTCCCCCACCGTGACGTCGAACCCGTCCCGTCCGAGCGCCCGGGCGATCTCGTCGAAGTAGGGTGCGGGGTCGCGGGGCTCCTTCGTGCCGGCCCAGCTCGATCCCGACAGCAGCAGGTGATCCTTGGCCCGGGTGAGGGCGACGTAGGCGAGGCGTCGCTCCTCCTCTCGCTGCCGGGCGCGGTTGGCCTCCACGAAGGAGGTCAGGCTGCGCTTGAGGTGCTGCTGCGTCGGCGCGTCCTCGCGCGTCCACTCGAAGGTCGGGAGCCAGGGGCCGTCGCCGCGGAAGGAATAGGGAAGCACTCCGAATCCGAGCCAGGCCTTGGTGTCCCGGGGCGCCGAGGGAAGCTCGCCCTCGACGACGCGCACCACGGCCACCGCGTCCCATTCCAGCCCCTTCGAGCCGTGGACCGTGAGCAGCTGGACGACGTCGTCCTCGGGGGGCTCCGTGCGCGGCGCGAACTCATCGAGCTGCTCGGCGTGATCGAGCCAGGCGAGCAGGCTGCCGATCGACCCCGATTCGTCCGTCGCGAGGAAGGCGTGCACCTCATCCACGAAGGCGCGCAGCTGGGCGGACGCGACCCGGGCGGAGCCGATCATCTCGTTCGCCGCGAGCTCGATGTCCAGACGCAGCTCGAGCTCGATCAGACGCACGAGCTCGGGGATCGGCAGCCCGACGGATGCCCGCAGGCCGGCGATCACGGACCCGGCGTCGCGCAGCCGTTCGCGCGCCTGCGGGGTGAATCCCGCGAGCCAGCCGTGGCCGTCGTCGTGGCGGCGGACGAACTCGAGCGCCTCGATCAGCGAGCCCTGCTCGTCGCCGGCGGAGGACTTCATGCGCGCCGCGACCTCCGGGGCGAGCGGCTTCAACGCGAAGTCGTGCCGCGAGATCCGGTCGGCCAGCGCCGAAAGCGCCCGCAGGTCGGCCAGTCCGATGGCCCACCGCGGGCCCGAGAGGAGGCGGATGAGAGCCGACCCGGCCCCGGGATCCTGGATGACGCGCAGCGCGCTGACGACATCGACCACCTCGGGCGTCGTGAGGAGGCCGCCGAGGCCGAGGATGCGGCTCGGGATCTCCGCCGCCGACAGCGCCTCCCGGAAGCGCACCATGTGGCGCTTGCTGCGGAACAGCACCGCCCCGGTCGTCGATCGGCCTGCGGCGGCGCGGGCCGCTCGAACGGACCCGAACCACGCGGCGACGCGTTCCGCCTCGGCATCGAGGTCCGCCTCGAAGATCAGGTCGAGCTCTCCGGCGGGCGCGCCGGGTCGCGGCCGCAGCTCACGCACCGGAACGGGGCTCGTCGCCGCCAGCGGCTGCAGCACGGCGTTCGCGGCATCCAGCACCACCGCGCTGTTGCGCCAGCTCGTCATGAGCGCGAACTCGCGTGAACCGCCGTCGGGGGCGAACGCCTTCGCGAACCCGCCCAGGTTGCCGGCGCTCGCACCGCGCCAGCCGTAGATCGACTGGTGCGGATCGCCGACCGCCATGACGGCCGTGTCGTGGAACAGCGCCGCCAGCAGGTCGGTCTGCACCACGGAGGTGTCCTGATACTCATCGAGGAGCACGACGCGGTAGCGGCTGCGCAGCTCCTCGCCGACCGCCGCGTGCGCTCGCACCACGCCCAGGGCGCCGGCCACCTGGTCGGAGAAGTCGAGCACGCCGAGCCGTCGCTTCTCGCTGTTGTAGGCGCGCGCCAGGTCCGCGAGCACGGCCAGCCCCTCGACCTTCGAGGCCGCGGTGGCGATCTCGGCGTACACGCTCACGCGCGGCGAGTCGGACGGGCGCTCGAGCACGTCGGAGAACGCAGCGGGGAAGGCCGCGATGTCGTCCAGGTCGGCGAGGTTGTCCACGGCGTCGCGCGCGACGCGCAGGGCGCCGTCGATGATCGTGCTGAGCGCTTCGGCGCGGGACTCCAGGCGCGGGTCGTCGGAGGAGAGCACCACTTTGCGCATCTTGAGCCACGCCGCCGACTCGGAGAGGATCGCGGCCTCCGCGTCGCGCCCGAGCAGCACGGCGTTCTCGCGGACGATCTGGTCGGCGAAGCTGTTGTAGGTCGCGACCGTCGGTCTCAGAAGAAGGTCGTCGGCGTCATCGTTCGCGTCGGGGGCCCGGCCCACCCGGGCCGCGAGCTCGTCGAGCCGCGCACGACGGCGCTCGCCGAAGCGCAGCTGCACCGTGCGGATGTCGCGGCCGGCGCGCGCCGCGGCATCCGCCTCTTCCTCCTCCTCCCGCTGCAGGGCGAAGAAGGGGGCCAGCTCGCCGGCGTCGTGCAGCGACGGCAGCGACGGGAGGAGCCCGCGCACCTCGAACTCGGACAGCCGCTCCAGGCGATGCTGGATGCGCTCGGCGAGCTCTCCCGCGGCCTTGCGGGTGAACGTCAGCCCGAGCACCTCGTCCCGCCGCACGATGCCGTTGGCGACGAGCCACACGACCCGGCCGGCCATGGTCTCGGTCTTGCCGCTGCCGGCGCCCGCCACGACGAGGGCCGGAGCCATCCCCGACTCGATGACGGCGGCCTGCTCGGGAGTCGGCGGGAACTGCCCGAGGGCAGCGCTGATGACGGCCGCGCTGAGGATCGGGGTCACGACGCGCTCACCGCGCGGACGGTGTGGATGCGGCAGAGCCCGTAGGAATGATCCTTGCGGCAGTGGTCCTCGTAGGGCGCCGTGAAGGCGAGTCCGGCCATCGTCGTCGCCGCGGTGCGAACCCGGGCGAGGAACGCCTGGCGCCGCTCGTCGTCGAAGGGCTGCTGGGTGGGGGTGACGAAGTCGAGCTTCCCGGATGACGGCACCAGGACCAGCAGCTTCGCTCCCCCGGTCGGACGCCCGTCCGTGCCGGTGATGAGGCCCGATTCGTAGGCGAGCTGGTAGGCCGCGAGCTGGGGGTTGTCGGCGACCTTCGCGTCGGTCTGCGGCTCGCTCTTGCCGGTCTTGAGGTCCACGATGACGACCTCCCCGGTTCCGGTCAGCTCGACGCGATCGATGTAGCCGCTGACGACGATGCCCGGGCCGCCGTCGTCGACGGCATCCGGGTCGAAGGGCAGCGGGATCTCGAAGTGCGGCTCCGCCCCGATCAGAGTGCCGCCGGAGGCCTCGAAGTCCCGCAGGTAGGCGTGCAGCCGGCGCACCAGGTCGCGCGCCCGGGTCAGCGACTGGCGCTCCCGCCAGGCCGCGTCGAACTCGAGTTCGCCCCACCGCGACTCGACCACCTTCCACAGGCTGGCCTCGTCGATGCCGTCCGCGGTCTCCATCGCGCTGTGCAGGATGACGCCGAGGCCCGCCACGGGACCGCCGCGCGTGTCGCCGCCGAGGTCGGCGATCACCCAGTTCAGCTCGCACTCCTCGAGCGCGTGCAGTCGGGAGGGGGAGACGCGCACGCCCTCCTGCTCGATGTCCCGGAGCGGGGCGGTCGTCGTGGCGGGGGCGACGCCGTACCACTCGGCCGGGTGCGCACCCGCCACGCCGGCGTCGGCCAGGAGCGCCAGCTGCGCGGGTGCCGCGCGTCGCGTCGCTGCCGGCGCCGCGGCATCGGTGAGCGCCCGGCGGTGCTGCGCCACGAGGCCCCGGAGCGACAGGGGGTGCTCCTTGCCCTTGGCGCCGCGATCGGGCTCGGGAAGGAATTCGAAGAGCACGCTCGGTCCCGTGTCGTCGTCGTCGACGGCGGTCACGACGACGCGCGAGCGGGCCCGTGAGACGGCGCGCACGAAGAGCCTCAGCTCGTCGTGCATCGCCGCGCGCCTCCGGTCGAGCACGTCCGGCGCGCTCGCGTCCGGCCCCTCGAGCGCGCCGCCGAGACGCCAGGTCTCGAGCAGCCCGCCGCGAAGGCGCACATTCGGCCACACGCCCTCCTGCACGCCGGCCACGACGACGGTGTCGAATTCCGCGCCGAGCGCCGCGGCGGGTGTCAGCACGCGGACCGTCGAGCGCGGCGGCGGCGCGGTCAGGGAGTCATCGGCGACGTCCGAATCGAGCAGGCGGCGCACGAACACCATCGCCTCTTCTCCGGGTTCGCGCTCGACGAAGCGCTTGGCGGCCTGGAACAGCGAGACCAGCGCGTCGAGGTCCCGGTTCGCCTGCTCCGCCAGCGGGCCCGTTCCGCGCGCGGCGGCGCCCCAGGCCCTCTCGAGCCCGCTCGATTCCCACACGGTCCAGAGCAGGTCGTGCACGGTGGCCCCGCGCTCCAGCTGCTCGCGGACGCGCAGGATCGCCTCGCCCACCCGCCCGCCGCGGCGCGCCTCCCGGGTGTCGATGAGCGCGAACTCCAGCGGTACGGCAAGCGCGGAACGGAGAAGCTCGCGGGCGGAGCGCTCACCGCCGCCGGCGACCTCGGCGTGACGCAGCGTCGTGCGCAGGCGCCGCAGGCTGACCGGATCGAGTCCGCCGAACGCCCCCGTGAGCGCCTCGTCCACGTCGGTCGCCGTCCACGACGCGGGATCGCGCGTCGCGAGGGTGATGAGGTGAAGGATGTCGCGCACAGGGGCGCGGGTGCCCAGCGCTCGTCCGGGACCGCTTGCGCGCGCGGGCACCTCGCGCGCGGACAGCTCCGCCTCCAGCGCGGCGACCTGCCGGGTGTCGTGCGCGATCACGGCGCAGGCTTCCCAGGCGACGCCGTCGTGGACATGCCTCTCGCGGAGCACGCGCGCTATCAGGTCGTACTCCTCCGAGGTCGAACGTGCGATCACCGCGCGCACCGAGGGGTCTTCGGTGCGCTCGGGAGCCGGGCGCGCGCGATGCGCGACGATGCCGGCCGCACCGATGCGCTGGGTGACCCGACGCACCAGGTCGGCCTGCGCCGGCGTGCCCCGATGCGCCCCGGATACGACGTGGACGCCTTCGAGCGTCGCGGCGAGCCGGGCGAAGTGCTCGGGCGCGGCACCGCGAAAGGCGCCGGAGCCCACGTCGGGGTCGCCGAACGCCATCACGGCGATCCCCCGCGCCCGGCATGCCTGCAGTAGCTGCACCCCGCCGAGGGTGAGCTCCTGGGCATCGTCGACCAGCACCACCCGCAGCCCGGCAATGGGGCCGAGCGAGGCCGCCCCCGGCGGCGCGGAGCGCAGGATCGCCGCAGCCTCGCGGACGAGTCCCGCCGGGTCCCGGTGAGCCCCGCGCATGGCGGTGCGAACGCGGAGGTACTCGGCCATGAAGGACGCCATCGACACCCACACGGGGCGATCCTGGCCGGCGCCGAGGGCCGCCAGCACGGGCGGCTCGATTCCGAGCGCCGCGCACTCCGCCATGAACGCGCGGACCTCGCTGCGGAACGCCTTCGACGACCGGATGCCCGGTCCCACCCACTCCGGCCAGCGGGCGCGGCCGTCCGCGGCATCCTGCTCGTCACCCTCCAGCAGGTCCTGCACGATCTGGTCCTCGTCGGCGCCGGTGAGCAGCTGCGGAGGCTCCGCCCCGGCATGCACCTCCGCGGATCGGACGACGTGGAACGCGAACGACGCGACGGAGCGAGCGAGCGAGCCCGGCGTGGCGGTGCCCGCAGCCAGGGCGAGCACGTCGCGAAGGTCGGTGGCGCTCTGCCTCGACGGCGTGAGCACGAGCACCTCCTCCGGTGCGAGGCAGCCGTCGAGCAGCCGCTCGACGCGCGCCACGAGGGTGGTCGTCTTGCCGGTGCCCGGAGCACCGACGACCACGCAGGATGCCTCGGCCGGCAGGTCGACGATGGCGCGCTGAGCGGCATCCAGATCGCGGAGGCGCCCCGCCGAATCGCCCCAGGAAGTCATGTGGTCAACGCTACCCGCGCCGTCCGACACCCCTGCCTCGCGCGGCCGTGGACGCGTTCGCCCTCAGCGTTGCGGCTCGCGGGCGAGCGGTCCCCCGCCGTGTCGTAGAGTTGCCGTGTCGCCCCGGGTGGGGCGCTCGTTACGAAAGGCAGTCATCCCGTGGAGATCCGCATCGGCATCACCAACACCGGTCGCGAACTGAGCTTCGACACCTCGGAATCGGCAGACACCGTCAAGAAGTCCGTCGCTGCCGCGCTGGACTCCGGGTCGACCCACCTGACCTTCACCGACGTCAAGGGCAACCAGTACGTCGTGCCCACGGCAGGCCTCGCGTACATCGAGATCGGCAGCGAGGAATCGCGACGCGTCGGCTTCGTGGCCTGACGTGCTCATCCTCCTCGCCCTGATCGCCGGCGCGGTGGCCGGCATGGCCCTTCACTTCACGCTGCCGCACCGCTCCAGCCGCGGCGTCGTCCTCGCCCCGGCGATCGGCGCCGCCACCGCGGGCGTCCTGTACACGATCCTGCAGTGGGCGGGCCTGGCGGAGGACAACCCGTGGCTCTGGGTTGCATCGATCCTCGCGCCCGTCGCGGTCACCTACGTCGCGGTCACGGTCATCAGCCGCTCGCGCGTCGCCCACGACGCGCGCGAGCGCATCCGGCTCGGCATCGCCTGATCAGGGCAGTCGCCCGGCACTGCGGTCAGGCAGCCAGCCCCATGGCGTCCATGCGGCGCGCGTGGCCGGCCATCAGGTCGGTGAAGACGGGCTCCACCCTCTTCTCCTCGGCCGCGCCCAGCGTCGTGGGCCGGAGCGCGGCGCGGGCGACGAGCAGCGTGTCGCCGACGAGGCGGCGTCCCCAGAGCGAGAGCAGCGAGCGCCACTCCTCGTCGCTCTCGATCGTCGCCTGGATGATCTCGACGATCGACTGGCGGTCATCGTCGGCGCGGAGGATGCGGGCGACGCGGCGACCCGTCTCCGCGTAGCTCGATGCGAGGGCGAGGTAGAAGTCATCGAGCATGCCTGCGGTGACGTGCACCGAGAGCATGGTCTCGCGCGGCCGCTTGCCGATGGTCTTGCGGCGGAACGCATCGAGCTGCTCGCGGAACGGCAGCATCACCTCGGTCGGCTCGCCGCCCCGCTCGCGGATCAGTTCCACGAGCTCGCGGTGCTTGGTCAGCGCGGCCCCCGCCGCGCGTGAGAGCGCCTCCTTCTCAGCGAGCTCGGGCGTCGCGCGGATCAATCGCGTCAGCGTCTCGAAGTAGCCGAGCTGGAGATAGGCCGCCTGGCCGAGGAAGGTGTCGACATCCGGCGCGAGCTCCTCGAAGTCCACGCGCCTGGCGTCGCCGGCATCCCCCCGCGAACGCAGCGACAGGGTGCGCCCCTCCGGGCGGCGCTGCCAGAACCACTTCACCACGTGCTCAGCCTAACGGCGCGTCGTCGCACGCCACCGCCGTCATGGGAGAGCAGCCCGCCTCCGTCCGGTGACGAGCCCACCGCGCGGGCGCTGCGCGGTGTCGCCTGCCGACCGTCGCAGGGCTCTCCGGTAGGCTGGTCGGGTCTGGGCAATGGACCCGGACCCCGCGCCTGTGGCTGAGTGAAGGGCGTGGATCACCCCCTCCGGCGGAATCTCACCGCCAGACAGGCATCATCACTGTGACTACATTCGCCGACCTCGGCGTCGATCAAGACATCGTCGACGTCCTCGCCTCCAAGGGCATCGTCGACGCGTTCCCCATCCAGGAGCAGACCATCCCCCTCGGCCTGCCCGGCCAGGACATCATCGGCCAGGCCAAGACGGGCACCGGCAAGACCTTCGGATTCGGCATCCCCGTCGTCCAGCGCCTCGGGCTGAACCCGGCTCCGGGCGTCAAGGCGCTCATCGTCGTGCCGACCCGTGAGCTGTGCGTCCAGGTCTACGAGGACATCGACATGCTGACCCAGGGCCGCCCGACCAGCGTCGTCGCCATCTACGGCGGCAAGGCGTACGAGGGGCAGATCGACCAGCTCAAGGCCGGCGCGCAGATCGTCGTCGGCACCCCCGGGCGCCTGATCGACCTCAACAACCAGCGCCTGCTCGACCTGTCGCACGCGACCGAGGTCGTGCTCGACGAGGCCGACAAGATGCTCGACCTCGGCTTCCTGCCCGACATCGAGAAGATCTTCCAGAAGGTGCCCGCCATCCGGCACACGCAGCTCTTCTCCGCGACGATGCCGGGTCCGATCGTGGCCATGGCCCGCCGCTTCATGTCCAATCCCGTGCACATCCGCGCGACCGATCCCGATGAGGGCCTCATGCAGGCCAACATCGAGCACCTCGTGTACCGCGCGCACTCCCTCGACAAGGAGGAGGTCATCGCCCGCATCCTGCAGGCCGAGGGCCGGGGCAAGACCGTCGTCTTCACCCGCACCAAGCGCGCGGCGCAGAAGCTCGTCGACGAGCTGAACGACCGCGGCTTCAACGCGGCCGCCGTGCACGGCGACATGGGCCAGGAGCAGCGCGAGCGCTCGATGGCGGCCTTCAAGGCCGGCAAGAAGGACATCCTCATCGCCACCGATGTCGCCGCCCGCGGCATCGACGTCGACGACGTGACCCACGTCATCAACCACACGATCCCCGACGACGACAAGACCTACCTGCACCGCGCCGGCCGCACCGGCCGCGCCGGCAAGACCGGCATCGCGGTGACGTTCGTGGACTGGGACGACCTGCACAAGTGGGCGCTCATCAACCGCGCGCTCGAGTTCGGCAAGCCGGAGCCGGTCGAGACGTACTCGTCGAGCCCCCACCTCTACGCCGACCTGAACATCCCGGCCGGCACCAAGGGCCGCCTGACGACGGCGCCGCGCACGCAGACGGTCAAGACGCAGGATGCCGCGCCCGCGAGCGCCGGCTCGTCCCGCGGTCGCAGCCGCACGCGCCCCGAGCGTCGCACCAACAGCGGCCAGGGCGACCAGGTGCCCGCGACGCACGGTCAGCCGGCGGCTGATGCCGTCGTCGAGGGCGCCGGCGTGCACGACGGCGGTGGCTCGGAGCACCACGACGGCAAGGCACCGGCGCAGCGCCGTCGCCGCCGTCGTCGCGGACCCAGCAGCACCGCTCCCGCGGCCTGATCGCGGCCGCCGCCCGGGGCGGTCCGGCGGCGGCGCGACGCCGCGCGAAACACGGGGTGCCGGTGACCCCGGCGTGCGCCGTCGCTTCGCTAGGGTGATCCTGGCGCGACGCGCCTCCGACCCCCCTCGAAAGGCACTCCATGCGGTTCATCGAAGCTCAAACCATCCAGTACCAGGGATTCTGGGGTTCCATCGGCGATCTCATCTGGTGGTTCCTCTGGGCGTTCGTCTTCATCACCTACCTCTTCGCGCTGTTCGCCGTCATCGGCGACCTGTTCCGCGACCACAAGCTCAACGGCTGGGCCAAGGCGCTGTGGATCATCGCGCTGATCTTCCTGCCCTTCCTGACGCTTCTCGTGTACCTCATCGCCCGCGGCGGCGGCATGGCGGAGCGCGGGGCGGCCCAGGCCAGGGAGCTGCGCGCGGCGCAGGATCAGTACATCAAGTCGGTCGCGTCCTCCAGCCCCTCCGAGGAGATCGCCAAGGCGAAGTCGCTCCTCGACTCGGGTGCCATCACGCAGGCCGAGTTCGACCACATCAAGACCAAGGCCCTCGCCGGCTGACCACGTCCTGACACGGAACGCCCCTCTCCTTCACGAAGGAGGGGGGCGTTCTCGCGTGGCACGCGCGATCAGGGGTACACGGGCGTCGTGCCGGTGCCGCGCTCGATGATGCGAGCCACCATGGCGTCGGCCGTCGTGTTCTCACCGGGCAGGTTCGGCTTCCCGAGGCCGTGATAGTCGCTGGAGCCGGTCACGATGAGGTCGCGCTCCGCGACGAGCGCCCGCAGCGCCCTCTTTCCGCTCTCGGTGTTCTCGCGGTGGTCGATCTCGAACCCGGCGAGCCCCGCGTCGATGAGCCGGTGCAGGGTGTCCAGGGGCATCATCCGATCGCGTCCGGACGGAGTCGGGTGCGCGATGACCGGCACGCCCCCCGCGCCCACGATGAGGCGGACCGCGGTGAGCGGATCCGGGGCGTAGTGGGGCACGTAATATCCCTCGCGCGGATGGAGGATGCCGTCGAAGGCGGCGGCGCGATCCCGGGCGAAGCCCCGCGCCACAAGGGCGTCGGCGATGTGCGGCCGCCCGACGGTGGCGTCTCCGTGGGTCTGCTCGACCACGTCCTCCCATGTGAGGTCGTAGTCGCGGGCGATCTTGTTCACGATGCGCTCCGCCCGTCCCACGCGGTCGCCCCGGATGCGGTTCATCTCCGCCCTCAGGTCCGCGTCATCCGGATCGAACAGGTAGGCCAGGATGTGCACGCTCCGCCACTCCTGCTTGGCCGAGAGCTCCATGCCGGGGATGAACGTCATCCCGAGCGATGTCGCCGCGTCAGCAGCCTCGGCCCACCCCGAGGTCGTGTCGTGGTCGGTGAGCGCGGCCGTGCGCAGCGCGTGCCGATGCGCCGCCTGCATGACGGCGGCGGGGGCCTCTGTGCCGTCCGACCGCAGCGAGTGCAGGTGCAGATCGCTCGGACCCTCCCACCGCCGCTCCCCCGTCATCCCTCGAGCGTAGCGCCGCGCGCGACACCCCCGCGAAGGCCCGCGTTCGCCGGTTTCCCAGACTGCTCGCTTAGAGTCTCCACCGTGCTGCGCCTGTTCGGAACCCTCGCGACGGTGCTGTTCGCGATCGCCGCAGCGGTGCTGACGTGGCCCTCCTTCTTCCGTCTCGAGCGCACGTTCCCGGTCGCGCAGGTCATCTCCTTCCGCGGAGTCCTGGTGCTCGCCTTCATCGCCGTCGTCGTGGTGGCGCTGATGCTGGCGATGTGGCGCCCGCTGCGCGGCTTCGCGTTCTCGATCGCCCTCGTCGCGGCCATCGCCGTGATCGCGAATGTGAGCGTCCTGGTCTCGCGCGGCCTCGGCGCTGACACCCTTCCGACGGCGACCGCGACCAGCGTGCGCGTCATGACGTGGAACGTGTCCGGCGACGCGACGCCGGCCGAGGAGGTCGCGAAGACCGCGATCGCGATGGACGCCGACATCATCGCCCTGCCCGAGATGGCGAACTCGGTCGGCGAGAGCGTCGCGGTAGCGATGCGGGAGATGGGGCGCCCCATGTGGGTGCACCACGTGCAGTACAACTCCGAGATCCAGAACGGCCCGCAGGCGTGGGAGACGACGATCCTCATCTCCCCCGACATGGGCGACTACTCCGTGATCGAGTCGTCCAGGGACGGGTCGAGCAACACCAACGTCATGCCCAGCGCGGTCGCGATGCCCGTCGACGGGGACGGCCCCACCGTCGTCGCGGTGCACGCCGTGGCGCCCCGGCCCGCCTACATGAGCAGCTGGCGCGATGACCTGCAGTGGCTCGCCGACCAGTGCGCCGAGGCGAATGTCATCATGGCCGGCGACTTCAACGCCACGGTCGACCACATGGGCGGTCTCGGCGTCGACGGGGCGACCCTCGGCCGGTGCGACGACGCGGCCATCGCGACCGGCAACGGGGCGGTCGGCACGTGGACCAGCAGCCTCCCCGCGCTCGCGGGGGCGCCCATCGACCACGTGCTGCACTCGGGGCACTGGAGGCCGACGGGCTCGGTCGTGCTGCGCTCGATGGACCGCTCGGGCAGCGATCACCGTCCGCTGATCGTGCAGCTCGAGCCGAACGGCTGAGCCCGAGCGGCGCTCGCATGTGCGTGCGAGACTGGGTGCATGAGCACCCAAGGCGAACTCGACACGATCGACGCCACCCCCGCCGAGCCGACCTCCGATGACGTGGCCAAGCCCGCCGGCACGACGACGAACCGTCGTCAGCCGTTCCCCCAGGGCTTCCTCGACACCATCTCGACCGGCTGGGCCGAGCGTCCGGACACCACTCCGCCCGCGCGGGAGCAGGCGCCGTTCGCGGCGGCGCGGCGAGCCGTCGTATCCGCGGCCTTCCCGGGGAAACGCCTCGTCGTGCCCGCCGGCTCACTGGCCACCCGCAGCAACGACACGGACTACCCCTTCCGTGCGCACTCCGCCTTCTCGCACCTCACGGGCTGGGCGAGCGACGCCGAGCCGGATTCCGTTCTCGTCTTCGAGCCGACGGATGACGGCCACGACGTGACCCTGTACTTCCGGGAGCGGGCCGACCGCACCACGAGCGAGTTCTACTCCGACGCGACGATCGGCGAGTTCTGGATCGGTCCCCGGCCCGCCCTGCCCGGCGTCGCCGCCGATCTCGGCGTCGCGACGGCCCACATCGACACCTTCGACGCCGCCGATGACGACCTCACCGTGGGGACCGACGACGAGCTGACCCGCTTCGTCAGCGAGATGCGGCTCGTCAAGGACGAATACGAGATCGCGCAGATGCGACTCGCCGTCGACGTGACCGAGCAGGGCTTCAACGACATCATCCGCGAGCTCCCCCGCGCCCTTCAGCACCCCCGCGGCGAGCGCGTCGTCGAGGGCGTCTTCCATCAGCGGGCGCGCAGCGACGGCAACTGGGAGGGCTACGACACGATCGCGGCATCCGGCCCGCACGCCTGCTACCTGCACTGGACCCGCAACGACGGCGCCGTCGTGCCGGGGGATCTCATCCTCATCGACGCCGGGGTCGAGGTCGACAGCCTCTACACGGCCGACATCACCCGCACCCTGCCCGTCAGCGGACGGTTCAGCGACGTGCAGCGTCGCGTGTACGAGACCGTGCGCGAGGCAGCGGATGCCGCGTTCGCGGCCGCCAGGCCGGGGGTCAAGTTCCGCTCCGTCCACGAGGCGGCGATGCAGGTCATCGCCCGCCGGACCGCGGAGTGGGGGCTGCTGCCGGTCACCGCCGAAGAGGCGCTCGACGCCGACAAGGGCGGTCAGCACCGCCGCTACATGGTGCACGGCACGAGCCACCACCTCGGCATCGACGTGCATGACTGCGCCCAGGCCCGCCGGGAGATGTACTACGACGGACTGCTCGAGCCCGGCATGGTCTTCACGATCGAGCCGGGCCTGTACTTCCAGATCGACGACCTCACCGTGCCCGAGGAGTACCGGGGCATCGGCGTGCGCATCGAGGACGACATCCTGATGACCGCCGACGGTCCGGTCAAC
>DASUQB010000341.1:0-14548 GCA_036280835.1 Microbacterium sp. | reverse complement strand
ACGCCTCGTCGGGGCAGGTCGAGGTCGCGCGCAGCGTCGTCTCGCGGCCGCGGAACCACTTCGCCTGGTTGAACGGCACGCCGACCGTGATCGAGAACTCCGAGGCATCCGTGCGACCGGTCTGCGTCGCGCACCAGAACGTGCCGGCCGGGGTGTCGGTGTACTGGTAGTTCTCGGTCGTGCGGTTCGTGTGCTCGAACGCGGTGCGCGCGCTCCACTTCTTGCACACCCACTGGCCCTCGATCGACCCCGTGACATCCGACGGCAGGGGCAGGTCGTCGTTCTCGTAGCCCTTCAGCAGGGCGCCGTCGCCGTTGACGCGCAGGAAGTGCGCCGTCATGTCGAGCCGGCTCGTCGCGAGGTTGGTGAACCGCAGCGCCGCGGCCTCGTGCGTCACGCCGAACGCGTCGCGGAAGTCCTCGATCGCGAGCCGCTTCTCCTTCTTCGCCTCCTGCAGGAAGGCGACCGACGCGTCCTGCGGCATGAGGCACGCCGCGGCGAAGTAGTTGATCTCGAGCCGCTGCCAGAGGAACTCGTCGTAGCTGGCCGGGGGAGTGTGCCCGAGCAGGCGGTGCGCCATCGCCTGCAGCGCCATCGAGCGCAGTCCGTGCCCGCCGGGGATCGACGCCGGCGGCAGGTAGATGCGCCCGTTGGCGAGGTCCGTGATCGACCGCGTGGAGTCGGGCAGGTCGTTCACGTAGATGAGCTGGAAGCCGAGGCGCTCGGCCATGACGCTGACCTCGCGGTGCGTGAGCGCACCCGAGCGGTGCCCCGAGGCGCGCACCTGCTCCTCGGCGAGATCCTCGATCTCGGGCAGGTAGTTGGCACGGTCGCGCATGGTCTCGCGCAGCTCGGTGTTCGCGCGCCGCGCCTCCTCCGGTGTCGCGATCGCCTCGCTCGCCCGGCGCTGCAGCTCGCGGTGCAGGCCCACGATCGACTCGAGCGACTCGTCGCTCATGCCGCGCGTGGGCTTGACGTGCGGGAGGCCGAGGCTCGCGTAGAGCGGGCTCGACTGCGCGCGGCCGAGTTCGAGCTCGAGTGCGGCGCGCCGGCTCGGCGCCTCTCGGGAGAGCAGGTCGGCGAGGTCGACCTCGAGCGCCGAGGCGAGTGCGTCGAGCGTCGACAGCTTCGGCTCGCGCTTGCCGTTCTCGATGAGCGAGAGCTGGCTGCCGGCGATGCCCACGACGGCGCCCAGCTCATCCAGCGTCATGCGGGCCGACAGGCGGTGGTGGCGGATGCGGTGGCCCAGCGTCGCGAGCTCGATCCCGGTCGTCGTCATTCCTTGAGCATAGCGAAAGAACCGCAATTCTTTCGGACGTTTGGCCCCGAAACTTGCGCGCTCGGCTTTGAGAATGGAGGCAGACCCCCGATCTACATCTCATTTGCATCACTAAGAGGAGCGAAAATGGCACTCGCGGAAACCTTCACCGCCCGCCGCACCGGCCCCGTACCCGTGGCGGCCCTGCGCGAGCACGGCCAGCGCCCCGCCCACCCCGGCAAGGGCATGGAGGCCCTCGCCGCATGGGTGGACGAGATCGCCGCGCTGACCAAGCCGGCCCGCATCCACTGGATCGACGGAAGCCGAGCCGAGAACGACGCGCTGCTGCGTCAGCTGGTCGACGAGGACAAGCTCATCAAGCTCAACCCCGAGTGGCGCCCGGGCTCGTACCTCGCCCGCTCGCACCCGAGCGACGTGGCGCGCACCGAGGGCCGCACGTTCATCGCATCCGAGCGCGAGGAGGACGCCGGTCCCACGAACAACTGGGCCGACCCGGCCGAGATGCGCGCGACCATGTCGTCGATCTTCGACGGCAGCATGCGCGGGCGCACGATGTACGTCGTCCCGTTCTCCATGGGTCCGGTCGGCGGCCCTCTCTCGCACATCGGCGTGCAGGTCACCGACAGCGCCTACGCCGTGGCATCCATCGGCATCATGACGCGTGTCGGCGACGAGGTCACCAAGCTCATCGCCGAGGGCCGTTCCTGGGTCAAGACCGTGCACTCGGTCGGCGCGCCGCTGGCCGACGGCGAGGCGGATGTCGCGTGGCCCTGCAACGACGAGAAGTACATCGTGCACTTCCCCGACTCGCTCGAGGTCTGGTCGTACGGCTCCGGCTACGGCGGGAACGCCATCCTGGCGAAGAAGTGCTTCGCTCTGCGCATCGCGTCGGTGATCGGCCGCGACGAGGGGTGGCTCGCGGAGCACATGCTGCTGATCCGCGTCATCGATCCGCAGGGCCGGGCATACCACGTGGCCGCGGCGTTCCCGTCGGCGTGCGGCAAGACGAACCTCGCGATGCTCCGCCCCACGATCCCGGGCTGGCGTGTCGAGACGCTCGGCGACGACATCGCCTGGATCCGCCCGGGCGAGGACGGGCGGCTCTGGGCCATCAACCCCGAGGCCGGCTTCTTCGGCGTCGCGCCGGGCACCGGCGAGTCCACCAATGTGACCGCCGTCGAGACGCTCTGGGGCAACACGATCTTCACGAACGTCGCGCTCCGGCCCGACGGCGACGTCTGGTGGGAGGGCCTCACCGATGAGGCCCCCGCCCACCTGACCGACTGGGAGGGCAACCCCTGGACGCCCGACCAGGATCGCCCGGCGGCGCACCCGAACTCGCGCTTCACGGTCGGCGCCGCGCAGTGCCCGCAGATCGCCGCGGACTGGGACGCCCCGCAGGGCGTTCCGCTCGATGTGATCCTGTTCGGCGGTCGCCGCGCGACCAATGTGCCGCTCGTCGTCGAGGCTACCGACTGGACGCACGGGGTCTTCCTGGGCTCGACGATCTCGTCGGAGCGCACCGCCGCCGCCGAGGGCGAAGTGGGGGAGCTTCGCCGTGACCCGTTCGCGATGCTGCCGTTCTGCGGCTACAACATGGCGGACTACTTCGGCCACTGGCTGAAGGTCGGCGGCGCCCTGCGCTTCGACCGTGCGCCCCGCATCTTCCAGGTCAACTGGTTCCGCAAGGGCGCCGACGGCCGGTTCCTGTGGCCCGGCTTCGGCGACAACGCGCGCGTCGTCGACTGGATCATCCGCCGCATCAAGGGCGAGGTCGGCACGGTCGAGAGCCCCATCGGCCGGCTGCCGAAGCCCGAGGACCTCAACCTCGACGGCATCGAGGTGCCTCAGGCTGATCTCGACGAGCTCTTCGCGATCGACCCGGCGTCGTGGCTTCGCGAGGCCGAGCTCACGCAGGAGTTCTACGACACCTTCGGCGGCCGCGTTCCCGCCGCGCTGCAGTCCGAGCTCGCCGCGCTCCGCTACCGCCTCACGGCCGCCGCGCGCTGACCCCGCGGGCGTGTCAGACGCCGGCGCGCCGGCGCGCCCGCGTCAGACGAGGAGCTGGTGCCGAGCGAGGTCGCGGTAGAGCGGGGTCGAGGTCACGAGCTCCGAGTGGGTGCCCTGGCCGACCACGCGGCCGCGGTCGAGCACCACGATCGAGTCGCTGTCGACGACCGTCGAGAGCCGGTGGGCGATCACGATGAGCGTGCGGCCGGCGGCGACGGCGTCGATCGCCTCGCGCATCCGCTGCTCGTTGACCCCGTCGAGCGATGACGTCGACTCGTCGAGCAGGAGGATCGGGGGCGCCGCCAGCAGGGCGCGGGCGATCGCGAGGCGCTGGCGCTCGCCGCCCGACAGCAGCACGCCGCCCTCGCCGACGGGCGCGTCGAGTCCGAGCGGATTGCGCTCGAGAACCTCGGTGAGGTTGACCGCGTGCAGCACGCGCTCGCAGTCGGCATCGGTCGCGCCGGGTGAGCCGAGGCGGAGGTTGTCGCCGATCGTGCCGGCCAGGGTCGGGGCGTCCTGCTCCACGTAGCCGAACTGCGCACGCAGCTGCGCGCGCTCGATCGTGCGGATGTCGCGACCGCCGAGCAGGATGGTCCCGTCGGTCGGATCGTAGAAGCGCTCGATCAGCGAGAGGATCGTGCTCTTGCCCGCACCGCTCGGGCCGACGAGGGCCACCCGCGAGCCGCGCGGGACGTCGAACGAGACGCCGCGGAGCACGTCCCGGTCGCTCTCGGCCTCCTCGACCGCCTTCGCCGGGCGTTCGAGGTGCACCTGCTCGAGCACCGCCCGGGCCTCGGCCGCCGCGGCGGCGCGGGCGGCGACGACGTTCTCGGGGTAGCGGAACCGCACGTCCCGGAACGCGATCGCGGCGCCCGCGGCATCCGCCGACGAATCGCCCGTGGCGGGCAGGGTCGCCGCCAGCGCGGCATCCTCCCCGTCCTCGGTCGGCAGGTCGAGCACCTCCTGGATGCGACCCAGGGCGCCGAGCGCCTGGTTGACCGAAGTGATGGCGCCGAACGTCGAGCCGAGCGGCGCGATCATCATGAAGAGGAACATGATGAAGGTGACCAGGCTCGCGATGGTGATCGCGCCCGAGGCGACGCGGAAGCCGCCGACGCCGAGTACCACCAGCAGCGACGCCTGCAGCGCGATCCCCGCGACGGGCACGACGAGGGCCGAGACCTTCGCGATGCGCACGCCGACGTCGTAGGCCTCGGTCGCGAGCCCGCCCACCGACGCGACCTCGCGGTCGGTGGCCCCCGCGGCGCGCACCGTGCGGATCGACCCGACGGCGCGCTCGACGCCGGACGCGAGCTCGCCGACCTTCTCCTGCTGCTCGGTGGAGGCGGTGCGGATGCGCCCGCTGAGCAGCACGACGACGACGATGGAGACGCCGATCACGATCACGATGAGGGCGAGCAGCACGGGGTCGATGATCGCCATCGCGATGAGCGCGCCGATGAAGATGAGCCCGTTGCCGACCGAATCGGCGAGACCCTGGGTCAGGACCGCATACAGGAGCGTCGTATCGGTGCCCACGCGGGAGACGAGGTCGCCGGTGCGGCGAGCGTCGAACTCGCTGATCGGCAGGTGCAGGATGCGGGCGATCAGCTTGCGCCGGCTCGAGTAGACGACGGCGGTCCCCGTGCGCTGCAGCAGGTAGTGCTGGTAGCCGGAGAGCAGCGAGGAGGCCACGACGAGCGCGATGAGCACCCACACGAGCCACCCGAGCGACTCGTTCAGCTGCACGCGCTCGATGACCTGGCCGACGACGAGCGGCTGCGCAAGGGTCGCGACCGCGCCGAGCACGCTCAGCACGGCGATGACCACGAGGATGCGCTTGTGCTCGAAGAGGAAGGGCAGCAGCTGGCCGAAGGTGGCTCTCGGTCCTTCCTGGGCCTTCTTGCCGCGGCGGCGCGTCGTTGCTTCTTCTGGCTTTGCGGGGGCGTCGACAGACACGGTTGCACCTCGGGGTTGCTCGGGGGTCACCTTCGACCGTACTTCTTGTGGACGGCCTGCCGGGTCACGCCCAGCGCGGCCGCGATGGCCTGCCAGGAGTACCCCTGCAGCCGTGCGCGGCGCACCTGCACCTCTTCGGCGCGGGAGAGCTCCCGCCGTACCGCGGCGAGGCGGCGCAGTTCCGCGATCGGCACGTCGTCGGGCGCCGCCCCGATGAGGGTGCGGATGTCGTCCCCGCTCACGGTGCTTCCTTCCCGGCGCCTCGGCGAGGCATCCGGGTGTCAACGTTAGTTGACGTCGTCGCCGCGTGTCAACTTGCGTTGACAGGAACGCGAGAACGCCCGGACCCCCCAGGAGGGTCCGGGCGTCCTCGCGGGCGAGGGTCAGTGCGCCATTGCCGCCAGTGCCTCCGGGTCGATCGTGGCGATCGCGCGGGTGTCCTGGAACGCCCGGACGCCCTCGATGCCCTGTTCGCGTCCGATGCCCGACTGCTTCATCCCGCCGAAGGGCGCGCGCAGGTCCAGGCGCGTGGCGCCGTGGTCGTTGACCCAGACGTACCCGCAGACGAGCTGCGACCCGACGCGCGACGCAGCCTCGGGATCGGCGGTCCAGACCGAGCCGCAGAGACCGCCCCAGGTGTCGTTCGCGAGCCGCACCGCCTCTTCCTCCGTGTCGAACGGAAGGATCGGGATGACGGGACCGAACTGCTCCTGCGTGACCACGCGCAGCTCCGGGTCGGCGTCGACGACGAGCGCCGGCCGCAGGAAGTTGCCGCCGGCGAGGTCGTCGCCGGGCAGCTCGCCGAATTCCCGCACGTCGGCGCCGGCATCCTTCGCCTCCTGGATGATCTCCTCGACGAACGCCTTCTGGGCGGGCGAGTGGAGCGGCCCCATGGTGGTGCCCTCGTCGAGCCCGTGTCCGAGTTTCGCCTGCTCGAGCCGCGCCGACAGCCCGGCGACGAGCTCGTCGAGGCGCGACCGGTGCACGAAGACGCGCTTGACGTTCATGCAGATCTGACCGGTGGTGTCGTAGCTGGCCGCGAACAGCCGGTCGAGGTGCGTGTCGTCGAGGATCGCGTCCTCGAGGAAGACCGCCGCGTCGTTGCCGCCGAGCTCGAGGGTGACCCGGGTGAGGGTTTTCGACGCCATCTCCATGATCCGCTTGCCGCCGTTGACGCTGCCGGTGAAGCAGACCTTCGCGATGTCGGTGTTCTGGATCAGCCCGGCCATGTTCTCGTCCTTGCCGGTCACGACGTTGAGCACGCCGGGCGGCAGCTTCTCGGCGACGCGCTGCACGACGCGGGTGGTCGCCAGCGGCGCCGAGGGCGGCGGCTTCACGATCGCCGTGTTGCCGGCGAGCAGCGCGTGGGGCAGCGATGCGCCCAGGATCGCGATCGGCCAGTTGAACGGCACGATCACCGTGACCACGCCGAGCGGCTGATAGGCCACCTCGGTGCGCACGGGAATGCCCGGAGCCGGCTCCAGGACCTTGCCCGTCTCGACGTCGTCCGCGAGCATGAGCGCGAGCTGCCAGCGGATCTCGAAGACGAGCGCGTCGATCCAGCCCTCCAGGCGGATCTTGCCGTTCTCCTGCGACAGGATGGCGGCGTCCTCATCGCGCTCGTCGGCGATGCCGGCGATGGCCTCCGCCATCTTCGCGGCGCGCTCCTTCGCCGTCAGCGCCGACCACGCGGGGAAGGCCGCCTTGGCGGCGGCCACGGCGTCGTCGACATCCTGCGGCGATGCGGATGCCGCATGCCCGACGATCGCGCCGGGCCTGGCGGGATCGGGGATCTCGAGGGCGTCCACGGTCTGGCGCGCCTCGCCTCCGATGTAGAGCCCCGTGCGGACGGGGGCCTGGGTCACTGTGTCCGACATCGATCGACCACCTCTCTGTTTGTCATGTCCTTCACGACGTGTCTGTCCTGGGATGTGTGAGTCCGTGACGACGTGTTCGTCGTGGACGATGTGCGGGTCCGTGACGACGTGTCGTCGGTGTCGCTCCGGTCTCCGCGGGATGTATGTGGATGCATGCGTCTGGTCGGGTGACGCTGTCTCCTAGCGTGCCCCTCGGGCCGGTCATCCGCAAGATTGCCGACAATATTCGCACGCATTTCGTATGCAATTGCGGGGGAGCGGCCAGTACCCTCGGAGGAGGAGCGCGCGTGCGCCCCTCCCATCGACGACGAGAGGTCTGATGACTGCCATGTCGGATGCCGCCGTTCTGGAGTCGGGCGACGCCCTGGCCCCGGCCGATCTCACCCAGCAGATCCGCGACGCGATCCTCGGCGGCGAGTTCGCCCCGCACCAGCGACTCATCGAAGCCGACATCAGCGAGCGGTACGCGGCATCCCGCGCCGCCGTGCGCACGGCGCTGTTGAACCTCGCCAACGAGGGACTCGTGGAGCGACTGCCCAATCGGGGCGCCCGCGTGCGCGCGATCAGCATCGACGAGGCGGTCGAGATCGTCGAGGTGCGCATCGGGCTCGAGACCCTGTGCGCGCGGAAGGCCGCCGAGAACGTGACGGATGCCGATGCCGTCGAGCTGGGACGCCTGCGCGACGAGATCTCCGCGGCCGTGGCCTCCGGCAACCTGATGGAGTACTCGCGGCTGAACCAGGAGATGGACCGCCGCATCCGTGACCTCAGCCGGCACGCCACCGCCACGCAGCTGCTCGAGCGCCTGCGGGCGCAGTCCGCGAGGCACCAGTTCCGCCTCGCGTACCACCCGGGTCGCGCCGCCCAGTCGGCGCCGGAGCACATCGCGATCATCGACGCGCTTCTCGCGCGGGACCCGGATGCCGCCGAGGCGGCCACCCGATCGCATCTCGAGGGCATCGTCGGGGTGCTGCGCGGGATGGACTGACGCGCGCGAGCCGCCGCACGAGGAACGGCCCCGACCGGAAGGTCGGGGCCGTTCCCGGTGAAGGCGGTGCTCAGGTCACCCGAACTGCTCCGCCGTCGCGTAGCCCTTGCCGTTGTACTTCTGCACGATGACGTCCGACACGGCCGGGCGGCCGTCGACCGTGGTGTCGATCGTCGAACCCTCGAGCATGAAGGGCGCATCGAATCCCTGGATGCTCATCAGAGCCTCCATGAAGCTCTCACGCGTGGGCTCCTCCATGTTCATGAAGGCCTGCTCGAGAGTCGCGGCCGCGATCCAGCTCCAGACGCAGTGCGGGAAGCCCGGCACGCCCTCCTGGTTGGTGTACTCGCCGATCGCCTCGAGGAACGCCGCACCCTCCTCGCTCTCCTGGAACGTCGGCGCCGCGGCCGACTCCGAGAAGGCGACGGAGTAGATGCCGGGGAACGCGGCACCGCCACCGGGCTCGAGGATGGCCACGGGGCTCGACGTGTTCGACGGCAGGAACCAGCTCGGAAGCCAGCCGACCTGCTGCGCCTTCTGCAGCGCCGAGATCACGAGCGGGGTGATCGACATCGCGTTGAAGAAGACGTCGGCTCCCGACGCGGCCAGCTCGGTCAGCTGCGCATCGACGCTGGTGTCCGTCGCCTCGTACGTCAGCTCGCCCACGACCTCGACGTTGTCGGCCTCGGCGATGGCCTCCTTGAAGCCCTCGACGTAGCCGTCGCCGTAGTCGTCGTTCTGCGACAGGATCGCGACCTTGTGGTCCTCGCCGGATGCGGCGAGCAGCTCGCCGAAGGCGGCGCCCTCCTGCTGGTAGATCGGCACGAGCCCGAGCTGCATGGGGCTCTCCTCGCGATCGCTGAACAGCGGGTCGCCGGCCATCACGAGCACCTGGGGCACTCCCTCGTCGATGGCCGCCTCGCGCCACGCACGGTTCGTGGGTGTGCCGAGGCCGATGCCGGCCGCGAAGACGCCGTCGGCGACCATCTGCTGGAAGTTCGCGAGGGCCTTCTGCGGGTCGTAGGTGTCGTCGTACGACTTGATCTCGACGGTGCGGGTCTTGCCGTCGCCGAACTCGATCCCGCCCTCGTCGTTCTTGACGCCGAAGTAGGCCTGGGCGCCGTCGACCGTGCAGTTCCCGGGTCCGGCCGTCGGGCCCGAAAGGGGGCTCGTGATGCCGAACGTGATGCTGGTGTCGGTGATGCCGGGGCTCGCGGCGGCCGCACCGTCGTCGCCGTCGCCGCCACCCCCGTCTGTGTCGCCGCCGCGGGCGCAGCCGCTCACGGCGAGGGCGAGGACCGATGCCAGGGCTACGGTGCCGATGACACCCCGCCTCCGCTTGCTGATGTTCATGATCAACCTTGCCTCTCTGTGTATAACGGTTCGGGTCTTACGGTTCAGGGCTGTGCGGCTGCTCGGGGGTCGTCTCGGAGCCGGACGCAGGCACCGCGGTGGTCTGGGGGCGGGGTCCGGTGCGGCTGCCGGCGGCGGCGGGAGCCGAGCCTCCGCCGCGGCGCCGGGTGAGCCGGCGGATGGCGCGGGGGAGCGAGACCAGTCCGCCGGGGAGCAGGAACAGCACGGCCAGCAGGATGACGCCCTGGATCACGAGGGTGAGGCTGGCGTCGATGGTGTTGGTGAAAGCGGGCACGAGCACGTAGTACGCGCCGCCGATGAGGGAGCCGACGATGCTCGCGGCGCCGCCGATCACCATCGCGGCCACGAGGCTGATCGAGTGGGCGAAGCTCATCGTCTCGGGCGAGGTGTACTGCACGGCGACCATGTAGAGGAAGCCGCTCGCCCCGCCGAACAGCGACGCGATGGTGAACGCCATCACCTTGTACCGGTACGGCGAGATGCCCATGGAGGTGGCGACCGCCTCGTTGTCGCGGACGATGGCCATCGCGCGGCCGAACTTGCCGCGCACCAGGTTGCGTGCCAGCAGGAACGCGACCACGGTGATCGCCAGCACGATGTAGTACTGCCACTGGTCGTTGTCGAGGCCGCTCCAGTCGGGGGCGCTCGAGAACCGCGCGGACGTGCCCTGCGAACCTCCGGTGAGGTCTTCGAGCCGCTTGGCGAGCGGCAGCCCCACAATGGGTAGGGCGATCGTCACCATCGCGATCGCCAGGCCGCCGAGCCGGGCGGCGGCCAGGGCGACGACGAGTCCCGCGAGGCCGGGGATGAGGCACGCCATGACGAAGACGATCGCGATGTTCCAGCCCGCGTTCACCCCGTACGCGGTCACGTAGGCGCCGAGACCGAGGAAGAAGATCTGCCCGAGCGACACCTGCCCGGTGTAGCCCATGACGATGTTCAGGCCCAGCACGGCGACGGCGTAGACGCCGATGCGCACGAGCGTCTGATTCGCGAACACCGGCAGCATGAGCGGCGCGGCGAGCAGCAGGGCGGCGAGCACGACCACGATGGCGCCCATGACCCAGGGGTTGCGGAGCCGGCGGGTGAGGTTCGACATCAGACGCGCACCACGACTTTCCGGCCGAAGAGCCCCTGCGGTCGGAGGATGAGCACGACGAAGACGAGGATGAACGGCACCGCGATCTTGAGGTCGTACCCGATGATCGGCACGTAGACGGCCGCCAGGTTCTCGAGGACGCCGATGGCCCACGCGGCGACGACGGCCCCGGCCGGGCTGTTCAGGCCGCCGATGATGACGGCGGCGAGGGCGTACACCAGGGCCGTGTCGAGCATGCCGGGGGTCAGCGTCAGCTGGGGCGCGACGAGCGAGCCCGCCACCGCGCCGAGCGCGGCCGCGAGCCCCCACCCGACCATCAGCAGGCGGCCGACGGGGAGCCCGGACAGCGCGGCGGAGTTCGGGTTCACCGCGACGGCTCGCAGCGCGAGCCCGAGCTTGGTGCCGCGGAACAGCAGCTGCAGGATCACCATGATGGCCACGATCGCGAGGAACGTCCCGAGCGATCGGACGCTGACTACCGCACCCAGGATGTCGACGGTGTCCAGCGGGAAGAGCGAGGGGAACTGGCGGTTGTTGAAGCCCCAGATCCAGCCGCAGATACCGGTGATGAGGGTCAAGAGGCCGATCGTGACGACGACGGCGGTGTCCGGGTCGCCGCCCTCGAACCTCCGGATCAGGAATCGCTCGACGAGCCCGCCGTAGACGAAGGAGATGACGACCGAGATCACGATCGCCAGCAGCACGGGCGCGCCGAGCTGCGTGAACGCGAACGCGATATAGGCCGAGAGCACGGCCATGCCGCCCTGCGCGAAGTTGATGAGACCCGTCGACTGGTTGACGAGCACGATCGCGAGGGCGAGGGCGGCGTAGATGGATCCGATGGAGAGGCCGTCGACGACGAGCTGGATGAAGGTGCCCATCTCAGCCCCCCAGATAGGCGCGGCGGATCTCGTCCATGCCCTTGAGCTCGGCGGAGGTTCCGGTGAGCACGTTGCGCCCCGTCTCGAGAACCGTCGCGGTGTCGACGAGCGTGAAGGCGAGGTTGGCGTTCTGCTCGACGACCAGCATCGCGATGCCGGAGTCCAGACGCAGCCGGCGGATGGCCTCATAGACCGCCTTGCCGGTGCTCGGGGCGAGGCCGAGGGATGCCTCGTCGAGCATGAGCAGCCTGGGCTTGGCCATGAACGCCCGCGCGATCGCGAGCATCTGCTGCTCGCCCCCCGAGAGGGTGGACGCCGTCGAGCCGATGCGCTCCTTGAGCTGGGGGAAGAGGTCGAGGCAGTAGTCGACGTCGCTCGCGACCCCTTTGTCCTTCCGCCGGTAGGCGCCCACGCGGAGGTTCTCGCGCACGGTGAGCTGGCCGAGCGTTCCCCGGCCCTCGGGCACGTGGGCGATGCCGCGGGCGGCGACCTGCTCTGGCCGCAGGCCTCTGAGGCTCTTCCCGTCGAAAGTGATCTGCCCGCCCGAGCGGATCGAGCCGCTGATCGCCCGGAGAGTGGTGGTCTTTCCGGCGCCGTTCGCGCCCAGGATGCCGACGGCGCCGCCGTCGGGCACGGCGATCGAGACCGTGTCGAGCACCTGCACGGGCCCGTAGAAGGCCGTCACATCGGTGAGCTCAAGCAGCGTCATCCGCGGCGTCCTTCCCGATGTAGGCCTCGATGACACGGGCATCCGCCTGCGCCTCCGCGGCGGTTCCCTCCATGAGCTTGCGCCCGTGATCGAGCACGACCACGCGGTCGGTGAGCGCGGAGATCAGGCCCATGTGGTGCTCGACGATGACGATCGTGACGTCGAAGTCGGCGCGCATGCGGCGCACCTGGTCGATGAAGCTGTCGACCTCGGAGTGGGGCAGGCCCGCCGCCGGCTCGTCGAGCAGCAGCAGCCGCGGCTGGAGCAGCATGGCCCGGCACAGCTCGATGCCCTTGTGCAGGCCGTGCGACATCTCGTCCGGCGTGCGGTGAGCCGCCCAGCCGAGCCCGAAGCGGTCGAGCAGCTCCAGCGCCTCGGCACGCAGGGTCCGCTCGTCCCTGCTCGTCGGCGGCACGCGCAGCGACCAGGAGACGGGGCCTCCGCGCAGCCGCGGGTGGGCGCCGAGCATGACGTTCTCGAGCACCGTCGCGTGCAGCTGCAGCGCGGGGTGCTGGAATGTCCGGGCGAGCCCGAGGCGCGACATCCGCCACGGCGCCTTCGAGAGCACCTCCTGCTCGTCGATCCGGATCGAGCCGGAGGAGGGACGGTAGTGGCCGCTGATGCAGTTGAAGAGCGACGTCTTGCCCGCTCCGTTGGGCCCGACCAGGCCGAACACCTCACCGGGCTGCACCTCGAATCCGACGTCCTCGAGCACCTTGACCCCGCCGAAGCGGAGGTTCACCTGGTGCAGGGTCAATCGAGCGGCCATGGCCTCCCTTTCCCCGTCGTCGCCTCGTTGCACTCGACCAGGGCGGCGTCCGCTGTCTCGGGCGGAGACGGACGCTTCCCTGTGATGGGACGGTACGGATTCGCGGCGAGATTGTCAACGATTTTGGCGTGAGCGCCGGGATCTTTATCCAACCGTGTCTCGGTCCGCCACGGGCGACACGCGCACCGGCATGTGCTCCCACCCCCGGAGGGTGTTGTTCAGGTGCCGGCGGGGCTTCTCCGTGAGCTCGATCGCGGCGACGCGGTCGAGCAGCGCTCCGAGCACCGCGGTCGCCTCCAGGCGGGCGATGTGCTGGCCCACGCACTGGTGCAGGCCCATGCCGAACGCGACGTGACCGGAGGGATCGCGCGAGAGGTCGAAGCGGTCCGGGTCCTCCCATCGCCGGTGATCGCGGTTGGCGGCCCCGAGGAACATCAGCACCTTGCGGCCCGGGGGAATGGGCGTGCCGGAGACGACGGTCTCGACCGTGGTGGTGCGGAAGAACGTCTGCACCGGCGACTCCAGCCGCACCGCCTCCTCGAAGGCGCGCGGGAGCAGGGAGCGATCCGCGCGTAGCCGCTCCCACTGTTCGGGGTTCGTCGCGAATGCGTGCACCACCGCCGCGATGCCGGTCACCGTCGTGTCCACCCCGGCGGTGAGCATCGAGCGCACGATGAGCGGGGCCTGCTCGGGCGTGATCTCGCCGCGGTCGGCCGCGGCCCAGATCTGCGCGCCGAAGCCGTCGTCGGTCAGGTTCTCGCGCCGGCACTGGGTGTTGATCCACTCGATGGTCGGGGCGATCGTCGCGGCGGGAACGGTCACGAGGTCGTTCTGTGGTCCGAACGCGTTGAAGGCGAAGTCGCCGTAGGGCAGGAGGTGCTCGCGCCCGCTGCTGCCGATGCCGACCGCGTCGGGGAAGACGCGCAGCGGCAGCACCTCGGCGAGATCCGCGATCGCATCGAATGCGGTGCCGCGGGCGAGCAGTTCGTCGACGAGCTGCGCGGCATCCGCGTTCCACCGCTCCTCCAGCACCCGCAGCCTCCGCTGGGACAGCAGCTGCGAGAGCACCGCGCGGGGTGCGTCGTGGCGGGGAGGATCGGCCTCGAGCAGCAGGCTCGGCGGGCGCCATGGCTTCTCGACGGTGAAGTTGCTGAGCCCGACGCCCGCGCCCGACTGCAGCGCCTGCCAGTCGGTGAGGCAGCGGTGCACCTCGTCGTAGCGGGCGACGGCGTAGACGTCGTACGCCTCGAGGAGCACGACGGGCCCCAGCTCGCGCAGCTGCTCGTGGAACGGCAGCGGGTCGGCCAGGAACTCGTCGGAGAACGGATCGATCGAGCTGACAGGAGGGGAAGAGAGGGCAAGGGTCATGGGAGGCCTTTCGTCATCGGGATCAGGCGTCGAGCACGAGGCGGGGTCCGAGGCTGCGCGAGACGCACGGGAACATGCAGGCGGATGCCGCGCGCTCGGCGTCGTCCAGGAGCGAATCCCGATGGTCGGGGCGCCCCGCGAGCACGTCGGTCTCGCACGTGCCGCAGACGCCCTGGGCGCAGGAGGTGATGACGTCGACGCCGGCGCGGGCGAGGGCCGCGACGACCGTCTCGTC
>DASUQB010000340.1:0-20949 GCA_036280835.1 Microbacterium sp. | reverse complement strand
GGCATCCGCGGTCTCGTCGCCCGCGCCGCTGTCGCCCGCGGCATCCGCCCCGTCGCGCTCGCGACGCTCGCGCGTGCCGTCGAGGCGCATGCCGAACAGCACGAGCAGCGCGACCGAGATCATGCAGGTGACGATGAAGATGTCGGCGATGTTGTAGATCGCGGGCATCATCCACGGCGTGGAGATGAAGTCCACCACGTGACCGACCGGGAAGCCGGGTTCCCGAAAGAGGCGGTCGGTGAGGTTGCCGAGCACGCCGCCCAGCAGCAGGCCCAGCACGACGGCCCACAGGCGGGAGTGCACCCGCCGGATCATCCACACGATCACGACCGCGACGGCGGCGAGGGCGATCGTGAAGATCCACGTGATGCCTTCGCCCAGCGAGAAGGCGGCACCCGGGTTGCGCACCAGGTAGAAGACGAGGAAGTCGCCGATGATCTGCACCGGTTCCTCCGGCGGCAGGTTCTCGATCGCGAGGTACTTGGTGAACTGATCGGCGGCCAGCACCAGCGCCGCGAGGATCGCGATGATGGTGCCGGCCGCCGCCGTTCTCAGGGGGGCTCGGCTGGTCAAAAGACCGGCCTAGAGGCCGATGGCAGAAACCGGAGTCGAACCCGACGAGGCCGCCGTGGTCTCGAGGTCGCGGAGCTTGCCTTCGATGTAGCTGCGCAGCTGTGCGCGGTAGTCGCGCTCGAACTGGCGCAGTTCGGTGATGCGGGACTCGAGCACTCCGCGCTCGCGCTCGAGGGTGTCGAGCTGCTCGCGCTGCTTCTGCTCCGCCTCGGAGAGGATGCGGGCTGCCTCGGTCTGCGCGTCGGAGATGAGCTGGTCGCGCTGGGCCTTGCCCTCGGCGACGTGCTCGTCGTGCAGGCGCTGGGCCAGCTCGATGATCCCGGCGCTCGCGGCGACGGGGGGCGCGCCGTCGGCGGCGCGCGGGGCCTGGGTGACGACGGGCTCCTGCTTCGCCTCCTCGACGGGGGCGGCGGCGGCCACCGGCTGCGGGGTCTCGCCGGACTCGTACTGGGCCAGCTTCGCCTTCAGCTCCTCGTTCTCCGCGATCGTCTTGCGCCACTCCACGACGATCTCGTCGAGGAAGTCATCGACCTCGTCGGGGTCGAACCCCTCCTTGAAGCGAACGTGCTGGAACTGCTTGGTGACGACGTCATCAGGGGTCAATGCCATGGTGGCTCCTCTTTCGATGAGTTCTGGAACGCTGGCCAGAGTCAGGCTTTTCTCGCCAGGACGGCAACGCCCTAGCAAGCATAGTCGGCGGTCCTCAGGCGTGTCGAAGGATCACGCGGCGAGCGAGCGGGTGACGCCGAGAAGGATGAAGCAGAGCAGCATCGTCAACGCGAACGCGAAGTCGATGGCGATGGCGCCGATGCGCAGCGGAGGGATGAAGCGGCGGAAGAACTTGATCGGAGGATCGGTGATCGTGTAGACCGCTTCGGCGAGGACGAGCACGCCGCCCTTGGGACGCCACTCCCGGTTGAAGATCGGGATGTACTCCAGGATCAGGCGCCCGAAGAGCACGAAGATGTAGAGCAGCAGCAGCGCGTTGATGATTCCGAAGACGAGCTGGAGCACTCCCCTAGCCTACGGGGTGAACGAGGCGGACTCGGCGTCGGCCTGGGCGATGCCGCCCTCACCGGACACCGCGACGTTCTCGGGCGACAGCAGGAAGACCTTGCTCGTCACGCGCTCGATGCGGCCGTAGAGGCCGAGCGAGAGTCCGCTCGCGAAGTCGATCAGGCGGCGCGCGTCTGCGTCGCTCATCTGCGACAGGTTGATGATCACGGGGATGCCGTCGCGGAAGTTCTCCGCGATCACCTGCGCGTCGCGGTACTGCTTCGGGTGGACGGTGAGGATCTCGCTCACGGTGCCGACCATCGGCTGGCGCACGACGGCGGGACGGCGAAGGGGGGTCACCGGCGCCTTCGTCTCGACCTCGCGCGAGCTCTCGCGGGTGCTCCGGGGAGCCGGCTGAGCAGCCTCTTCGTAGGCTTCCTCCTCGTCGGCGAGTCCCAGGTACACCATGGTCTTCTTGAGCGGGTTCGACATCGCATCCTCCGTGTTGCTCGTCTTCATTGAGATTAACCCCGTGCCGGTCGTGGGCCCGTGATTGCGGACCCGATCCTTAGGTGTGTCGCACCGAACGCGATCGCGTCGGCGAAATCGGCGGTCATGCCCGCCGAGATCCAGGTGGCCTGCGGGACGATCGCCCGCACGCGGTCCGCATATCCGCGCAGTCTCTCGAAGGCCGCCGCCGGCGGTTCCTCCAGGGGCGCGACGGCCATGACGCCCCGCAGCGCGAGGGTCTCGCATCCCGCGACGTGCTCGGCCAGCGGCTCGATCCCGGCGGGCGCGACGCCGCCGCGATCGGGATCGTCCGTGAGGTTGATCTGCAGCAGCACGTCGAGGTCCGGGCCGTCGTCGGCCGCCGCGTCGAGCGCGTCGGCGAGGCGGGTTCGATCGAGTGAGTGCACCGCGGATGCCGCCTTCCGTATCGATCGTGCCTTGTTGGTCTGCGCCTGGCCGATGAAGTGCCAGCGGATGCCGGTCAGTGGACCGACCTCCTCCGCCTTGGCGGTGAACTCCTGCTGCCTGTTCTCTCCGAAGTCGCGGACTCCCAGGCGATGCAGTTCGCGGACGATCTCCGCCGGATGGAACTTCGAGACCACGATCCGCGTCAGCTCGCCCGGATCGCGTCCCGCCGCACGCGCCGCATCCGCGATGCGGGCGTCCACGTCGGCGAGCCGCGCTCCGAGGTCCGCGGCGAGCCGCGGGTCGAGGCTGCCTGGCTCCTCAGCCTCATCCACTTCTCTCGCGCCCGTCGACCTTCTACTTCAGGAAGTCGGGGATGTCGAGATCGTCGTCCCCGAAGGCGGAGTCGTAGCTGCTCGTCTCGGGCAGCACCGTGCTGGAGGCGGCACCGACCGAGACCTTCTCGCGCACCTCGGGCTTGATCTCGGCGACGTCGTCCACCGGAGCCGGAAGGGCCGGGGCCGGACGCGTCGCCGCCAGCGGCGCGTCGAGGCGCACCGTCGGCTCTCCGCTGTCGAAGCCCGCGGCGATCACCGTGACGCGCACCTCGTCGCCGAGGGTGTCGTCGATGACCGTACCGAAGATGATGTTCGCCTCCGGGTGCGCGGCCTCCTTGACCAGCTGGGCCGCGTCGTTGATCTCGAAGATGCCGAGATTCGACCCGCCCTGGATCGAGAGGAGCACACCGTGCGCGCCCTCGATGCTCGCCTCGAGCAGCGGCGATTCGACGGCGAGTTCGGCCGCCTTTATCGCCCTGTCGGCGCCGCGGGCGGAGCCGATGCCCATGAGCGCGGAGCCCGCGCCCTGCATGACCGACTTGACGTCGGCGAAGTCGAGGTTGATGAGACCGGGGGTCGTGATGAGGTCGGTGATGCCCTGCACACCGGCGAGCAGCACCTGGTCGGCCGTCGCGAACGCCTCGATCATCGAGATGCCGCGGTCGCTGATCTCGAGCAGGCGGTCGTTCGGGACGACGATGAGGGTGTCGACCTCTTCCTTCAGCTTGCTGACGCCCGCGTCGGCCTGGCTCTGACGGCGGCGTCCCTCGAAGGAGAACGGGCGCGTCACGACGCCGATGGTCAGGGCGCCGATCGACTTGGCGATGCGGGCGACGACGGGCGCACCGCCCGTGCCCGTGCCGCCGCCCTCGCCGGCGGTGACGAAGACCATGTCGGCGCCGGCGAGCGCCTCTTCGATCTCCTCCGCGTGGTCTTCGGCCGCGCGGCGGCCGACCTCGGGGTCGGCACCCGCGCCGAGCCCGCGCGTGAGCTCGCGGCCGACGTCGAGCTTGACGTCGGCGTCGCTCATCAGCAGCGCCTGCGCGTCGGTGTTGATGGCGATGAACTCGACCCCGCGAAGGCCGAGCTCGATCATGTGGTTCACGGCGTTGACGCCGCCGCCGCCGACGCCGACGACCTTGATCACCGCGAGATAGTTCTGGTTCTGGCTCATGCCGGCCTCCGTCTGTCCTGAACCCTGTTCAAAACCTTCAACCTCTACTAGAGGTATAAAGAATTGCTCGGTATGCAATTCCTAAGACAGACGCTAAGCGGATGCTGCGGCGGGGCCGGGAACACACTGGGCGTGTCGCGCATTCCCCTTCGGATTGGCGTGTCGGGGCGTCAGCTCATGACGAGGGCGAGAGGCGACGAGACGTCGTAGACACTGACGTCCGCCGGTGGGCGGCTGATCATCGCCTTCTCGAGCACGACCGCCTTCATCGCCGAGTCCTCGGCGCTCCCCCACACGATCTCGGTGCCGGTGCCGCCCAGCGTGAGCCGCACATCGTCCGGAGAGGTGGCGGCGACGGCCGTGACCTGCAGCCGGATCGGCTCGGGAAGGGAGCGCAGCACGAGCCCGACGGCGGTGAAGGCATCCGATCGCACACCGCCGCGCACCGTGAGCACCGGCTGGTTCGCCGGCGCGGCCTCGGTCGTCGAGAGGGCGACACCCGCGGCATCCACCACCGTGAAGCCCGCCGCGGAGGAGACCACCCCGATCGGGGTGCGCTCCACGACCCGGACGACGAGGTCGTGCGGCGGGCGCGCCTCCAGCGTGTACGTCTCTATGAGCGGGAACGCCACGAGGGCCGCCTTCACCGCGCTCGCGTCCACGCGGGGCAGCGGGGTTCCCACCTGGTCGGAGAGGGCCGCCTCCACCGCCGCGGTGTCGAGCTGCTCCGCCCCGATGATGCGGATGTTCTCGACGGCGAAGAGCGGGCTGTAGGCGGCTCCGAGCGACCCGAGGACCAGGACGAGCAGGGATGCCGCGGCCCCGATCCAGATCGCGCGGCGCCGGCGTGCCCGCACGGTGAAGCGGCGCACCTCGGCGCGCAGCGCCTTGCGCCGTGCGCGGCTCGCCCGCCACACGTCGCGCAGCCGGACGGGGTCCGGCTCCTCCGCCGTCGTGACGGTCGCGCCGAGGCCGGGGAGGGCCGCGGGAGCAGGGCCGGCGCCGGACCCCGAAGTCGCGCCCGGCCCGACGACCGCGATCGGCTCGGTGCTCGCCGACGGGTCGAGCCCGCCGACCGGGCTCTCTGCGGGGGCATCACCGGTCGCCCTGCGCTCGGCGGCGAGGTCCCGAGCCGTCATCGGCGGCGCGGCGGCCTCGATCGGCTCGGGCGGCTTCCGCTCCGGAGCGGGAAGGGGCGTCGGCCGCCTCATCCCTACTCCCCTGAACCGCGCGACGCCGGGACGGACTGCGGGGACGCGGTGCGCTCGAGAGCCTCGAGCACCTGCGGGATGATCTGGTAGACGTTGCCGCAGCCGAGCGTGATGACGTAGTCGCCGTCGCGGGCGACCTGCGCGGTGTAGTCGGCGGCCTCCTGCCAGTCCGCGACGTAGTGCACGTGCGCGGGGTCGGCGAAGGCGCCGCTGACGAGCTCGCCGGTGACGCCGGGAACGGGATCCTCCCGAGCGCCGTAGACGTCCAGCATCACCGTGTGGTCGGCGAGGGATTCGAGCACCTCGGCGAATTCGCGGTACATGAGCTGGGTGCGCGAGTACGTGTGGGGCTGCTGGATCGCGATGATGCGCCCCTCACCCACGACGGTGCGGGCGGCGGAGAGAGCCGCGGCCACCTCGGTCGGGTGGTGCGCGTAGTCGTCGAAGACGCTGACACCCCTCTCGACCCCGTGCAGCTCGAAGCGGCGCACGGTGCCCTCGAAGCCCTCGACGGCGCGGAGCGCGGGCTCGAGGTCGTGTCCGAGGGTCATCAGCACGGCGACCGCGCCGGCGGCGTTGATGGCGTTGTGCGCGCCGGGCACCGCGAGGCGGGCCGACGCCGAGACACCGCGGTGCGTGAGGGTGAACGACACGGGCCCGTCGGTCACGATGTCGGTGACCTTCACGTCCGCGGCATCCGCCTCGCCGAAGGTGACGACGTTCGGGTGCGCGAGGCGCGCGGCCACCCTGACGGCACCCGGATCGTCGGAGGAGATCACGACGGCCTCGCGAGCCTTGTCGGCGAACCGCACGAACGCGTCGTCGAACGCCTCCGCCGAGCCGTAGTGGTCGAGGTGGTCGGGGTCGATGTTCGTGATCAGCGCGACCGAGGTGTCGTAGAGCAGGAACGTGCCGTCCGACTCGTCGGCCTCGATCACGAACAGGTCGTCGTCGCCCGAGCCGCTCGACGCGCCCAGCTGCGCGATGACGCCGCCGTTCACGAAGTTCGGGTCGACGCCCAGCGCCTTCAGCGCCGTGACGATCATGCCGGTCGACGTCGTCTTGCCGTGCGCCCCCGCCACGGAGACCAGGCGGCGCCCGCCGATGAGCCAGTACAGCGCCTGGGACCGGTGGATGACCGGCATCCCGCGCTCCTTGGCGGTGACGAACTCCGGGTTCTCCGGCCAGATGGCTCCCGTGTGGATGACGGTGTCCGCGTCGCCGAGGTTCGCGGCGTCGTGGCCGACGTGGACGGTCGCCCCGCGGCGCTCCAGATCACGCAGCGCGGCGCTGTCGGCACGGTCGGAGCCGGAGACCGGGATGCCGGCGGCGAGGAACATGCGGGCGAGCCCGCTCATGCCCGATCCACCGATGCCGATGAAGTGCGCGGCGCCGATGTGCTCGGGAATGGGAAGACTCAAGTCGGGTGTGATCATGACCCGTCAATCCTAGGTTGGGCTCCTGAGGACCGGCTCCCGGCGCGCCCGAGCCCGGGGAGTCGGCCGGCGGACTCAGCGGGCGAGCGCCTCGTCGATCATGGCGATCACGTTCTCGGTGCCCGTGCGGGTTCCGATGGATGCCGCCGCCGCGGCCATCGCGTCCAGTTTCGCCCGGTCCGCGAGCAGGGGGACCACCTCGGAGCGCACCCGCTCGGGCGTGAAGTCCGCGTCGTCGATCAGCACGGCGGCACCGGCCTGCACGGCGGAGCGGGCGTTGAGCCGCTGCTCGCCGTTGCCCACGGCGTACGGCACGTACACGGCGGGGATCGCGAGCGCGCTGATCTCGCTCACGGTGGCGGCGCCGGCCCGCGAGACGATCGTATCGGCGGCCGCGAAGGCGAGGTCCATGCGGTCGACGTAGCGGCGCAGCGCGTACCCCTCCACGCCCGGATCCTCGAGCGTCGACCGCTCGCCGGTCACGTGGATGAGCTGCCACCCGGCGGCGAGGATGTCCTGCCACGAGCCGGCCAGGGCGTCGTTCAGGCGCTGCGCACCGAGGGAGCCGCCGAAGACGAGAAGCGTCGGGCGCGCGGCATCCAGCCCGAAGAACGCGGCCGCCTCGCCGCGCGTGCCGTCGCGGTCGAGGTCGACGACCTCTCGACGCAGCGGCATCCCGACGACCCGGGCACCGCGCAGCGGCGTGCCCTCGAACGCGACGCCGCTGCCGGCGGCCCACCGTGCGCCCAGCACGTTCGCGAGGCCCGGCTTGGCGTTCGCCTCGTGCACCACGACGGGCACGCGTTCTCGTCGGGCCGCGACGTACGCGGGCGCCGACGCGTAGCCGCCGAAGCCGACGACGACGTCCACTCCCCGATCGCGGATGATCGTGCGCACCTGCGCTATGGCCCTGCGGAATCGCATCGGAAAGGCCACAGCGGCGCGGTCGGGGCGGCGCGGGAACGGGACCTTGTCGACGAAGACGAGCTCGTAGCCGCGCTCCGGCACGAGGCGCGCCTCGAGGCCCTCACGGGTGCCGAGCACGAGCACCTCGGCCGAGGCGTCGCGCGCGCGGAGGCCGTCCGCCACGGCGAGCAGGGGATTGACGTGGCCGGCGGTTCCGCCGCCCGCCAGAAGGTAAGTCGTCACGCCGGAATCTTCGCACGCCCGGCCGGTCGCGCCGGACGGGCGGTGATGGGGCGGCCCGTCCTGGGCGCGGGCAGCGACCTCGCGAACGACAGCAGCACCCCGCACGCGACGAGCACCGACACCAGCGCCGTGCCGCCCTGCGACATGAACGGGAGCGGCACCCCGAGCACCGGGAAGACGCGCAGCACGACGCCGATGTTGATGAGCGCCTGAGCGATGATCCAGACGGTGATCCCGCCCGAGACGATGCGCACGAACGGGTCATCGGTCTTGCGGATGACGTGGAAGGCGCCGACCGCGAAGAGGGCGAAGAGCGCGAGCACCACGGCGCAGCCGATGAGGCCGAGCTCTTCGCCGACGATGGCGAAGATGTAGTCGCTCTGGGCCTCCGGGAGCCAGTCGAACTTCTCCCGCGAGTTGCCGAGGCCGAGGCCGAACACTCCCCCGCCGGCGAGGCCCCAGATGCCGTGCAGCGGCTGGTAGCAGTCGTTGTAGTAGTCGGCGAGGCAGTCGGGGTTCAGGAAGCTCAGGAACCGGCGCATGCGGTCGGGGCTCGAGACGGCGAAGTACGCGACCGCGCCGGCCGCCGCGAGCAGCGGAAGGATGAAGATCCTCAGCTTGACGCCGGAGAAGAACAGCGCGCCGAGCACGATGAGCACGATGATCATGGCGGTGCCGAGGTCATCTCCCGCCAGCACCGTCCCGATGACGAGCGCCGAGACGGGCACGAGCGGGATGAACACGTGCCGCCAGAGGCCCAGCAGCGTCTGCTTGCGGAACAGCACGTAGCCGAGCCACAGGGCGAGCCCCAGCTTGAGGAACTCGGAGGGCTGCGCCTGCATCCCGGCGATCACGATCCAGTTGCGGTTTCCGCCGGACTCGTAGCCGAGCGGCGTGAAGACGAGCAGCTGGAACACCACCGTCGCGAACAGCGCGGGCCAGGCGATGCGCTTCCAGAACCCGATGGGGAACCTGCTGGCGATGAACATCAGGGGGATGCCGATGACGGCGAAGACGCCCTGGCGGATGGCGGCGTCGTACGGACCGGCGCCGGACGCCGTCGAGGTGGCGGAGGTCGCCGAGAGCACCATCACGAGGCCGAAGCCCGTGAGCATCAGCGCCGTCGAGGCGATCAGCAGGAATTCGCTGGGCACCGGGGCGAAGACGCGTCCCAGCGACACACGGGCCGCGAGGCCGCGCTTGGCGTCGGTATCAGGAGCCGGCTTCCGGCCGCGATCGCCCGGGGTCTGCGTCGTCGCCATCCGCAGTCCCCCTCTCGATCCACTCCCGCACGGCGCCGGCGAATCGGCGACCGCGATCGCCGTAGTCGCTGAACTGGTCGAACGACGCGGCGGCGGGGGCGAGCAGAACCACGTCCCCGTCACGCACGATCGCTGCCGCCAGTTCGACGACACGGGCCATGACGTCTCCAGTCTCATCGTGGTCGACCTCGAAGAGGGGAACCGAGGGCGCGTGTCGCGCGAACGCCGCGACGACCTCGCCCCGATCCACGCCGATGACGATGGCGGCCTTGCTGCCGACTCCGCGCTGGGCCACGAGCTCGCCGATGTCGACGCCCTTGAGCTGACCCCCGACGACCCAGACGGCACCGGGGAAGGCGGCGAGCGAGGATGCCGCGGCGTGCGGGTTGGTCGCCTTGGAGTCATCGACCCACAGGATGCCGCCGGCTGCGCCGACGACCTCGATGCGGTGCGGGTCGAGGCGGAACTCCGCCAGCGCGTCGCGGATGGCCGCCGGCTCGACGCCGAGGGCGCGCACGAGCGCGCTCGCGGCGAGCACGTTGGCCACCATGTGCGGGGCGGCGAGACCCCGGCCCGCGAGGTCGGCCACGGTCGTGAGCTCGAGGGCCGAGGTGCGGCGCTCCTCGAGGAAGGCGCGGTCGACCAGGATGCCGTCCACGACGCCGAGATCGCTCGGACCGGGCACGCCCAGGTCGAACCCGATCGCCCGGGCGCCCTCCGTGACCTCGGCGTCCTCGACCATCTCGCGCGTCGCGGCATCCGCCTTGTTGTAGACGCACGCCACACGGGTGTTGCGGTAGACGACGGCCTTGGCGTCGCGGTACGCGTCGAACGACCCGTGCCACAGCAGGTGGTCATCGGCGAGGTTGAGGCACACGCTGGCGTGCGGGGACGGCTGCCCCGCGGCGTCCGAGAGCCCCAGGTACCAGAGCTGATGGCTCGAGAGCTCGACGACGAGCGCGTCGAAGCCCTCGGGGTCGCGCACCGCGTCGAGCACGGGCACGCCGATGTTGCCGCAGGGCGCGGCGCGCAGGCCGCCGGCGACGAGCATCGAGGCGGCCAGCCGGGTCGTGGTCGTCTTGCCGTTCGTGCCGGTGACGAGGATCCAGTCGGCCGGCGAGCCGTCTGCCCGCAGCACCTTGTCGCGCACGCGCCAGGCGAGCTCGACATCGCCCCACAGCGGCACGCCGGACTGCTGCGCCCACGCGATGACCGGGTGCCCGGGGGCGAAGCCCGGCGACGCGATCACGACGTCGGGCGCGAAGGAGACGAGCGCCTCGGGCACCGCGTCGAGCGGGCCCTCCCGGAGTGCGACGCCGATGACCGGCAGCAGCCGCGCGTACTCCTCATCGGCCCGCTCGGTCACCACGAGCACGTCGGCGCCGAGCTCGGCGAGGGTGTCGGCGACCGAGAAGCCCGTGACCGACAGCCCGAGCACGACGACGCGCAGGCCCTTCCAGTCCGCGTGCCAGCTCGTGAGCGAATCCAGGCGCGGTGCGCTCATGTGCGGGAGAGCCATTCGACGTAGAACAGTCCGACGCCCGACACCGCCAGCATCCCGGCGATGATCCACATGCGCACGACGATCGTGATCTCGAGCCAGCCGCGCATCTCCAGGTGATGGTGGAGCGGGCTCATCAGGAAGAGGCGCTTGCCGCGCGTGAGCTTGAAGTAGAGGCGCTGGAGGATGACGGAGCCCGGCGCGATGACGAAGACGCCCGCGACGAGGACCGCGAGCAGCTCGGTGCGGGTCAGGATCGCCATCGCGGCGATGACTCCGCCGATCGAGAGGGAGCCGACATCCCCCATGAAGACGTTGGCCTTCGGCGCGTTCCACCAGAGGAAGCCGATGAGGGCGCCGATGAACGCCGCGGACACGATCGCGAGGTCGAACGGGTCGCGCGTGTTGTAGCAGGCGGGCTGCAGCGCGGGGGCGAGGCCCTCGCCCGTGCACACCTGGTTGAACTGCCAGAACGCGATGAGGCTGTATGCGCCGACGACGAAGATGCCGGCGCCGGCGGCCAGTCCGTCGAGACCGTCGGTCACGTTCACGCTGTTCGAGAAGGCGACGCCGATGAACGTGATCCAGAGGAGGTAGGCGATCCAGCCGACGACGAGGCCGAGGGCCATGAACGAGAGTGCGGGCACGTCGCGGAAGATCGAGACGTACGGGGATGCCGGTGCCTCGCCGGCCCGATTCGGGAAGTTCAGCGCGGCGATGGCGAAGGGCACCGAGACGATCACCTGACCGAGGATCTTGCGCCAGCCGGACAGGCCGAGACTGCGCTGGCTGCGCACCTTCATGTAGTCGTCGATGAAGCCGACGGCGCCGAAGCCCACCATCATCCAGACGACCAGCCAGCCCGAGATGGTCGGCGGGTTGTTGCCCATGTAGCCGCCGACGAGGTAGCCGACGAGGGTGCCCGCGATGAAGATCGTGCCGCCCATCGTGGGCGTGCCGCGCTTCTCTCCGTGGCTCGGGTTCTCGATCGCCTCGGGGGTGCGGATGACCTGGCCCCAGCCCCACTTGCGGAACAGCCGCAGGAAGACCGGTGTGAGGAAGAGCGTGAACGCGAGGGAGATCGCCGCCGCCATCAGGAGTGATCTCACGAGAACAAGTCTCCCAGACGATCGCCGAGGTGCCGCAGTCCCGCCGAGTTGGACGACTTGACCAGCACCCGGTCGCCATCGCGCAGCTCGCCGCGGAGGTATTCGAAGGCGGCATCCGCGTCGGGGAAGAAGACGGCCTCGCCGTCCCATGACCCCTGCGCGACGGCCTCGAGGAACATGCGGCGTGCGTCGGCGCCGACGACGACGATCCGCTGGATGCCGAGGCGCACGGCGAGCAGGCCGATGCGGTCGTGCTCGTCTTCGGCATAGTCCCCCAGCTCGCTCATCGCGCCGAGCACGGCTACGGAGCGCTCGCCGGGCCGGACGATCTGGGCGAGCGTGCGCAGCGCGGCGGCCATCGAGTCGGGGCTGGCGTTGTAGGCGTCGTTGATGATGCGCACCCGGTCGGAGCCGAGGGGCTGCATCCTCCAGCGCTCGGCGATCTCGACGGTCTCGAGGCGCTCGATGCAGTCGGTGAGGCTGACGCCGAGGGCGGTCGCGGCGGCGATCGCAGCGAGGGCGTTCGCGACGTGATGCGCACCCAGCACCTTGAGCCGCAGCGGCGAGGACGCGTCGGCCACCGTCACGGTGAACACGGTGCCGTCCGCCGTCACGTCGATGTCGCCGGCGCGCACGTCGGCCGCGTCGCCCTGGCCGAACCACCGCACGCCGACGCCGCGGTCGGTCGCGGCGGGCGCCATGGACGCGACGCGGCTGTCATCCGCGTTCAGAACGGCGAGCCCGCCGGGACGCACCGCCTGCACGAGCTCCTGCTTCGCCTTCACGGTCGCCTCGATGCCCCCGAAGCCGCCGGCGTGCGCCATGCCGACCATGAGCACCACGCCGATGTCGGGGCCGACGAGCCCCGCGAGCCTGGCGATCTCGCCGGGCGCGCTGGCACCGAACTCGCTGACCAGATAACGGGTCGACGGCGTCACCCGCAGCATCGTGAGGGGCGCGCCGACCTCGTTGTTGAAAGAGGCGATGGGCGCGACGGTCTCGCCCTCGCCGCTCAGGATGCGGGCGAGGAGGTTCTTCGTCGTCGTCTTGCCGTTGGAGCCCGTGATGCCGACGACCTTCAGGTCGCCGGTGGCGCGAACGCGCGCGACGACCTCCCGGGCCAGCGCGGCGAGGGCGTCGACGACATCCGGAACGACGATCTGGGAGACGTCCTCCTCCACCGGCCGCTCGACGAGCGCGAGCGCCGCGCCCGCCTTCACGGCCGTGCCCACGAAGAGGTGCCCGTCGGTCTCGGCGCCCGGCTTCGCGACGAAGACGCCGCCGCCGGTGATGTTGCGGGAGTCCGTGTCGACGGTGCCGTCCACGACGGTCTCCGGGCCGTCTCCCCGAGCCGGGCGCAGCTCGCCGCCTGTCACCAGGGCGATCTCGGCCAGCGTCATCGCGATCATGGGGGCGATCCTCCGGGCCTGCGCGGGCGGACGCCGCGGGTCACTTGAATTTGGGAAGAAGTTCGGGCTCTGCGGTCGACGACGGCATCACGCGGTACGTCTTCAGCACCTGCGTCATGGCCTTCTGGAACGCCGGCGCTGTGGCCGCAGACGAGGTTACCTTAGTCGGCTCATCGAGCGTGACCATGACCACGTACTCGGGGTTGTCGGCCGGGGCGAAGCCCACCATGGACGTGTAGTAGACACCGGACTTGTATCCGCCGTTGACCGGGTCGACCTTCTGCGCGGTACCCGTCTTGGTGGCGATGCGGTAGCCCGGCACGGCGATGACCTTGGAGAGCCCGCCCTGCACCGACACGTTCTCGATCATGAGGGCGGTCGTGTCCGCGGTCGCCTCGCTCACGATGCGCTCCGGCTCGGGCAGGTCCGGCTTCACGACGGTGCCGTCGGACTTCGTGCACCCCTCGACCAGCGTCAGCGGCATCCGGATCCCGCCGTTGGCGATGGTCTGGTAGGCGCTCGCCACCTGGGGCACGGTGACGGTGAACGCCTGCCCGAACGTCGTCGTGTAGATGGTCTGGTTGTCCCACTCCGACACGGGGTGCAGCACGCCGGGCTCTTCGCCGAGGAACCCGATGTCGGTGGGCTGACCCACCCCGAACCGTGCGAGGTAGTCGTGGCGCACCTGGGGCGACACCATGCCGCCGAACTTCGACAGGGCGACGTTCGAGGAGTCGATGAGCGCGCCGGCGAGCGTGTAGGTGAAGGCGGGGTGGGTGAACGCGTCGTTGATGCGTGCGCCGTTCGGGAACGACTCCGAGCTCGACGCGGTGACGGTGGTCAGCGGGTCGGCCGCGCCCTCTTCGAGCAGCGTGGCGGCGGTGACGGCCTTGAACGTCGAACCGGGCTCGAACACCGTCGTGAAGAGGCGGCTGCCGCGGTCCTCGGGCTTGGACGCGTCGATGTCGTTGGGGTCGACCGTCGGGTACTCGGCGGCGGCCCGCACCTTGCCGGTCGCGACCTCCACGACGAATGCGGTGCCGCGCTGCGCCACCTGGTTCTGCACCTCTTCGGCGATCATCTGCTGGAGGTACCACTGGAGGTCGCGGTTGATCGTGAGCTGCAGGGTGCCGCCGTCGGTCGCGGGCTCCGTCAGGAGCGTGCCGGGGATGACGACGCCGTCCTTGCCCACGGAGTACGACTCGTGCCCGTCCTTGGTGGTGAGACAGTCGTCCTGGGTGAGTTCGAGGCCGGCGAGGGCTTCGCCGTCCCGGCCGACGAAGCCCACCAGGTTGCCGCCGACGGCGCCGTCGGGGTAGGTGCGCGCGGGATGGGGCGTGAAGGAGAGGAACGGCAGCTCGAGATCCGCGAGCGTGCGGAACTTCTCCGTGCTCAGCCCCCGGGTGAGCAGCGCCCACTGCGAGCTCGGGTTCTGGGCCTTGGCGTCCGCGACGATCTTCTGCACCTCTTCGGGCGTCTGCCCGGTGACGGCGGCGATCTCCGCGGAGGTCTCCTCCCACGGCACCTCGACCTCGGTGCCGTCGGCCGCCTTGCGCTCGACGGGACCGACGTTCGACGGGTCCAGCTGCGCGTCGTACAGCAGGATGCTCCCGGCGAGCACGACGCCGGCCTCGTCCACGATCGCTCCGCGGGTCCCGTAGAGCGTGCGTGAGGCGCCCAGGCTCATCTTGACGGAGTCGGCGACGTGCTCATCGGCGTTCACGACCTGGATGTCGACGAGGCGCACCACGAAGGCGATGAGGATCGCCAGGACGACTCCGAGAGCCACGACCGTGCGGCGGCGCGGGCTTCTGGTGGCTCTGGTGCTCATAACCTCACCGTGTGCTCGGGGTCGGCAGACCCTCGGTCAGTGGCGGGGGAAGCGTACCGTCGGGCAGCAGCTCGGCGACGACGGGCGCGCCCTGGATGGTCGCATCGGGCGCGGTGATCAGCGGGGTGTCGGCGACCAGCGAGTTCGCCACGGCGCCTCTGCCCACGGCATCCACCGTCGACGTGGACGCGGCGGCATCGCTCGTGCCGATGATCGCCCCGTCGCTCAGACGCAGGTACGTCGGCGATGCGTTGATGACCATGCCCAGCGCGGCGGCGTTGGCGGCGAGATACTGCGGCGAGCTGAGGCCTGCCACGTCGTCGTAGAGCGCCTGCTTCTCCCACGTCAGGTCGCGCTTCTCCTTGTTCAGCTGCGCGATCTCGTAGGACGCCTGCGTCGTGCCGATCGAGAGCACCATCTGGGCGGCCCCGATGGCGATCGCTCCCGCGAGGGCGACGATCGCGTAGGCCATGCGGGGGCGCTTGCGCCGGACGGCCGCCGCCTCGACGGCGCGGAGGCGCCGTGCGGGTGCCGGGCGGGAGGGGAACGGTGCCCGCTCCGGGCGAAGGGCGGCTGCGGCGGCGGCGCTCATGCGGCATCCCTCACTCTCTCGGCGGCGCGAAGGCGCACCGGCGTCGCCCGCGGGTTGCGGGCGCGCTCTTCTTCGTCGGCGAGTTCGGCGCCCTTGACGAGCAGGCGGAACCGGGGGGCGTGCTCGGGGAGCTCTACCGGCAGGCCGGAGGGGGCGGTGGATGCCGTCGCCGCCGACAGCGCGCGCTTGACGATGCGATCCTCGAGCGACTGGTACGAGAGCACCACGATGCGTCCGCCCACGGGCAGCACCTCGAGGGCCGCGGGGATGGCGCGCTCGACCGCGGCGAGCTCTGCGTTGACCTCGATGCGGAGGGCCTGGAACACGCGCTTCGCCGGGTGACCCGCGCGCTGTGCGGCGGCGGGCGTCGCGGCGACGAGGATCTCGACGAGACGGCCGGAGCGCTCGATGGGGGCCTCGCGGCGCGCGGCGATGATGAAGCGGGCGTAGCGGGCGGACAGCTTCTCCTCGCCGTAGCGCTCGAAGATCGCGCGCAGCTGGCCCTCGCTGTAGGTGGCGAGCACATCGGCGGCCGTCTGCCCGGTGGTCTGGTCCATCCGCATGTCGAGCGGCGCATCCTGCGAGTAGGCGAATCCCCGGTCCGCGACGTCGAGCTGCAGCGACGAGACGCCGAGGTCGAAGAGCACGGCGTCGGCCCTCTCGAACCCGGCCGAGCGCACGGCCTCGACGATGCCGTCGTACACCGTGTGCACGAGCGTCACGCGGTCCGCGAAGGGGGCGAGGCGCTCCCCCGCGATGCGCAGTGCGTCCTGGTCGCGGTCGAGCCCGATCAGGTGGATGCCGGGGAAGCGCTGCAGGAAGGCCTCGGAGTGCCCGCCCATGCCGAGCGTGGCATCGACGAGCACGGCGCCGTCGCGGGACAGGGCGGGCGCCAGCAGCTCGATGCAGCGCTCGAGGAGGACCGGGGTGTGGATGTCACGGAGGTTCATGATGTCGGGGTCCGATCCCCCGATCCTGATCCCCCTCCGCTCCCAGACCTGGCGCCGGGGAAGTGGCGTCAGGGCGGAGCGGCTGGAGATCACGAACGGGGGTCTAGAAAAGACCCGGAATCACCTCCTGTTCCATCTCGCTGTAGCTCTCTTCGTTGCCCGCCAGGTAGCTGTCCCACGCGGCGGCGTTCCAGATCTCGGCGTGCGCCCCGACGCCGGTGACGACGAGGTCCTTCTCCAGGCCGGCGTACGCACGCAGCGGCGCCGGGATCGTGATGCGGTTCTGGCTGTCGGGCATCTCGGCGCTCGCTCCCGAGAGGAACATGCGCAGGAAGTCGCGGGCCTGCTTGTTGCTGAGCGGCGCCTGGCGGATGCGCTCGTGCACGGTCTCGAACTCGGCCGAGCTGAAGACGTAGAGGCACCGCTCCTGGCCGCGGGTGACGACGATGCCGCCGGCGAGGTCCTCCCGGAACTTCGCGGGGAGGATGACCCGACCTTTGTCGTCGAGCTTGGGGGTATGAGTTCCCAGCAGCATCGGCCATCACCCCCTCTTTCCGGCCCACCCTCGAGGTTGTCCCCCACTTTACTCCACTTTGCTCCACCCGTCTATGGAACACGGGCAAATCGGGTGACCGAGGCGTTCGACTTCCGCGTCTTCTGGCGGTGGAATGAGGGTGGAGGAGAGTGGAGGGCGCGCACGAAAAAACGCACCGACCCGAAGGTCGATGCGTTATCGAAAGCGGTGGGAGCTAGCGCTCGCCGCCCTGGCGGCGATCCCAGCGGTCGTTCATGCGGTCCATGAACGACGAGGTGGAGCGACTCGGTGCGGAGGCTCGCGCGCCGCCGGGACGAGGCGTCTCCTTCGGCGCAGCGCCGCGCATGGGCGTGACCGCGAGGATGACACCGCCGAGCATGAGCACGAATCCGACGACGCCGACCCAGATGAGCTGCGTCGAGACGCCTACGACGAGAGCGCCGAGGCCGACCAGCACGAGGATCGTGCCGTACACGACGTTGCGATAGCTGAGCGAGCGGGCACCGTTCGGCGCGCTCACGACGTCGGCGTCGTTGCGCAGCAGATGCCGCTCCATTTCGTCGAGCAGACGCTGCTCCTGTTCGGAGAGTGGCATTCGTCCCCCTTGAGTTTCCACCTGAGGCGTCAAGTCTACGCGCCGCTGGGATCACTAGGCTAGGCCCGTGTCTGCCTCCCCGCACCTGATCGAAGCGGTTTCTCAGCGAGTGGAAAGGTTCGTCGGAGAAATGCGGATCGAATCCGCCGAGATGGGACCCGAGGCGGCGGCTCTGGTGGATGCCGGGGCGTCCGCGGTGACCGGAGGGAAGCGCCTCCGCGCGCGGTTCTGCTTCGGCGGATGGCGTGCCGTGTCCGACGCCCGGCGCAAGGACTCGACGCCCGATGACGCGATCATCGCCGCGGGCGCCGCCCTCGAGATCTTCCACGCCGCGGCGCTCGTGCACGACGACGTCATCGACAACTCCGACACCCGCCGCGGCGGCCCGGCCGCGCATCGCGCGCTGGAATCCCTGCACCGGAACGCGCGGTGGGCCGGCGACGCGGCATCCTTCGGTCGCTCCGCCGCCATTCTGCTGGGCGACCTGCTCGTCGCGTGGAGCGACGACCTCTTCGAGCAGGGGCTCGAGAGCGTCGACGCCGCGACCGGGTCCGCGGCCCGGCGCGAGTACGCGCTGATGCGCCGCGACGTCACGATCGGGCAGTTCCTCGACATCGCGGAGGAGTCGGCCTTCGTCACGGAGCCGGACGATCGCCACGCCGAGCGGGCGCTCCGCGTCGCCTCCCTGAAGTCCGCTCGCTACAGCGTGCAGCAGCCGCTGCTGATCGGTGCCGCGCTCGCCGGAGCCGACGCGGCGCAGCTCGAGGCGCTCCGCGCCTTCGGCCATCCCGTCGGTCTCGCGTTCCAGCTGCGCGACGACGTGCTCGGCGTGTTCGGAGACGAAGCGGTCACCGGCAAGCCCTCGGGAGACGATCTGCGCGAGGGCAAGCGCACGGTGCTCGTGGCCCTCGCGCGTGAGGGGCTGCCGACATCCGCCCGCCGCGTCGTCGACGAGCTCATCGGCGACCCGACGCTGGATGCCGATCAGATCGCCTCGCTGCAGCGCACCATCATCGACACCGGCGCCCTCGATCGGGTCGAGCAGCTCATCTCCGACTACGCACGCGAAGCGGATCGCGCTCTGTCGGGCGCCCGCCTCGACAACGCCGCGGTCGGGGAGCTCCGTGACCTCGCGCGGGCCGCGACGGCGCGCACGTCCTAGGGCGGCGCGAGGCCGCCGGCACGGGTCAGGTCAGGCGAGCGACGCCGCGACGCGGCGCACTTCGCTCTTGCGCCCGGCGAGGAGGGCCTCGATCGGCGCCAGCCCGATCGAGTCGTCCGGGCTCAGCAGCCAGTCGATGACCTCGTCATCGGTGAAGCCGGCGTCGTGCAGCACGAAGACGGTGCCGCGCAGCGACGAGAGCGGCTCGCCGTCGACGAGGAAGACGGATGGCACCTTGAAGGTGCCGTCGCGGCGCGTGCCGACGAGCATGTTCTCGTCGAAGAAGCGGCGCACGCGGCCCAGCGATTCGCCGGTCAGGGCGACGAGGTCGGCCATGGTGAGCCAGTCGGTCGGAAAGGTGGGCGGGGTGGGATCTCCGGGCACCCCTCCAGTGTGCCACCAGGCCGCGCCCGTGCGCACCGGGGACCCCGCGTCCTCCGAGGAAGCTGCCCCGAACGCTCATTCTTTACTCCTGTCACAGGGGTCACTTCCGTTATCAAACGTTGACATAGGGAGACATCCGTGTCACGGTTCGAAGGTCGAAATGGGGGGAAACCTTTGAGACTGAACGCACAAGAGCGGCCCCGCGGGGGCGCCTACGCACGGATGACGGTGCCGACCGCGATAGTCGGCTCCATCGCCCTCTCGCTCAGCGCCGCGCCCGCGGCGGCGGTGGAGCGCGAGGTGCGCGTCCCCAGTGCGCCCGGCGCCCTGCCCGAAGCACTCGCGTTCAGGCCGGCGACCGCGCCCCAGCATCGCCCCCAGGCGATGGCGGTCCCGGCCACCCACACCGTCGTCGCGGGCGACACGGTCTTCGGCATCGCCCAGGCGCATGGCCTCCGCACCGCCGATGTGCTGGCCTGGAACGGCCTCACCTCCGCCAGCGTCATCCAGCCGGGCCAGGTGCTCGTGCTCGCCGCTCCCGCCGCCGCAGCTCCGGCTCCCGCGCCCCCTGCGGCCGCCGCCCCTGCCGCGCCCGCCGCGCCCGTCGCGCCCGTCGCGCCCGTGGGCAGCCACACCGTCGCGGCCGGTGACACGATCAGCGCGATCGCGAACAAGTACGGGACGACCACCCAGGCGGTGCTCGACGCCAACGGTCTCAGCCGGTCATCGATCATCTACCCGGGTCAGACCCTCGCGCTCGCCGGCGCCCCGGCATCCGCCCCCCCGCCCGCACAGTCCGCCCCGCCGCCGCCCGCCCCGGCACCCGCACCGAACGCCGCAGCGTCGCACACGGTCGCCGCTGGCGACACGCTCTCCGGCATCGCGAACAAGTACGGCACCTCCACCCAGGCGGTGCTCGACGCGAACGGGCTGAGCCGGGCATCCATCATCTACCCCGGCCAGACCATCGCCATCCCGGGCGCCGTCGTGCTCGCGGTGGCGATCACGCCCATCGCTCCGGCACCCGCCGGTCCCCCGGCGCAGCAGTCCGCGGTGCTCGACGCCGAGCAGGCCGCCAACGCGAGCCTCATCATCGGCATCGGCCGCCAGCTGGGCGTCTCCGACCGTGGCATCGCGATCGCCCTCGCCACGGCCATGGTCGAGTCGTGGATGCGCAACCTCGACTGGGGCGACCGGGATTCGCTCGGCCTCTTCCAGCAGCGGCCGAGCTACGGCTGGGGCACGGAGGCCGAGGTCGCCGATGCCGCCCGGTCCACGCAGGCGTTCTACGGCGGCCCCTCCGACCCCAACGGCCGGATCACCCGCGGCCTTCTCGACGTGCCCGGCTGGGAGAGCATGAGCTTCAGCGAGGCGGCGCAGGCGGTGCAGATCTCGGCCTACCCCGACCGGTACGGCGCATGGGAAGCGGCGGCGTACCAATGGCTCGCCGCGCACGGCTGAGCGGCCCGCCGGCTCCGGCGGGGGTGAGCCGCTACGGGGCGGGAGCCTCCTGTCTCCGTAGACTTTCCCCGTGAGCACCAGCCAGCAAGCCGACCCCCTCATCGGGCGGCTTGTCGACGGCAGGTATCGCGTGCGAGCCCGCATCGCGCGGGGTGGCATGGCCACCGTATATGTGGCCACCGACCTTCGCCTCGAGCGGCGCATCGCACTGAAGGTGATGCACGGGCACCTGAGCGACGACGCGGTGTTCCAGAGCCGGTTCATCCAGGAGGCGCGGGCGGCCGCGCGCCTCGCCGACCCGAACGTCGTGAACGTCTTCGACCAGGGCCAGGACGGCGACATGGCGTACCTCGTCATGGAGTACCT
>DASUQB010000339.1:0-2661 GCA_036280835.1 Microbacterium sp. | reverse complement strand
CAGCACCGCCACCAGCCAGAGCGGCACGGGGGCGATCGCCGCCGCGGCGGCCACGCCCGTACGAGCCGCGGCGAGGGCCTCCCCGAGGTCGCCGGAGTCCTCGCTGCCCCGGACCGCGGCATCCGATGCGCGGAACGCGTCGGGAAGCGCCTCGACGCCGCGGCCGAGTCGCACGAGACGACCCGCGTCCAGGTTCGAGGCATCCGGCGTGATCCGCCAGGCGACGCGCGCGGTGTCGGCGCCCTCCTCCCCGGTGATCCGCCGCTCGATCGACGCGGCGTCGCCGAAGAGCCGGTCGAACAGCGCGGCGGCGGCGGCATCCTGCGTCGCCTGGTCGTCGGCGACGCGCGTCTGCACCTGGGCGTACGAGTCCGCCTCCTCGGCGAACGCGGCCCGCAGCGCGGTGCGCGTGTCGAGCGACACCCACGCCGAAAGCCCGCACAGCACCGCCACGGAGACGGCGACGGTCAGCGCGATGCTCGCGGCGAGGCCCCGGTACGCGGTGGTCCGGGCGAGGGCGAGCCGCGAGCCGGTCATCGCGCGGGGGCGCGGTGAGCGGGCGGTCGGCATGCGGCGGGGTCTTCGTCTCGAGGTGGCGGGCGGTCGCGGCCACGTCCTCGTGGTCCGTCCGCCTAACCTAACCCGGAAGCGGCCGGGTCACGGGAGGGCGCCGGTGCCACACTGGAGGGATGAGCCTTCACATCACGGGCGACGACGCCGCCGACGACCTGCTCACCCGCGACCCGCTGGCGCTGCTGATCGGCATGCTGCTCGATCAGCAGGTGCCGATGGAGACGGCGTTCGCCGGCCCGAAGAAGATCCAGGAGCGGATCGGAGGGCTGGACGCCGCGGAGATCGCCGGCTACGACCCCGAGCAGTTCGCCGCGATGTTCAAGGTGCCGCCGTCGGTGCACCGCTTCCCCGGCTCCATGGCGGGCCGGGTGCAGGCGCTGTGCGCCGAGATCCGCGACGAATGGGGCGGTGACGCGTCCGCGATCTGGATGCAGGGCGGGCCGGACGGCGCGGAGGTGCTGCGCCGCCTCAAGGCCCTCCCCGGGTTCGGCGAGCAGAAGGCGAAGATCTTCCTCGCCCTGCTCGGCAAGCAGTACGGGTTCGAGGGGGCCGGCTGGCGCGAGGCGGCCGGCGCCTACGGCGAGGAGGGCTCGTACCGCTCCGTGGCGGACATCGTCTCGCCGGACTCGCTCGCAAAGGTGCGCGAGCACAAGAGGGCCGCGAAGGCGGCCGCGAAGGAGGCATCGTGAACAAGACCGGCGAGGACATCGGAGCACACCTCGCGAACCTGACCCCCGAGCGGCGGCGGCGCGACGCCCAGACGCTCACCGACATGCTGCGCGAGCTCACCGGGCGCGAGCCCGAGCTGTGGTCCGGCGGCATCGTCGGCTTCGGCTCGTGCCACTACAGATACCCGACGGGAACCGAGGGCGACGCCCCGATCCTCGCGTTCGCCCCGCGCAAGGCCTCGACCACCGTCTATCTGCTCGAGGGGGTGGGTCCGCATGCGGACGCCCTCGCACAGATCGGGCCGCACAGGACCGGCGTGGGCTGCCTCTACCTCGGCGACCTCGGGAAGGTCGATCTCGACGTGCTCGAAGGCATGTTCGCGGCATCCTGGCGCGGCATCGTCGAGGGAGAGCCGGGCGCTCCCGGCGCGCATCCGTGGCTGGACTACGCGGAGCTGACCGTCACGGGCTGAACGCGCGCGGCGCCGGCCGGTCAGGCCCCGTTGAGCCGCTCGGCCAGGTACGCGTGCAGGCCGTCGAGCGGCACGCGCTCCTGGGCCATCGTGTCGCGGTCGCGGACGGTGACGGCGCGGTCCTCGAGCGAGTCGAAGTCGATCGTCACGCAGAACGGCGTACCCACCTCGTCCTGACGGCGGTAGCGGCGGCCGATGGCCCCCGCGTCGTCGAAGTCGACGTTCCAGCTCGCGCGCAGCGACTGACCGACCTCGCGCGCGATCGGCGAGAGCTGCTCGTTGCGCGAGAGCGGCAGCACGGCCACCTTGACGGGGGCGATGCGCGGGTCGAGCTTCAGGACGGTGCGGATGTCGGTGCCGCCCTTCGCGTTGGGCACCTCCTCCTCGTGGTACGCATCGACGAGGAACGCCATCATCGCGCGCGTCAGGCCGAACGACGGCTCGATGACGTAGGGGATGTAGCGCTCGCCCGAGGCCTGGTCGAAGTACGACAGGCTGACGCCGGATGCCTCGGAGTGGTTCTTCAGGTCGAAGTCGGTGCGGTTGGCGACGCCCATCAGCTCGCCCCAGCTCGAGCCGGTGAAGCCGAAGTTGTACTCGATGTCGATCGTGCCGGCCGAGTAGTGCGCCCGGTCCTCCTGGGGCACGTCGTACCGCCGCAGGTTCTCCTCGCTGACCCCGAGGTCGATGAACCAGTTCCAGCAGGCCTCCACCCAGTGGTCGAACCACTCGTCGGCCTCGGCGGGCGGCGTGAAGAACTCGATCTCCATCTGCTCGAACTCACGGGTGCGGAAGATGAAGTTTCCGGGGGTGATCTCGTTGCGGAAGGCCTTGCCGATCTGGCCCACGCCGAACGGGGGCTTCTTGCGCGAGGCCGTCACGACGTTGTTGAAGTCGACGAAGATGCCCTGCGCGGTCTCGGGGCGCAGGTAGTGCACGCCCGACTC
>DASUQB010000338.1:0-5373 GCA_036280835.1 Microbacterium sp. | reverse complement strand
TGGGTCACGGGACCCGCCGGCTTCACCGCCGACCTGGTCAAGGGCTTCACCGGCATCGACGGGCTGCTGCTCGGGGTGGCGCTCGGCGCGGTGTTCCTCATCCTGATCATCGTCTACCGATCTCCCCTGCTGCCCGCGCTCGTGCTGCTCACGTCGGTCTTCGCGCTGTGCGTCGCCCTGCTGACCGTGTGGTGGCTGGCCTACGCCGGCATCGTCGTGCTGAACGGGCAGGTGCAGGGCATCCTGTTCATCCTGGTGATCGGCGCCGCGACGGACTACGCGCTGCTCTACGTCGCGCGCTTCCGAGAGGCGATCGGTCTGGGTCTCGAGCGGTGGGAGGCCACCAAGGCCGCCTGGCGCGGCGCGTTCGAGCCGATCCTCGCGTCGGGCGGCACGGTCATCGCAGGGCTGCTGTGCCTGCTGCTCTCGGATCTCGCCACGAACCGGGCGCTGGGCCCGATCGCCTCGATCGGGATCGTCTTCTCCGTGCTCGCGGCGCTGACGTTCCTGCCGGCGCTCCTCGCGGTCTTCGGGCGCGCGGCCTTCTGGCCGTTCGCGCCCAAGCCCGGCGACACCCGCCGCGACATCCCGGACGACCTCACCGTGCCGGTCCGCGGAATCTGGCCGCGGACCGCGCGGTTCGTGGCACGCAGGTCGCGGCTGATCTGGATCCTCTCGACGGTGCTGCTGCTCGTCGCGTCGCTGGGGGTCGTGCAGCTGAAGGCCGACGGGGTCTCATCGAGCGACCTCGTGCTGGGGTACAGCGAGGCCCGGGACGGGCAGGAGGCGCTCGCCGAGCACTTCCCCGGCGGCTCCGGGAGCCCCGCCTACGTCCTGGTGCCCGAGTCGGAACTCGCAACGGCGGCTGAGGTCGCGTCCGACATCGAAGGGATCGAGGCGGTGGCGGTGGCCTCCGAAGACTCGCCCACCGGTCAGGCGACCGTCGAGGTCGAGGGCGGGGAGGGCGTGCTGACCGTTCAGGGGCCGCCCGGAGCCGCGGCGCCCCAACCGACCGTCGTCGACGGCGATGTGCTGCTCGTGCTCACCCTCGACGCCGCGGCGGATTCGGCCGAGGCCGAGCAGACGGTCCGGGATCTGCGCAGCGACCTCGACGCGGAGCTCGGTGAGGGCGAGGCCCTGGTGGGCGGCGTGACCGCCGTGGCGATCGACACCGACGACACCTCCATCAGGGACCGCACGCTCATCATCCCGGTGGTGCTGCTCGTCATCCTGCTGATCCTGATGCTGCTGCTCCGTTCGATCCTCGCGCCGGTGCTGCTCGTGCTGAGTGTCATCGTGTCGTTCGCGGCGGCGCTCGGGGTGAGCGCGGTGGTGTTCGACGACGTGTTCGGGTTCCCCGGGGCCGATCCCGCCGTGCCCCTCTACGGATTCGTCTTCCTCGTGGCGCTCGGCATCGACTACAACATCTTCCTGATGACCCGCGTGCGCGAGGAGTCCCTCGCGCACGGCACGCGCCCCGGCATCCTGCGCGGCCTCGTGGCCACCGGCGGTGTGATCACCTCCGCGGGGCTCGTGCTCGCGGCGACCTTCGCGGCGCTCGGCGTCATCCCGATCCTGTTCCTCGCGCAGCTCGCCTTCATCGTCGCGTTCGGGGTGCTGCTCGACACCTTCATCGTGCGATCGCTGCTCGTGCCCGCGCTCTCGTACGACATCGGCAGGTCCATCTGGTGGCCGAGCGGGCTCTCTCGCACAGACCCGGAGCCGGCGCGTACCCTCGATTCATGACCAAGGCGCTGTTCATCGTCGACGTTCAGAACGACTTCACCGAAGGGGGTGCCCTCGGGGTCGAGGGCGGCGACGCGGTCGCGGCCGGCATCACGGAATACCTCCGGAAGCATGCCGGCGACTACGGGCTGATCGTCGCGTCCCGCGATTGGCACGACGAGCACCACGACAACGGCGGTCATTTCGCCGGCGTGGCCGCCCCGGACTTCGTGGAGACCTGGCCCGTGCACTGCGTCGCGGGCACGCCGGGCGCCGAGTACGACCCGGGGCTGGACACGAGCGCGGTGACCCACCACGTCAAGAAGGGCCAGGGCGTGCCGGCCTATTCGCTCTTCGAAGGCGTGACGGATGACGGCCGCAGCGTCGCGGAGCTGCTGTCCGAGCGCGGCATCCTCGATGTCGATGTCACCGGCATCGCGACGGACTACTGCGTGCGGGCCTCGGCGCTGGATGCCATCGAGCATGGGCGCCGGGTGCGCATCCTGACCGATCTCGTCGCCGGGGTCGCGCCCGAATCCAGCGATGCCGCGCTGGCGGAGCTCGCACACGCCGGCGCCGAACTCGCCGTCACCGAGCCGTAGGTGGACGCGGCAGGGGTGATCGCCCAGCTCGAGGCGGAGGCATCCGCGCCTGAGAAGGAGAAGATCGAGAAGCGCATCACACGGCCCGGGACGCGCGTCATCGGCGTGCGCATGGCCACGGTCTTCGCCATCGCGAAGGCCGAATCGCGGCTGGAGCTCGCCGAGATCGATCGGCTGCTCGACTCGGATCTCTACGAGGCCCGGCTCGCCGCCGTCAGCATCATGGATTTCCGCGTGCGGGAGCGGGGCCTTCCAGACGGGCTGCGCCGCGCCCTGCACGACCTGTGGATGCGGCGCATCGACCGGATCGACACGTGGGACCTCATCGACCGGTCGGCACCCCGCGTCGTGGGGCTGTGGCTCATCGACAAGCCCCGCGACGAGCTGTTCGAGCTCGCGCGCTCGGACACCTGGTGGCACCGCCGGGCGGCCATCACCGCGATGTTCCTGATCATCCGCTCGGGCGACATCGACGACGCGCTCGCCCTGTGCGAGCTGCTCGCGGCCGATCCGGTGCGCTTCGTGCAGACGAACGTCGGGGTGGCACTGCGGGAGATCGGGCGGATCGACCGCTCACGGCTGGAGGAGTTCCTCGCCCGGCGCGGGGCCGACCTCCTGCCCGAGGCTCGGCGCACCGCGCGATCCGCGCTGTAGCGCGGGATTCGTCTCGTGGTGGGCCCGGAGGGGCTCGAACCCTCGACCCGCGGATTAAAAGTCCGATGCTCTGCCAACTGAGCTACAGGCCCGATGCCTCCAATCTACGGCAGGTGCGGGCCCTCGGAGAGACGGGGCGGCGGCATCCTGCTACCTTCGCATCGTGCCAGCCCAGAGCCCCGAGACCCTCGCGCACCTTCGCAGGGCACGCGATCTGATCGACCGCGAGTACGCGGCGCCGCTGGACGTGCCGACCATGGCGAAGAAGGCTCTGATGTCACCGGCGCACTTCTCCCGGGAATTCCGCGAGGCGTATGGGGAGACGCCGTACGCCTACCTCATGACGCGCAGGGTGGAGCGGGCGATGGCCCTGCTGCGTGCGGGCTCGAGCGTCACGGACGCCTGCATCGCCGTGGGGGCGACGTCGCTCGGCTCCTTCAGCTCGCGGTTCACGGAGCTGGTGGGGGAGACGCCGACCGCCTACCGGTCGCGCCCGCACGAGGCGACGGAGGCGATGCCCTCGTGCATCGCGAAGCTGCTGACCCGCCCGCTGCGGATCGCATCGAGCAGGATCGGAGAAGCGCCGGCCGGCGACGGCGATTAACGTCGAGCGCATGACGACCATCGCATTCCAGTACTGCCCGATCGCCGTCGACGATGTCGACGCCGCGATCGCCTTCTACCGCGACGGGCTCGGCCTCGAGACGCGCGGAGATGTCGCCTCCGACGGATTCCGCTGGGTCACCCTCGGCTTCCCGTCCCAGCCCGGCCTCGAGATCGTGCTCTCGGAGCCGGGCGCCGGTCGCTCGCAGGAGGACGGGGAAGCCCTGCATCGCCTGCTGGCGAAAGGATCCCTGGGCCCCTATGTCTTCTCGACCGATGACCTCGACGCCACCTTCGAACGGCTGAGCACCTCCGGGGCCGAGGTCCTGCAGGAGCCGATGGATCAGCCGTGGGGACCGCGGGACTGCGCATTCCGCGACCCCGCCGGCAACATCATCCGCATCAACCAGGCCTAGGTCCGGCACGCGCGAAGAGGCCGCCGACGCGTTACGCGCCGGCGGCCTCATCCGCCCCCCATCCCGTGAGCTGTGTCCCCCTAGCTCGCGGGCGGCATGAGCACCGTGTCGATGAGGTACACGGTGGCATTCGCGGTCTGGACGCCGCCGCAGATGACGGCAGCCTGTCCGTTGACCATCAGTTCGTCTCCGCTGCCGCTGACCTCGAGGTCGGCGCCGTTGACGGTGGTGTGCATACCGGCGATGTCATCCGGCACGATCTGGCCCGGGACGACGTGGTACGTCAGGATCGACGAGAGCAGTGCGGTGTCGGTTTTCAGCGTCTCGATGGTCGCCGGGTCGATTTTCGCGAAAGCGTCATCGACAGGGGCGAACACCGTGAACTCGTCGCCGTTCAGCGTGTCGACCAGGTCGACCTCGGGGTTCAGCTGGCCCGATACGGCCGCGGTGAGCGTCGTGAGGATCGGGTTGTTCGAGGCGGCCACGGCCACCGGGTCCTGAGCCATGCCGGCGACGGAGCCGGCGCCATCCGGAACGGCCTCGGCGTAACCGGCGCAGCCGGCGCCCACGAGGTTGGCCGCGGGGTCCATCGTCTCCTCGGCCATCGGGGTCTCCGACTCCTCGGTGGCGGCCGGCGGGGCCGAGGTCTCTTCGGTGGTGCTGCTGGCCATGGGCGAGCAGGCGCTGAGCGCGATCGCCGCGGCGAAAGCGATGGGGCCGAGCAGATACAGCTTCTTGCGGGACATCTGGTCCTCCTAGGTCTGGCGGCGCCGGACGGCGTCGCAGAACGAGCGGTGCTGTGGTCACCCGGAAGGCGGCCTACACAGGGTCTTCGGGGCGGCGCGGGGATCGGATTGGGATTTCCCGGATCGGATTCCGGGATGCGCGACGGCGGATGCCGGGCCGAGGCGTCCGCGAGGGGAACGCCGCGATCCCTGGGTTTGCCCCGATCCGAGTCGCCTGCGGCTCCGAACACAGGGCATGATCGGCCGTTCGCGCGCGCACCCGCGCCCGCGTGGGGCATGCTGGAGTCGATGGTTATCGACGGCTTCGACGTTCCCGACGACGGGAGTGGCACCGTCGACCACGCGGGCGCGCTGCTCGAGCGTGTCGCAGCCGGCGATCGCGCGGCCTTCAGCGCCCTCTACGACATGCTGTCGCCCCGCGCATTCGGCCTCATCCTCCGTGTGCTCGTCGACCGATCGCAGAGCGAGGAGGTGCTGCAGGAGGTGTTCCTCGAAGTCTGGCAATCCGCGGCCCGCTTCGCTCCGAATAGGGGACAGGGAAGGTCCTGGGTTCTCACGATCGCCCACCGGAGGGCCGTGGATCGGGTTCGCGCCGCACAGGCGAGCACCGACCGCGACTACCGCGTG
>DASUQB010000337.1:0-8669 GCA_036280835.1 Microbacterium sp. | reverse complement strand
TGGTCAACAACATCGTCTCGCTCGACGGGTTCTACGCGGACGCGGTGGGCAACCCGCTCGTGCTGGAGATGGACGGCGCGTTCGACCAGGCGAACCTCGACAGCATCTCCGCCGCCGACATCGTCGTGCTCGGCGGCAGCTCGTTCGACGGCATGAGCGCGTACTGGCCGTTCATCGCCGACGCGCCCGAACCCGATGATGCACAAGCGCCCCAAGCCCGCGAGTTCGACGACGTCAATCGGGCGATCAGCCGCCGATACAACGAGCTGCCCAAGGTCGTCGTCAGCGACCGCGATGCCGTCCCGGTAGAAAACGCATGGCACGGTTCGACGACGGTCGTCCCCCGCGCCGACCTCGGGACCTGGCTCGAGACGGCGCGCAACGACGGCGACGGCGACATCCTCGTGTTCGCCAGCCACATCCTGTGGAACGCGATGATCGCCGATGGACTCGTCGATGAACTGCATCTCATGATCAGCCCGAACGCGCTCGGCGAGGGAGTTCCGCTGTTCACCGGGCCGGTGCGGCTCGAACTCCTCGACGTCCGGCGGTACGAGCACTCCTCCAACGTGCAATTGCGCTACGCCATCTCGAGCGCATAGCCCTGCCCTGCGTGTGAAGGGTCGGGCGCGGCGGCCGGAGACGCGGACGCCCCCTTTGACCTTGACCTTGACGTTGCGTCAACGCTCAAGCTGAAGGCATGGCCGACTCACCTGACCTTCTCGAAGGCATCACCCGCGACATCTACGGAATGCCCGCATTCGTTTCCCTCGAGGTTCCCGATGTGCGTGCCGCCGCACAGTGGTTCACGGGAGCGCTCGATTTCGTCGAGCTGTTCGCGATGCCACCCGGCGAGGACCCTGCACTCCTTCACTTGCGGCGGTGGAGGTATCAGGACATCCTCCTGCGGCGCGGCGATCACGACGCGACCATCGGCCCGGGCATCCAGCTGTCGATCGCCGCGACATTCGAAGAGCTCGACGGTCTGGCAGCGCGTGCGCGTGCTTTCGGAGCGGCCCGCGTGCACGGCCCGGAAGACACGCCGTGGAATACCCGGGACCTCAGACTGACAAGTCCGCAGGGCTTGCAGATCGCACTCACGGCCCGGCGGCCGGAGCGCCTCCAGGATCCGGGATTCACCGCCCAGATGAATCGATGGGCTCAAGAGCAGTAGTGTCACCCGCCCCCGTCATCACCGTGAGGTGCCTGCGATCAGGGGCTCGTGGTCGTGGTTCGCCAGTCGTGGGTTCGAATCCATTGCTGCAGGGTGACGGGCTGCACGTCGAACTCGGCAGCGGTTCCCTTCATGTCGACCGAACCGTCACCGCTGCCGATGATGTACCGCACCTGGGACGCGACCTCGGACGCCACCGTGGGACCGAAGACGGGGGCGAGGGCACGCTCATAGTCGTCCGGTGGTATCGACAGGTACGAGACGCTGTGCTGCAGAAGGTCGGCGAATCGGCGTGCGATCTCGTCGCCTGTCAGCCCTTCCGGTCCGCCGATGTCGAATGTCCGTCCGGCGAGATCGGGGCGGTCGAGGGCCGCCACCGAATACGCGGCCATCTCCCCCGCCGAGACCCAGGACATGGGAAAGTCGGCGGGCAGCGGAAAGGCGACGACACCGTTGTCGACGATCCCGGGCCGGATCCACGGTCCGAGGAGGATCTCCATATAGAAGGTGGGTCTCAGCACGATGCTCGCGACACCGCTGGCCTCCAGGTAGTCGACGACCTCCTGGCGAACGCGATAGATGTGCACGTCTGCGTCCGGAAAGACGTGGGCACTCGTGTTGAAGACCAGCAGCTCGACGCCGGCGGCGCGAGCGGCGTCGACGGCGTTCCGCCCGTACGCCTCGTGAAGAGCGAAGTCGTACTGCAGCGGGAGCTGGAGCACGACCGAGTCGACGCCTTCGTTGGCCGCCTTCAGCGTCTCAGGCTGCCCGAGGTCGGCTACGACGACCTCGGCACCCTTTGCCGCCCAGTGCTGGGCCCGTTCCGCGTCGCGCGTCAGGGCGCGTACGGGCCGACCCGCATCGAGCAGTTGCTCCACCACGGGGCTGCCTTGAGCCCCGGTCGCCCCGTATACGAGGACTTTTCCGCTGTTCATGACGCGTCAACCCGCCTGCCTCAGCTCTACGAGGGCGTTGCGCAAGCCCGGCGAACGGGCTGTTCAACCTGAAACTGGTGCTCATTGTGCCACTGGGCGGCGGCCTGCGGAAGGGACCGCGACGTGACGACGCGGGCTGCGGATCGACCATCACTCCTCCCTCCCCGTCAAGGGGGTTCGTCAACCGCGATGTCGGCGCTGTTGTGGACGGGTGCACGGAGTTGGAGCATGATCCGGCGTCATCGCGGCCGCGACGACGAGACCGTCGACGTGCGCATCTCCGGCGGCATCGTGCGCGGTGTTCCCGAGGCGGGTGTGCTGGCCTGGCGCGGCATCCCGTACGCGGCGCCGCCGGTCGGTCGACGGCGATTCGCGAGCACTGTGGATGCCGTGCCGTGGGCCGGCGTCCTGGATGCGTCCGCCTTCGGCGCCGTCGCGCCCCAGCCGCTCCGGAACCCGCTGATCCATCCGGCCACCGCGGTGATCGCGGCGAGCGAGGACTGCCTCACGGTGAATGTGTATGCGCCGGATCGACGAGGCTCCGACTCCGCTCCGCTTCCGGTGATGGTGTTCATCCACGGCGGAGGCTACAGCGGCGGGTCATCGCGCGACTTCAGCGGTCAGGGGGAAGGCTTCGTCAGGGACGGGCGTGTCCTGTTCGTCAGCTTCAACTATCGCCTCGGTCCCTTGGGTTACCTGGATTTCAGTCGCTACTCCACGCCCGACCGGTCCTTCACCAGCAACCTCGGGCTCCGGGACCAACTCGCCGTTCTCCGGTGGGTGCGGGACAACATCGGCGCATTCGGCGGCGACGCGGGGAACGTGACCGTGTTCGGCGCCTCGGCCGGCGGCAATGCGGTGACCACACTGATGGCGGTCCCGTCCGCACGCGGCCTCTTCGCGAAGGCGATCGCCCAGAGCCCGCCGCCCGACGCGGTCTACCCTGCTGCCCTGGCGGCGGAATGGGCGGCGGAGTACATCGTCATCCTCGGTCGGGTGGTCACGAGGCGCCGGATCCGGGACGCGGGGGCTCGCGGCAGCGCGGTCACGATCGACGCGACGCCGCAAGAACTGCTCACCACCGCCGTGCCGGGAGACCTCGTTGCGGCTTGCACCATACTCGAAGCCCGGACACCGGACTCCCACCCCGGCACGTTCTGCCTCGCCCCCGTGATCGACGGAGAACTGGTGCCGCGCAGTCCCCTCCGGGAATTCCGTGAGGGCACTGCTCACCGCGTGCCTTTGATCATCGGCACGAACGACCGGGAAGGCGCCATCTTCCGAGGCCGCGCCGACATCCTCCCGCGCACGCCGCATCGGATCCAGGCGCTGTTCTCCCGAGCTCCCGCGGCGTCCCGCCCCGACATGCATGCCGCATACCCCGGACTGCCCTCACGACGCCCGTCGGCCGATTTCGGCGGTGACTTCGGTTTCTGGTTCCCGTCCACGAGGGTGGCCGATTTTCACTCCCGGTTCGCGCCCACGTGGTCATATCGCTTCGACATGGCGCCGCGGATGCTGGAGATCCTGGGCTTGGACGCTACGCACGGCGTCGAGATGTTCGCCCTGTTCGACCGCTCGGACCTGGCGATGGCGCGCGTGATGACGGCGCTCGGCGGCGCGGAGGAGTACGTCGCGGCAGGCGAGCGCATGCGGGCGATGTGGCTGCGATTCGCTGCAGCGTCCTCGCCGGACGACGACTGGCCTCCGTACGCGGAGCGCGACAGGTGCACGCTCGTCATCGATGACGAGGATCGCCTGGAGCACGATCCGCGCCGGAGACGACGGCGCGCATGGACCCGATTCCTGCCCCGGCTCGCCGGGTGACCGCCCGCACAGGGGTGAAGCGCGGTCATCGGAGGCGGCATCGACAGGCTCTCGCGTGGCGCCTCGGCTTGCCGCGGCTCGCAAGTGGGTATAGCGTGACGCTCAATCGCCCCAGACCCCGGTGCCGTCACTGTCGAACGTGCAAAGGCGCGGGCTGGGAGCCTCATGGCCTCACAGGGATAGTTCCCTCTTCGCCACTGCGCACGCCGCGGCCCCGCCGCAACCCTCTCACCTGACCGTTCTTGGAAGGACGACAGGGCCATGAGCTCTTCCGATCAGCACCAGCGCATCGCCGGCATCGTCGAGCGCCTGGAGAAGCAGTTCCCCGAGCTTCCACCGCCGGAGGTGGAAGCCGTGACCCTCGAGGCGCATGACGCCTTCACCGATGATCCGATCGCGAACCATGTCCCGGGACTTGTAGAGCGTCAAGCCCGGGAGCGTCTCCTGGGACGTTCGGCCGGGGCGCGTTCTTGAACTGATCCCGCGATCACCCCTCCCGGGTGGAGACGGCCCCCAGCGCTCCCCGGGAGGGGGTCGACCATGCCGATCGGCCGCACTCGACGCTCGACGCCACGTCGCCGGTCAGTTGTGCGCGGGCAGGTTGTAGGCGATGTGCACCTTGTCGATCCGGCCGTCGAAGGGGAAGGGCATCCGGTCTGCGTACGCACGAGAGACCGCGCCGCCGTACGCCCGACCGATATCGAGGCAGTCGTTCGCCGAGAACAGCAGCGGGGCACTGACCGGCACCGTGCCGGACGCGACCTCCGCGCCGTTCACCCGCAGCACGACGCTCAGTGGACCGCCGGGCCGCTGCTCCAGGTAGGACGTCTCGATCTCGATCGTGATGTCTCCGGATGGCAGCGGTTCCGCGGCTGAGATGACCGTGCGCTGCACGAGGAACAGGTTGTACTCGTACGTCAGGATGCCGTTCACGGCGTACGCCGTGAGACCGCCGCCGGCTCCGCCGAGCTTGTAGAGGACACCATTCGCCTCGTGGCCGACGTGCGCGGTGATCGTCACGGTGTTCGGCTTGTTTCCGAGAGCGGGAGCGCTGAATTCCGGCACACGCGTCGTGTCACCCGACATCTGCCACTCCCGGTACGGGGGCGAGATGCGGAACTCGGGGTGGTAGACGGGCACCCAGAGGCCGGCGCCGACCGGCAGCACCTTGTTCTTCGCGGCTTCGATCGCGAAGAGCTCCTTGAGCGCCGCCAGCTTCTCGGGATGCTCCTCGGCGAGATCGTGAGCCTGGCTCCAGTCCTCATCGAGGTTGTAGAGCTCCCACCTGTCTTCGTCGGGCGTCCACGTCCGGATGCCGGGGGGCGCGCCGGGGACCCACGGCAGGCGCGGACCGGTCGTCGACGCCATCCAGCCGTCCTCGTAGATCGAGCGGCTCGCCATGACCTCGAAGTACTGCACGCGATGCCGGCCCTCGGCATCCGTGTCGTCGATCGAATAGGCGAAGCTCGTACCGTCGATCGGGTCCTGTGGGATGCCGTTGACCGTGTCGGGATGCGAGATGCCGAGGATCTCGTAGATCGTCGGCGCCAGGTCGATGACGTGGTGGAACTGCGTGCGCGGCGCCGGATCGGGCTCGATGCGACCAGGCCATTTGATGAACATCGGGTTGCGGGTACCGCCCAAGTGCGAGGCCATCAGCTTCATGCCCTGATATGGCGTCGAGCCCGCCCACGCCCATGCGGCGTGGTACTGATTGTCGGTCGCCGGCGTTCCGAGAGCATCCAGACCGCCGAGCTCTTCGAGGGCCGCGATGTGCTGGTCGATCGTCGTCGGGATCATGTTCTGGGCGAGCAGTTCGCTGATGGTGCCGTTCTGCCCCTCACCCGATGAGCCGTTGTCGCCCCAGATGTAGATGACGATCGTGTTGTCGGTGTATCCCAGGTCATCGAGCTCATCGATCAGGCGACCGGCCTGCACGTCGGCGTGTTCGCCGAAACCGGCGCACACCTCCATGAGCCGCGCCTGGAAGGGCTTCTGATGGTCGGGGATGTCGTCCCACCCCTGCAGCGACTCCGGCCGCGGCGTGAGCTCGGCGTCTTCCGGCACCCACCCCGCCGCCTTCGCGCCCGCCAGGGCATCCTCGCGGTAGGCGTCCCAGCCGTCGTCGAAGACCCCGGCGTACTTGTCCGCCCACTCCTTGTGGACGTGGTGCGGACCATGGATCGCGCCAGTCGCCCAATACATGAAGAACGGCTTGTCAGGGGAGAGCGCCTTGTGGTCGCGGAGCCACCCGATCGCGTCGTCGGCGATGTCCTCGCTGAGGTGATAGCCCTCTTCCGGCGACTTCGGCGGCAGGACGCTCGTCGTGTTCCGGACCAGGTTGGGCTCGTAGTGGGAGGCCTCGCCGGCGAGGAAGCCGTAGAAGTACTCGAACCCATTCCCGGTGGGCCAGTTGTCGTAGGGGCCGGCCTTCGTCGTCTCCTCCGCCGGCGTGTTGTGCCACTTGCCCCACGCGCCGGTGGAGTACCCATAGTTGCGGAGCACCTCGGCGATGGAGGCGCTGCTCTTGGGGATGTGGCCGGAGTAGCCGTCCCAGTCGTTCGCGAGTTCGGCGATCTGACCCGCGCCGACCCGGTGGTGATTGCGGCCGGTGAGCAGTGCCGCGCGTGTCGGCGAGCACATCGATGTGGTGTGGAAGCGGTTGTAGCCGATGCCGCCCTCGCGGATGCGCTCGAGTGTCGGCGTCGCCACCTTGCCGCCGAGCGGCGCAGGCAGTGCGGGGCCGGCGTCGTCGATGAGGATGACGAGAATGTTCGGCGACTCATCGTGCAGTCGCCGCTCCGCAGGCAGAGGCGAGTAGGTCGATTCGCGGAGCGTGCGTCCGGCGTAGCTGCCAGAGGCTTTCGGCGGAAACGGAAGCGTCCTCGCCGGTGGCAGCGGTGCCGCGACGACCGAAGGCTTCGGGTCACTCATCAGGTCTCCCTTTCTCTGCGGGCCTCGAGGACCGCGGATGCGAGCGCTGTCTCGCAGTGGGAAGCTACCAACGCGGCCCGCGCCGCGACATCACCCACATCGCGCTATCTCCGGACCGCGCGAGCCGTTTCGAGATCTGCGCCCGGGATGTGCCCCTGACTCCGCTCCCGCGCCTCGACTTGTGGTGCCGGCCCCGACAACCTGGTGTTCCGCGCTTCGCTTACACCGACTGACCGAAGTACAGCAACGCGATGGGAATGAGCATCAGGATGCCGAGTGCGACCCCGACGGCGGACCACACGTAGCGCGTACCGCGCCTGACGCCGACGATGATCCCGATCACTCCGAGGATCAACGCGATTGCCCCGCCGATGCCGAGGATCGGGATCGTCACGATGAGCAGCCAGAAGATCATCTGCATGTCGGGCAGAAGCCCGATGAGGAAGATCGCCAGTGAGGGCGCCAGGCCGACGATGCCGAGGATCACGGCGACGATGCCCCACACATCGGCGCGGCGGCGCCGGAGGGCAGGTGCGGGGGCGTCGGCGGAGGGCATCGCGGTCATCCATCGACCGTACCGGGTAGCTCCTCCACCGGGTAGCGGCGGTGTGCGCCCGCCGTAGCTGCGCAGCAGGTCGTGGCGCCCGCTCCCTCGCACTCGCTACAGTCCTCGCATGAAGGTGCTGTTCCTGAGCGCGAACTTCGGTGGGAATGTGCCGCCGACGATGGTGATCGCCCTCGAACTCTGCCGCCGCGGCGCACAGGTGGACGTTGCCGGGATCCTCGTCGACTCAGGTCCCGCACCGGCCCCTGGTGCAGACGCGAGCGACGACCCCGCCCTGCCGACCGAGATCGATGCCTCGTGGGGGCAGCGGCGCGACGCGTCGGGCGCTCCTCAGCCGGTCGGGCCGTCGCTCCTGCGCATCTTCCTCAGCCGCCGTCTCGCCGCGGAGGCCGAGGCGCTCATCCGGGCCCGACGACCCGATGTCGTCGTGGTCGATTGCATGGCGCTCGCCCTGATCAAGGGCGCCCACCGAACCGGGGTGCCCGTTGTCGTGCTCCTGCACACGTTCGCCGAGTACTGGCGCCGCTCATTCCTGCACGGTCCGGCGGCGGGGGCTGTCGGGGCGCTCGGATTCTCCCCGCGCGCGCTGTGGGGGGCCGCAGCGCTCCGGCTGGTGCTCACCGATCCGGTGCTGGATCCGGGAAGGCAGCAGCCCGAGCTCGCCGACTATACGTGGACAGGGACCACGGAGATCGGCTCAGATGACTCCGCCCGCGATTCAGCCATCGCGGTGCCGCGCGTGGTCGTGTCGTTCTCCACCACGGCTCTCCCCGGCATGCGGCGAGCGTACCGCAATGCGATCGAGGCGCTGCGGGATCTTCCCGTCGAAGCCGTCGTCACGACCGGGGGGTTCGACCTGGGAACTCCCGCGCCGGCGGCGCCGAACGTGGAAGTCCGTGGCTACGTGTCGCACGCCGAGGTGCTTCCGGGAGCGGCGCTCGTGATCGGGCACGGTGGGCACTCCACGACGATGAAGGCCCTCGCGTACGGGATTCCGCTGCTCGTGATGCCGCTCAATCCCACGGCCGACCAGGCTCTCGTCGGGGACGTGCTGGCGGGAGCGGGGCTCGGGCGGCGAATCTCGGCTCGCAGCGATCCCGCGACCATCCGCCGTGAGGTGGGCGCGCTGCTGGAGAACCCGACCTTTCGGGAGCGCGCGCAGGCCACCGCTGCGCGACTGCGCTCCGCTCCCCCGGGTGCGGAAGTCGCAGCGGATCGGATCCTCGAGGCCGCT
>DASUQB010000336.1:0-2077 GCA_036280835.1 Microbacterium sp. | reverse complement strand
CCTGGCGGGGAGCAACCACGTGCTGCCGACCGGCGGCCAGGCGCGCTACGCGTCGGGCCTCGGCGCGTTCACGTTCCTGCGCCCGCAGCAGGTCATCGAGTACGATCGCAAGGCGCTGCGCCAGGTCGCCGGGGGCATCGTCGCGCTGTCCGAGGCCGAGGCCCTGCCCGCACACGGCGAGGCCGTCGCCGCGCGCTTTCCGGCGCAGCCGCTCTGAGGCGGATGCCGTAGTCTGTCCACGCCATGCACTGCCCCTTCTGCCGTCACCCCGACTCTCGCGTCATCGACTCGCGCACGAGCGATGACGGCCTCTCGATCCGTCGTCGCCGGCAGTGCCCGGAGTGCGGGGGCCGGTTCTCGACGATCGAGACCGCGCACCTGAACGTCATCAAGCGCTCGGGCGTGATCGAGCCGTTCAGCCGCGAGAAGGTCATGTCGGGCGTGCGCAAGGCCTGCCAGGGCCGGCCCGTCACGGAGGCCGACCTCGCGGTGCTCGCCCAGAAGGTCGAGGAGGCTGTGCGTCAGACCGGCTCCTCGCAGATCGACACGAACGAGATCGGCCTCGCGATCCTGGGGCCGCTGCGCGAGCTCGACGAGGTCGCCTACCTGCGGTTCGCGAGCGTGTACCAGGCCTTCGACTCGCTCGAGGACTTCGAGGCGTCGATCCGCGACCTGCGCGCAGACCACGCCTGACCCGGCGCCCGCGGAGGCGGCGCGGACCTCGACGGCCCCGCCGGTAGCCTGGGAGTGATGTATCCCTTCTTCTTCCGCACGGTCCTCTCGCGCCTCGATCCCGAATTCGCCCACCACGCGGGCATGGCGGTGATCCGCGTCCTCGGCGCGTGGCCGTTCGCCCCGATCACGCGCGCGCTGTCGAAGCCCGATCCGTCGCTTGCGACGACGGCGCTCGGGCTGACGTTCGACTCGCCGTTCGGCGTCGCGGCCGGCTTCGACAAGAACGTCGTCGGGGTGCGCGGGCTCGGCGCACTGGGCTTCGGCCACGTCGAGGTGGGCACGGTCACCGCGATCGCACAGGAGGGGAATCCGAAGCCCCGGCTCTTCCGCCTCGTGCCCGACCGCGCGGTCATCAACAGGATGGGCTTCAACAATCGCGGAGCCGACGCCGCGGAACCGCGCCTCCGGCACCTGCGGGCGCGGAGGCCGCGCACGATCGTGGGCGTGAACATCGGCAAGAGCCGGGTCGTGGATGTCGCGGACGCCACGTCGGACTACGTCCGCAGCGCCACGCTGCTGGCCCCGCTCGCGGACTACCTGGCGGTCAACGTGTCATCGCCGAACACGCCCGGGCTCCGCGGGCTTCAGGCCGTCGAGACGCTCGCGCCCCTGCTGAAGGCGGTGCGGGATGCCGCGGGCACGACTCCGATGCTGGTGAAGATCGCCCCCGATCTGGCCGACGATGAGGTCGAGGCCATCGCCCGCCTCGCGGTGCAGCTGGGCCTCGCGGGCATCATCGCCACGAACACGACCATCTCCCGCGAGGGACTGCTGACCGATCCCGCGGTCGTCGCCGCGGCCGGTGACGGCGGCCTGTCCGGGGCCCCGCTGAAGCGGCGGTCGCTCGAGGTGCTGCGCGTGATCCGCCGGTCGGTGCCGGCCGAGTTCTGCGTGGTCTCCGTCGGAGGGGTGGAGACCGCCGGCGACGTGCGCGAGCGGCTGGATGCCGGCGCCACCCTCGTGCAGGGCTACACCGCCTTCCTCTACCGCGGACCGCTCTGGGCGCGACAGATCAACCGGGGGCTGGCCGCGGCATCCGCCCGTCGCTGACGTCCGGGCCGCTCCGCAACGTTCGTCTGCGACGGCGATGAGCGCGAATACAGGAGATGTGTGCGAAATCAGGCCGTTTCGGGCCGAATCGTCCTGGGGGTGCGCCAATCTCCTGTTTTCGGCTCAGGGCGAAGTGGGCAAGACGGCATCGAGGCCGTCGACCGCGACGGTCACCCGCGACCGTCACCCGCGACCGTCGCCGACGACGGTCACCCGTGACCCTCGCCGACGACCGTCACCCGCGCCCCGCATGCGGCTGCCGCTCGGGCAGGGACCGCGTCCGGCACGCATG
>DASUQB010000335.1:0-7642 GCA_036280835.1 Microbacterium sp. | reverse complement strand
GCCGACTGGGTCGGCTTCGCCAACTTCGAGCGGCTGCTCGGCGACGGCAGCTTCCGCATCTCGGTGGTCAACACCCTCTACTACTCGGTGCTGCACATCCCGCTGACGATCATCGTGTCGCTCGGCCTGGCGCTGCTGCTCAACAACAAGCTGCGCGGCGTCGCGTTCTTCCGCACCGCGGCCTTCTTCCCCTACATCACGTCGATCGTCGCGATCGCGGTGGTGTGGAACCTGCTCTTCAGCCCCGACTACGGGCCCATCAACCAGATGCTCCGCTTCATCGGCATCGAGAATCCCCCCGGCTGGCTCACCTCGACCGAGTGGGCGATGCCCGCCGTCGTCATCGTCAGCACGTGGCGCGACATGGGGTACTACATGATCCTGTTCCTCGCCGGGCTCCAGACGGTGCCCCGCGAGCTGCACGAAGCCGCCCGCGTGGACGGCGCCAACGTCATCCAGCGCTTCTTCAACGTCACGCTGCCCTGCCTGCGACCGACGATGTTCTTCGTCACCGTGATGCTGACGATCAACTCGTTCAAGATCTTCGACCTGATCCTCGTCATGACCGACGGCGGACCCGGCCAGGCGACCCTCGTGATGTCGCAGTTCATCTACCGCAAGGGCTTCGAAGAGAGCCAGTTCGGCTACGCCTCCGCGGCCGCCGTCGCCCTGTTCTTCATGTGCATCATCGTCACGATCGTGCAGTTCCTGATCAACAAGAAGAGGAGCGTGTGATGACCGACCTCCTGGTTCCGGCCGAAGACCGCAACGCTCTGCGCAAGCTCGCCGAACACCCCGAGACCGAACTGCGCAATCGGGACAACTCGCCCTCGAAGCGCGTCGGCCGCGCCTTCGGCTACGTGCTGCTGGTGATCTTCGCCATCGGCCTGCTCATGCCCTTCTTCTGGATGGTGATGAGCTCGCTCAAGTCGGCGAACGAGGTGTTCTCCGTCCCGGTGACGTGGATCCCCGAGACCTTCGTGTGGAGCAACTACGTCGAGATCTGGTCGCAGTCGAACATGCTCGTCTGGATCCGCAACACGCTGTTCCTCGCGGTCGTGGTGACCTTCCTGCAGGTGCTCACCGGGTCGTTCGCGGCCTACGGCTTCGCCCGCATCCGCTTCCCGGGTCGCGACGTGCTGTTCCTCGTCTACATCGGCACGATCGCCGTGCCGTGGCAGTCGTACATGATCCCGCAGTTCATCCTGCTCTCCAATGCGAAGCTCTCGAACACGCTGTGGGCCATCATCCTGCTGCAGGCGTTCGGGGCGTTCGGGGTGTTCCTGATGAAGCAGTACTACGAGACGATCCCCGAGGAGCTGTCGGAGGCCGCCCGCCTCGACGGCCTCAGCGAGTACGGCATCTGGCGCCGCATCATGCTGCCCCTGTCGATCCCCGCCCTCGCGAGCCTCACGCTGCTGACGTTCGTGAACACGTGGAACGACTACCTCGGCCCGCTCATCTACCTGCGCAACCCCGACCTCTGGACCATCCAGCTCGGGCTCAAGAGCTTCGTCAGCAACCTCTACGACACCAACTACGCCCTGCTGTTCGCCGGCCTCACCATCTCCGTGCTGCCGATCGCGATCATCTTCATGCTCGGGCAGAAGTACTTCGTCGAGGGCCTGGCGACCAGCGGGATGAAGGGCTGAGGTCGTGAAGCGCATCTCGCACAGCACCTACGCGACGGTCTTCGCCGTCGTCTACCTCGGCCTCATGACGAACGCGCTTCTGCTGGTGGGCTGCCTGCCCCTGGTGGTGCTGCTCGTCACGACCGACCCCGCGACCTCATGGCCGCTCCTCGCGGTGGCGGCTCCGCTGTGCGCGCCGTCGGTCGCCGCCGCGTTCACGGTGTTCCGCGATCACTCGCGGGGTGGCACGCAGGTCGCGCGGGCGTTCTTCGCCGCGTGGCGCGCGGTGTGGCGCAAGTCGCTCGCGCTGGGCGCGATGACCTCCGCGCTGCTGGTGGTGCTGCTCGTCGACGTGCGGGCGGTATCGGCGATGGACATCAGCGTCGTGGTGGTGCCGCTGCTCGCCGTGATCGCGCTCGTCGCCCTCGCCGTGACCCTGGTGGGCCTCGTCGCGATCGCCGAGGAGCCGAAGGCGCGGCTGCGCGACGTGCTGAGGGCCAGCCTGTACCTGAGCGTGCGGCGCTGGTACCTGACGGCGGTGTCGCTGCTCGTCCTGGCCACGCAGCTCACGCTGTTCACGTCGATGCCCGCCATCGCCCTGGGGCTCACCGCCGCCCCGGCCCTCTATCTCGCGTGGGCCAACAGCCGGTACACCCTCCGACCCGTGCTCGAGACCGGCGAGGCGGCGGCCTGACGGCCGTCGTCGTCCCGGCCGTTCCGCTCCCAGCCGCATTCCACGAAGGAATCTCCTCCATGACGTCCACCCCGCCCGCCCAGGGCACCTCCGCTCGCACCGTCGAACGCGCGGTCGCCGCGGCACTCGAGACCGTGCGGCGCAACATCCCCGCGTTCGGCGACAGCTACCCCGACGACACGACCACCGACGGCCGCTACCCGCTCCGCCCCGCGGCCGGAGGCATCCCCGAGGGGGGCAACCGCGGCTGGACGACGAGCTTCTGGCCGGGCACGCAGTGGCTCGCGTGGCAGCACACCGGAGACGTCGTGTTCCGGGATGCCGCGGCCCGCCACGCGGCCGACTTCGCGCGCCGCGTGCGCGCGGGCGAGGACCTCGACACGCACGACCTCGGGTTCCTCTACAGCCTCTCGTCGGTCGCCGCGTGGCGGCTGCTCGGCGACGAGGACGCCAGGGATGCCGGACTGCTCGCCGCGGATCACCTCATGCGCCGCTTCCTCGAGCCCGCCGGCATCATCCAGGCGTGGGGCGACCTGTCGGACCCCGCGCAGAGCGGTCGCACGATCATCGACAGCCTCATGAACATGCCCCTGCTGGCGTGGGCGGGCGAGCAGACCGGCGAGGCGAGATTCGCCGACGCCGTGCGCCGGCACACCACCCAGCTGCGGGAGCACATCCTGCGCGAGGACGACTCCACCTTCCACACCTTCTACTGGGATGTCGAGACGGGCGAACCGCTGCGGGGCGCCACCGAGCAGGGCGCCCACGACGACTCGTGCTGGGCGCGCGGGCAGGCGTGGGGCATCTACGGCTTCGCCCTGAATCACCGCGTGACGGGCGATGATCGGCTGCTGGATGCCGCGTGGCGCTGCGCCGACTACTTCCTGGCACACCTGCCGGCGGACCTCGTCCCGTACTGGGATCTCGTCTACACCGACGGCAGCGACGCGCCCCGTGACAGTTCGGCGGCGGCGATCGCGGTCTGCGGGTTCTTCGAGCTCGCCTCGATCGAGACCGACCCTGTGCGCGCCGAGCGCGCGCTCACGGCCGCCCACGACATCCTCGGAGCGCTCATCGAGCACTGCACGCCCGACCAGCCCGAGGACGCCGACGCGCTGCTGCTGCACGGTGTCTACGACCTGCCGAAGAACGTCGGGGTCGACGAGGGCACTCTGTGGGGCGACTACTACTACCTCGAGGCGCTGACCCGAGCGGCGATCCCCGGCTGGCGGCCGTCCTGGTGAGCGGCGACGCGACGGGGGTGCGCTCGTGCGCCTGGTGACCTTCGCCGCGCCGGACGGTGACCGGCCGGGCGCTCTCGTGTCATCGGACGCAGGGGATCGCCTGCTCGAACTGCCTGCCGAACGGCTCGAGGACGTGCTCGCGGACCCCGCGGCGCTCGCCGACGCGCGCGCGACGATCGCGGGACTGACCGCGGACGAGGCATCCGCCCTTCCCCTCGCGGCCGGCGCGACCCTGCGACCGCCCGTGCGCCCCGGCAAGATCCTCTGCCTCGGCTACAACTACCGCGGCCACGTGCCCGATGGCGCCGACGTCTCGGCGCCCGACCCTGAGTACCCGGACGTCTTCGTCAAGACGCCCAACGTGCTGACCGGACCGGATGACCCCGTGCCGCTGCCCACCGCGAGCGCCGACGTCGACTACGAGGGCGAGATCGCGATCGTCATCGGCCGCCGGGCGCACGAGGTGCCGCTCGAGGACGCGATGGACCACGTCGCCGGCTACACGCTCTTCAACGACGTCTCCGCCCGGGACTGGCAGAGCCGGTCGAGCCAGTGGGAGCTCGGCAAGTGCTTCGACGGCTTCGGCCCGCTGGGCCCGGCGATCGTCACCGCCGACGAGATCGCCGACCCGCACACCCTCCTCCTCGAGGTGGAGCGCGACGGGATCGTGACGGTCTCGCAGAGCACCTCGACGATGGTGTTCTCGGTGCCCTTCCTCGTGCACTACCTCAGCCGGGTGATGACGCTCGAGCCCGGCGATGTGATCTCGTCGGGCACGCCGCAGAAGCTCCCGGAGGCGCTCGCGGACCACCGGCCGCTCGCGCACGGCGACGCCGTCACGGTGCGCGTCACCGGCCTCGGCGAGCTCACCACCACCTTCATCGGCCCCGGAGGACAGCCATGATTCTCGACACGTTCCGCCTCGATGGAAAGGTCGCGCTCGTCACCGGCACGAGCCGCGGCCTCGGTCAGGGCGCGGCCGTCGCGCTCGCCGAGGCGGGGGCGGATGTCGCGCTGCTCGACCGCGGCGACGCGAGTGAGACGGCCGCGCGGATCGAGGCGCTCGGGCGGCGGGTCGTGTCCCTGCACCGCGACTTCGTGAACGCCACGCCCGAAGAGCTCACCTCAGCGGTGGACGAGGTGGTCCAGACCCTCGGCGGCCTCGACATCCTCGTGAACAACGCCGGCACGATCCGCCGCGCGCCGGCCGTCGACTACGCGGCGTCCGACTGGAACGACGTGCTCGCCGTCAACCTCGACGCCGTCTTCCACGTCTCCCAGGCCGCGGGCCGCCACATGATCGCGCAGGGCTCGGGCCGCATCATCAACGTCGCCTCGATGCTGTCGTTCCAGGGCGGCATCCTCGTGCCCGCGTACGCGGCGTCCAAGCACGCCGTCGCGGGGCTCACGAAGGCGCTGGCCAACGAATGGGCAGCCTCCGGGGTGACAGTCAACGCGGTCGCGCCGGGCTACATGGCGACCGACAACACGGCCGCGCTGCGCGCCGACACCGATCGCGAGCGCTCCATCGTCGCCCGCATCCCGGCCGGACGGTGGGGCACCCCCGCCGACCTGCAGGGCATCTTCGTCTTCCTCGCGTCCGATGCGGCCGCCTACGTCACCGGGGCCGTCGTCCCGGTCGACGGCGGCTGGCTCGTGCGCTGAGAACCCACTCGATACGACAGGAGCGAAACCATGGAACAGCGCTACGCGACCAACCCCGCCCAGATCCCGGGCATGAGCACCGACGACCTCCGCGAGACCTTCCTCGTGCCCGAGCTCTTCGCCGCCGGAGAGATCCGCGTGACGTACACGCATCACGACCGGATCGTGCTCGGCGGCGCCGTGCCCGCGGGCGCGGAGCTCGCCCTGACGGGGTATCCCGAGATCCGCAGCGACTACTTCCTCGAGCACCGCGAGGTGGGCATCATCAACGTCGGAGGCACCGGCACGGTGACCGCCGACGGCGAGGTCTACACGCTCGTCAAGGGGGCCTGCCTGTACCTCGGCCGCGGCATCCGCACGGTCACCTTCGCCGACGCCGACGGGGCCGGCGCTCAGTTCTACCTCTTCTCGGCGCCCGCGCACACGACCTATCCCTCCGCGCTCGTCTCCCCCGGCGAGGGCACGGTCCGCGAGCTCGGCGACCAGCTCACGTCGAACCGCCGCACGCTCAACCAGTACATCCACGAGAACGGCGTGCGGTCCTGCCAGATCGTGATGGGTGTCACCGAGCTGCACCCCGGCTCGATGTGGAACACGATGCCGGCGCACACCCACGACCGCCGCACGGAGTGCTACCTCTACTTCGACGTGCCAGAGGACGCCCGCGTCATCCACCTGCTCGGGGAGCGCACCGAGACCCGCCACCTCGTCGTGGGCGACCGCCAGGCGGTCATCTCGCCGAGCTGGTCGCTGCACTCGGGCGTCGGGACCGCCGCCTACTCGTTCGTCTGGGCGATGGCCGGCGAGAACCAGGCCTTCGACGACATGGACGCGGCACCCGTCACCGACCTACGGTGATCGGTATGGCGCGCGAGGCACAGGGCGAGCGACCGGGTCTGCTCGCCGTCGGTGAGACGATGGCGCTCGTCACCCCGTCGACCGGCGTGCGGCTCACCGACGCTGAGGACTTCCACATCGACGCCGGGGGAGCGGAGTCCAACGTCGCGGCGCACGTGGCGGCACTGGGGCTCGGAGCGCGGTGGTTCAGCCGCCTCGGCGACGATGCCCTCGGGCGCCGGGTGGCGGCGCAATTGGCGCGCAGGGCGGTGGATGTCTCGACCGTCGTCTTCGACGGGGATCACCGCACCGGGGTGTACTTCAAGGATCCGGGCAACGGCGTGCTCTACTACCGCTCCGGCTCGGCGGCGTCGCACCTCTCGCCCGCCGACGCCGATGCGCTGGAGTTCGCCGGCATCGGCATCCTGCACGTGTCGGGCATCACGGCAGCGATCTCGGCGTCCGCCGCGGCGTTCCTCGACGTCGCGATGGAGCGCGCTCGCGCGGCGGGCGTGCGGGTCAGCTTCGACGTGAACGACCGGCGCGCCCTGTGGGATGCCGAGACCGCCGCCTCCGTGCTCGAAGGCCTGGCGCGGCGCGCCGACATCGTGTTCGTCGGCCGTGACGAGGCCGAGACGCTCTGGGGCACCGCCCTGGCGGAAGACGTGCGGGCTCTGCTGCCCGGGGTCCCGGAGCTCGTGGTCAAGGACGGCGACGTCGGGGCCACTGCCTTCCACGGCGACGCCGAGCTCTTCGAGCCCTCGCTCCGCGTCGAGGTGGTGGACGTGGTGGGAGCGGGCGATGCCTTCGCCGGCGGCTACCTCGCGGCCGCGCTCGACGGGGCACCGCTCGACGAGCGGCTCAGGGCGGGACACCGCCGGGCCGCCCTCACGCTCGGCACGACGGGCGACTTCATCGACGAAAGGATCGGCACATGACCGACGACATGGCGGCGTGGTTCGACGAGGCGTTCGCGGGGGCCCCGCTGATGGCGATCCTGCGCGGGATGGGCGTCGAGCGCTCGGTCGCGCTCGCGACGACCGCGTGGGACCTCGGCATCGACTCGGTGGAGCTTCCGCTGCAGACCCCGGAGGATGAGCTCGCGCTGCGCGAGGTCGCCGGCCTGGCGGCCGAGCGCGGCAAAGTCGTGGGTGCCGGCACCATCGTCTCGGCCGACCAGCTCGGGGTGGCCGTGCGCGCCGGCGCGCGCGACCTCGACTCGCCCGGGCTCGACCCCGCGATCGTGCGGGCGGCTCAGGATGCCGGCATCCCGGTGCTTCCCGGCGTCGCGACACCCAGCGAGGTGCAGATCGCCCGCTCCCTCGGACTCACGTGGCTGAAGGCGTTCCCCGCGCAGTGGCTCGGGGTGGACTGGTTCCGGCACATTCGCGGGCCGTTCCCCGAGGTGCGCTTCGTCGCGACGGGCGGGCTCGATGCGAGCAACGCCGGCGACTTCCTGGCCGCGGGTGTGAAGGTCGCCGCGGTCGGCTCGGCGCTCGAGGATGCGTCGCAGCTGGAGCGGCTCGCCGAGCTGCTGAAGCGCCCGTCGTCCTAGCCGGCGGAACCGGCCG
>DASUQB010000334.1:0-16033 GCA_036280835.1 Microbacterium sp. | reverse complement strand
GATGGTGAGCGGAAGCCTTATGCCCCTCGTGATGGTGACCGTAAGTCGTACCCGCCTCGCGATGGTGAGCGGAAGACTTATGCCCCTCGTGATGGTGACCGGAAGACGTACGCGCCGCGTGATGGTGAGCGTAAGTCGTACCCGCCGCGTGATGGTGACCGGAAGACTTACTCCCCTCGTGATGGCGACCGGAAGCCTTACTCCCCTCGTGATGGTGACCGTAAGTCGTACCCGCCGCGCGATGGTGAGCGTAAGCCTTATGCCCCGCGTGATGGTGACCGGAAGTCGTACCCGCCTCGCGATGGTGAGCGTAAGTCGTACCCGCCGCGCGACGGCGGGTCCCGGAAGCCGTACCCCCAGCGCGGGGGCAGCGATCGGCCGGCGCGCGACCCGCGCGAGGACGAAATCCGCTCGGTCCGCCCGCGCCACGACGATCCGTTCATCCCCGATGACGTCACGCCTCAGGACCTGCACCCCAGTGCCCGCAACGAGCTCAAGACCCTGAGCAAGGAGAACGCGGAGATGGTCGCGCGCCACATGGCGATGGCCTCCACGCTCATCGAGGAGGACCCCGAGCTGGCTCACCAGCACGCGCTGTCCGCCGCGCGCCGCGCCGGCCGGATCGCCGTCGTCCGCGAGACGCTCGCCATCACCGCATACGCGACCGGCGACTACGCGCTGGCCCTTCGGGAGCTGCGCACCTACCGCCGCATCTCCGGCAAGGACGATCAGATCGCGCTCATGGTGGACAGCGAACGGGGAATCGGCCGCCCGGACCGCGCCCTCGAAGTCGGTCGTGCGGTGGACCGTTCCGCGCTCGACACCGCCGTCCGCGTCGAACTCGCGATCGCGATGTCGGGCGCACGGCTGGATCTCGGGCAGACGGAACGCTCGCTGCACGAGCTCGACATCCCGGAGCTGAATCCCGATCGCGCTTTCGAGTGGAGCCCGGCGCTGTTCGCGGCACGTGCGACCGTGCTCGAGGAACTCGACCGAGCCGACGAGGCAGCCGAATGGCGACGCCGGGCCGACATCGCCGCCGAGGCGCTGCGCGGGACCGATGACCTGCAGGGTGCGGACGAGTTCGTCCTCGTGGAGGAGGTCCTCGAGGAGCAACTCGACGAGGAGCACTCCGACGAGGAGATCGTCGAGGACGTAGACGACGCCGAGCCTGAGAGCTCCTCCCACCCTGGTGCCGACGCGGACGCCGGCGAGGAGACCGGCAAGGACGCGAGCGAAGAGCACCACTCGCACGAATCCCTCGACGTCCACGGCCACGATGCCGCCGGCGATGAGGACGACTCCGTCCACGAGGAGCAGGACGCGCTCGACGCGGCCCCCGATGGGACTGACGGCGACGCCGAGCCCGAAGCGCCGCTCGCTCCGGCCGACGACAGCACCGAGCGGCCCGACGGCCAATCGGGGGATCGCGCCTGATGCCCCTCTTCGGTCGCCGCGGCGCGTCCGCGACGCCCCTCGACGGTGTGGACGCCGTTCTCGCCGATCTGGATGGCGTGGTGTACGCGGGCCCCGGGGCGCTGCCCCATGCCGTCGACAGTTTGAACGCGGCGGGCGCGACGCGCCGGCTCGGCTACATCACGAACAACGCCTCGCGCACGGACGCCTCGGTGGCCGGTCACCTGCGTGAACTCGGGCTGGACGTGCGGCCCGAGGACGTCGTGACCAGCCCGCAGGCGGCCATGCGGCTGCTCGCGACGCGCATCGCGCCGGGCAGCACCGTGCTCGTGGTGGGTGGCGAAGGCCTCGTCGTCGAGGTCGAGAAGGCCGGCTTCGCCGTCACGCGAAGCGCGGAGGACGACCCCGCCGCCGTCGTGCAGGGCTTCGCGCCCGAGGTCGGGTGGGCGCAGCTCGCGGAGGCCGCCTATGCCCTCAAGGTTCCGGAGGAGGAGGGTGGCATCCCCTGGATCGCGACCAACACCGACTGGACGATCCCGCAGGCGCGCGGGATCGCGCCGGGCAACGGCACCCTCGTCTCCGCGGTCCACACGGCGGTCGGGCGACTCGCGACGGTGGCCGGCAAGCCCGAGACGCCGATCTTCGAGGAAGCCGTCGCGCGCTTCGGCGCGCAGCATCCGCTCTTTCTCGGCGACCGGCTCGACACCGACATCCTCGGCGCCAACCGCGCCGGCATCCCGTCCGCCCTCGTCCTGACCGGCATCGACCGGCCCAAACAGGTTCTTGCCGCACCGGCCGGGTCGCAGCCGACGTTCGTGCTCGGCGATCTGCGCGAACTGGACCAGCCCTACCCGGAGCCGGTCGTGCGGGGCAGCAGTGTGACCGTCGGCCGGGCCACCGTCCGGATCGACGGCGCCGACATCCGGATCGTGTCGGAGGGCGACAGTCAGATCGACCTGCTGCGCGCGGGCGCGAAGGCGATCTGGGACTCGGGCCGGGCGATCTACGGCTTCCGCGTTCCGGAACGCCTGTACGCCGACCCGTTCCATCGGCCGTAGGCGCGTATCCTGAGGGCGTGAGCGATCCCGCAACGCCCAAGGTCATCGCCGCGCCCGAGGACTCCGTCGCGGGTGAGGTGGACGTGTCCGCCTACCCCTCTGATGGCGGGCGAGCGGAGGCGGAGCTCGTCAGTCGCCTGCGCGTGATCGAAGAGCAGCCGCTGGCCACGCGCGCCGCTGCCTACGCGAGCGTCCACGAAGAGCTGGCGAAGCGCCTGGAGTCCGCCCCGGCGGACGAGCGCGCTTGATGGAGCGGCTGGACGCCGCCCTGGCTGCTCGGGGGCTCGCACGCTCCCGGACGCACGCCGCGACCCTCATCGCGGATGGCCTGGTCACCGTCGACGGGCGACCGGTGGTGAAGGCGTCGGTGCGCGTGGCCGACGACGCCGACCTGGCCGTCGCGAGCACGGATCACTACGTGAGCAGGGCCGCGCACAAGCTGATCGCCGCGCTCGACGCATTCGAGATCGAGGTGTCGGGCCGCGTCGCGCTCGACATGGGCGCCTCCACGGGCGGCTTCACGCAGGTGCTGCGCGAACGCGGCGCCGATCCGGTGATCGCGGTGGATGTCGGGCACGGCCAGCTCGCGGCATCCGTCGCCGCCGACCCCGGCGTCATCTCCGTGGAGGGATTCAACGTGCGGCACATGACGGCCGCCACGCTCGCCGAGGCCAGTGGTGTGATCGCCGCGCCGACGCTCGTCACGGGCGACCTCTCCTTCATCTCCCTCACCCATGTGCTGCCGGCGGTGCGCGAGACGGCGGCGCGGGAGGCCGACATCGTGCTGCTCGTCAAACCGCAGTTCGAGGTGGGGCGCACAGCGGTCAAGGGCGGGCTCGTCAGTGATCCGGCGCTGCGCGCCGATGCGGTCGCGACCGTGCTGTGGTCGGCGTGGGATGTCGGGTTCGGCGTGCTCGGCGTCGTCTCCTCCCCGTTGCCGGGAACGCACGGCAACAGGGAGTACCTCGCCCGCATCGCGGCCGGGCGAGGAGCCAATCCGACAGAATGGTTGAGCACCGTGAACCGACTGGCGGGCGAGGACGGAGGGGAAGCACCGTGAAGATCGATGCGGAACGCAACATCCTCGTCGTGGCGCACGCGCGCCGCGACGACACGGTCGAGGCGGCCGTGCGGGTGATCGACGCCCTCAACACCGCCGGAGCCCGGCCCGTGCTGGCAGCGGATGACCTCGACGAGCTCGCCACCGCAACCGGCGGCGTTCCCCCGGTCGCCACCCTGGGCATCGACGTCCCGGTGGCCGACCTCGAGCTGGCGATCGTGCTCGGCGGCGACGGCACGATCCTGCGTGCGGCAGAGCTGGTGCGCGGCGGTCCGGCACCCGTGCTGGGCATCAACATGGGCCACGTCGGGTTCCTCGCCGAGATCGAGCGCGACGACATGGACGATGCGGTGCACCGCGTCATCGCGAAGGACTACCGCGTCGAGGAGCGGCTCGCGCTGTCGGTGCGGGTGAAGGATGCCGGCGGCGACGTGCTGTATGAGACGTGGGCCCTGAACGAGGCGACGGTCGAGAAGGCCAGCCGCGAGCGGATGCTCGAGGTCGTCATCGAGATCGACGGGCGGCCCCTTTCCACGTTCGGGTGCGACGGTGTCGTCGTCTCCACCCCGACCGGCTCCACCGCCTACAACTTCTCTGCCGGCGGGCCGGTCATCTGGCCGACCGTCGAGGCGATCGCCGTCGTTCCGCTGTCCGCGCACGCGCTCTTTGCGAAGCCGCTCGTGGTGGGGCCGGAGGCTTCCGTCGCGATCGAGGTGCTCGAGCGCACCAACGGCACCGGCATCCTGTGGTGCGACGGCCGCCGCTCGCACGACCTGCCGCCCGGCGCCCGCGTGGTGGTGCGCCGCTCCGACCTCTCCGTGCGCCTTGCGCGTCTGCATCCCGCCGCCTTCACCGACCGGCTGGTGCGGAAGTTCCGCCTGCCCGTCGAGGGCTGGCGCGGACCCGCCACCCCCGTCGAGACAATGCCCCTGGAGACCTCGGCCGGCGGGGGCAACGGCGCCCCGCACGTTCCAGAAGGCCCCGCGTGATCGAGGAGATGCGTCTGCGCGATCTCGGGGTGATCGCGGAGGCCGTCCTCCGGATCGGTCCGGGGTTCACCGCGATCACCGGCGAGACCGGGGCGGGCAAGACGATGGTCGTCACCGGCCTCGGCCTTCTGCTCGGTCAGCGCGCAGACTCGGGCGCCGTGCGCTCGGGCGCCGACCAGGCCGCGGTCGAGGGCGTGTGGATCGTGGGAGAAGACGGCCCGGTCGCCGACCGCGTGCGCGATGCCGGGGGAGAGCTCGAGCCGATCGGGGGTGGCCGCGGCGAGCTGTACGTGGCGCGCACGTTGACCAGCGAGGGGCGGAGCAGGGCGAGCGTCGGCGGTCGAGCCGCCCCGGCCGGGGTGCTCGCAGACCTCGCGAACGAACTGGTCGTGGTGCACGGGCAGTCGGATCAGCTGCGGCTCCGCTCCGCGGCCGCCCAGCGCGAGGCGCTCGACCGTTTCGGGGGTCCGCCCGTGCGGACGGCCCTGACGGAGTACCAGGCGGCATACGAGGCCTGGCGGGCGATCGACCACGAGCTGACGACCCTCACGCAGGAGCGCGACGCCCGCGCGGCCGAGGCGGCGCAGCTGCGCGCGACGATCGCGGAGATCGAGGACGTGGCGCCGCAGCCCGGCGAGGACGAGGCCCTCGGCGCGCGCGCGGAGCGCCTGGGGAACGCCGAGGAGCTCCGGGTCGCGGCCGCGGCCGCCCGCGAAGCACTCTCCAGCGAGGAGGACGCGCCCGACGTGTCGGGGCTCCTGGCCGAATCCCGTCGTCTCCTCGAGCGCGCGGGTGATCCCGCCCTCGAGGCGCTCGCCGAGCAGCTGGCCGAGCTGGGGTACCGCGCGGCCGATGTCGCGATCGAGCTCAGCGGCTACCTCGCCGACCTCGACGAGTCCGGCCCCCACGAACTCGCGGCCGTGGAGGACCGGCGGGCCGAGCTCGGCGCGCTGGTGCGGGCGCACGGATCGCTCGACGCGGCGATCGCGCTGCTCGAGACCGGCTCCGCGCGTCTGGCCGAGCTCGACGATGACGACGATCGCATCGAGCGGCTGACGGCCGATCGCGAGGCCGCGGCATCCACCCTGGACGAACGCGCGGCAGCCCTCACCCACGCGCGCGCCGAGGCTGCGGGCCGGCTCGCCGCAGCCGTCACGGACGAGCTGCACGCGCTGGCGATGCCGGATGCGCGCCTCGAGGTCACCGTGGCACCCGGAGCGGAGACCGTGCACGGCCGGGACGACGTCTCGGTGCTGCTCGCCCCGCACTCCGGAGCGGATCCGCGCCCGGTCGCGAAGGGCGCCTCCGGAGGTGAGCTGAGCCGGGTGATGCTCGCGATCGAGGTCGTGATCGCCGCGACCGACCCCGTGCCCACGTTCGTCTTCGACGAGGTGGATGCCGGCATCGGCGGCGCCGCCGCGATCGAGGTCGGGCGCCGCCTCGCCCGCCTGGCCGAGGCATCCCAGGTCATCGCCGTCACGCACCTCGCGCAGGTGGCCGCCTTCGCGACCAACCACCTGAGCGTGCAGAAGCAGAGCGACGGCAGCGTCACGGCGTCGAGCGTCCGCCGCCTCGAAGGGGCGGACCGGGAGGCCGAGATGGCCCGGCTGCTGTCGGGTCTCGCCGACTCCGATGCCGCGCTGACCCATGCCCGCGAGTTGCTCAGCCTTGGCACAGCGGCCGGCTGATAGGATAAAAGCCCGTGACAGGTACTCCAGACGCGGACATTCAAAACGGCACCACAACGACGAAGCACATCTTCGTGACCGGTGGTGTCGTTTCTTCATTGGGCAAGGGCCTCACGGCCGCAAGCCTCGGCAATCTGCTGACGGCACGCGGTCTCCGCGTCGTCATGCAGAAGCTCGACCCGTACCTCAACGTTGATCCCGGGACGATGAATCCCTTCCAGCACGGCGAGGTGTTCGTGACGGACGACGGGGCCGAGACCGACCTCGACATCGGCCACTACGAGCGATTCCTCGACATCGACCTGAGCCAGGCGGCGAACGTCACGACGGGGCAGATCTACTCCCAGGTCATCGCGCGCGAGCGGCGGGGCGAGTACCTGGGCGACACCGTTCAGGTCATCCCGCACATCACGGACGAGATCAAGCGCCGCATGCGGCTGCAGGCGAGCGAGGACCCGCAGCCCGACGTCATCATCACCGAGATCGGCGGAACGGTGGGCGACATCGAGTCGCAGCCCTTCATCGAGTCGGCCCGCCAGATCCGTCACGAGCTCGGTCGCGCGAACGTCTTCTTCGTGCACGTCTCGCTCGTGCCGTTCATGGGCGCCTCGGGCGAGCAGAAGACGAAGCCGACGCAGCACTCCGTCGCGACCCTGCGCTCCATCGGCATCCAGCCCGATGCGCTGGTGCTGCGCAGCGACCGGCCCGTGACCGAGTCGAACAAGCGCAAGATCGCGCTCATGTGCGACGTCGACGAGGAGGCCGTGGTCAACGCGGTCGACGTGCCGAGCATCTACGACATCCCGACGATGCTGAACGAGCAGGGCCTCGACGCCTACATCGTGCGCTCGCTCGGTCTCGCGAAGGCCGCGGAGGTGGACTGGACCCGCTGGGGCAAGGTGCTGAAGGCGGTGCACAACCCGAAGCACGACGTCACGATCGGCCTGGTCGGCAAGTACATCGATCTTCCCGATGCCTACCTCTCGGTCACCGAGGCCCTCAAGGCCGGCGGTTTCGCCCAGGAGACGCACGTCGCGATCCGGTGGATCCCCTCAGACCTGTGCGAGACGCCGGAGGGCGCCGCCAAGGCGCTGTCGGACGTCGACGGCATCTGCGTGCCCGGCGGCTTCGGCATCCGCGGCATCGAGGGCAAGCTCGGCGCGCTGCGGTTCGCGCGCGAGCAGGGCATCCCGACGCTCGGCCTGTGCCTCGGCCTGCAGTGCATGGTGATCGAGTACGCCCGGCACGTCGCCGGCCTCGAGGGAGCGTCCTCCAGCGAGTTCGACCCCGACACGGCGGCGCCCGTCATCGCCACCATGGCCGAGCAGGTCGACATCATCGCCGGGGGAGACCTCGGCGGCACGATGCGCCTCGGCCTGTACCCGGCAGACCTCGCGGAGGGTTCGCTGGCGGCCGAGCTGTACGGGGCCCCGCAGGTCTCGGAGCGCCACCGCCACCGGTACGAGGTCAACAACTCGTACCGCGACGACCTCTCCGCCGCCGGGCTCGTCTTCTCGGGGCTCTCGCCCGACCGCAACCTGGTCGAGTACGTCGAGCTGCCGCGCGACGTCCACCCGTACTACATCGCCACCCAGGCGCACCCCGAGCTGCGCTCGCGTCCGACCGACCCGCATCCGCTGTTCCGCGGACTGGTGGCGGCGGCGGTCGACCGCCACCGCTCCAGCGAGCTGTTCGACGTGCCCAATGGCTGACTCGCCCGACGCGCCGGCGGGGTTGCGCGACGAGCCGCTCGAGGTCGAGGTCGCCTCGACCGACCTGGCGTTCGAGGGCCGGGTCTGGGACATCCGCTCGGACCAATTCCTGTACAACGGCGACACGGTGGTGCGCGACTACGTCGACCACACGGGCGCCGTGGCGATCGTGGCTCTCGACGAAGACGAGCGGGTGCTGCTGATCCAGCAGTACCGGCATCCGATCCGTCACCGTGACTGGGAGGTGCCCGCCGGGCTGCTCGATGTCGAGGGCGAGCCGCCGATCGAGACGGCCAAGCGCGAGCTGGCCGAGGAGGTCGACCTCGTCGCCGAGGAGTGGGAGCCGCTGATCAGCGTCTTCTCCACGCCGGGGGGCAGCAACGAGGTCGTGCACCTGTTCCTCGCCACCGGCCTGTCCGCGGCACCCCACGTGCACGCCCGGGAAGAAGAGGAAGTCGACATCCGGATCGAGTGGATGCCGCTGGCGGATGCGGTCACCGCCGTGCTCGAGGGCCGGATGCGCAATGCGATCCTCATCATGGGCGTGCTCGCGGCAGCGGAGAGACTGCGCCGCGGAACGGCGGACGCATCGGCCGGCGCGACAGCGGGCTGAGGTGCGGCTCCCGGTGACGTGCGGCTCGATCGACGTGGGGCGCGCCTGACATGAGACCGGCCTGACGTGCGCCTGGACCGGGCGGTGGACGCCTATCTGCGCCACATCACGATCGAGCGCGGCCTGTCCGAGCACACCGTCTCGGCGTACCGCCGTGACCTCTCCGGCTACACGGAGTGGCTTACCGCGCAGGGGGTCGATGACACCGCGGCGGTGACGCCCGCGCTCGTGGCCGCGTTCGCGACGGAGCGTGCCTCGGCCGAGCCGCCGGCCGCGGCATCCAGTCTCGCGCGCCTGCAGTCGTCGGTGCGGGGACTGCACCGCTTCCTGGTGCGCGAGGGCATCGACACCGAGGACCCCTCGGGAAGGCTGAAGCCGCCTAAGGCCGCGCGCCGCCTGCCGAAGGCGCTGACGATCGATCAGGTCGAGGCGCTGCTGGAGGCCCCGGGCGACGACCTCATCGGCTTGCGGGACCGGGCGCTGCTCGAGCTGCTGTACGCCACCGGCGCGCGCGTCTCCGAAGTGGTGCAGCTGGACGTCGACGACCTCTCGCACGGCGACGTCGTGCGGCTGCGGGGCAAGGGGTCGAAGGAGCGCATCGTCCCTGTCGGCTCCTTCGCGCGTGCGGCGGTGGAGACGTACCTGACCCGCGCCCGGCCGGAGCTCTCGGCCAGGGGCCGCGCCACGCCGCGGCTCTTCCTCGGAGCCCGCGGCGCACCGCTCTCGCGGCAGAGCGCGTGGCTCGTCATCGGCGCAGCTGCCGAGGCCGCGCACCTGTCGGCGCACGTCTCTCCGCACACGCTGCGGCACTCGTTCGCGACCCACCTGCTGCAGGGCGGGGCGGATGTGCGGGTCGTGCAGGAGCTGCTCGGGCACGCGTCGGTGGCGACCACCCAGATCTACACGCACGTGTCGGTGGACGCACTGCGCGACGTCTACGCGACGTCGCACCCGAGAGCGCGCTGATCATCCTCGAGGATGATGTACCGGAGCGGAGTGTCCACCTAGGCTGAGGGCACCCGGCGCTGCAGCCGGGCATGAAACTCGACGATTCGGAGTCCCCCCACCGTGTCACGCCCCTTCGCCGCGCTCGCTTCGGCCGCCCTCCTCGCACTCGTTCTCACCGGCTGCGGTGCGGGTCCGGATGCCGATGGCGCCCCGGACCCCGCCGACTCGCCCCTCTCGAAGTACATGATGGCCGTCTACGGCCAGAGCGGAGACGAGGAGGACTGGGAGAAGAAGGCGATCGAGGACAACAAGAAGACGGAGGAGCTCGTCGCCGAGTGCATGACCGAGGAGGGGTTCGAGTACATCCCGCAGACGCAGAACATCTCGTTCGGCTCGAGCGATGAGTACGACCCCGAGTCCGAGGAGTGGGTCGCGCAGTACGGGTACGGCGCCGTCAACTGGCCGGGCCGGGACGAGCAGGCCGAGGAGGAGCCCGTCGAGGATCCCAACCAGGACTACGTCACCGCGCTCTCCGAGTCCGAGCAGGCCGCGTACTACGAGTCGCTGTGGGGACCGCAGCCGACCGAGGAGGAGCTCGGGGAGGACGGCTCGTACACGACCACGTGGGAGCAGCAGGGCTGCTACGGGTGGGCGAGCCACGAGGTGCAGGGCGAGGACCCCATGCAGCTCGATGAGCACAAGCCGCTGATGGACGCGCTCCAGACGTTCTGGGAGTCGCAGGCCACCGCGCCGGAGCTGAGCGAGCTGGATGCCGCGTGGGCGGAGTGCATGGCCGACGGCGGCGAAGGCGGATTCTCCGCTCAGGCGGAGGCGCAGACCTCCATCCATGACGAGATGAACGAGTACTACGAGTCTCAGACCGAGTACGTCGAGAACGACCCGAAGCTCGAGGAGATCGGCGAGCGCGAGATCGCGCTGGCCCTGCTCGACCTCGAGTGCCGCGAGAAGACCGACTACCGCGCGAAGGCGGCGAAGGTCATGTACGCCCTCGAGGAGGAGTTCATCGCCGACCACAAGGCGGAGCTCGAAGCCCTCAAGGCGGACGCCGAGCAGGGGCGGAAGTGAGCCCGAGCGCCCCAGGGGAGGACGTGCAGGGGGACGACGACCGCGAGACCACGGGCTTCGACGAGCTCCTGCCCCAGCCGGATGCCGAGGAGGAGGCCGCCGCGGCCGGCTCGATGAGCCGGGTGTCGGGGTGGCGCCGTGTGTTCCGCGGCAACCGCACGCTGTGGATCGTGGCATCCGTCGCCGTCCTGAGCCTCGTCGGCGGGCTGCTGATCGGTCGCTTCGTCGTCTCTCCGGCGGATGCCGCGGCGAACGCGCAGGCGCCGGAGGCGGGGCTGATCACGGTGCCGGTCGAGCTCGGCGAACTGAGCAACGACGTCACCATCCGCGGCGACGTCGGCTACGCGGATGCCGTCGAGGTGACGATCGACGCGGCCGATATCGGCGGCGCGGCCGTCGTGACGGGACAGGTTCCGGAGGCCGGTGCGGTCTTCGGCCCGCTCGCGGTCGCGCTCGAGGTCGTCGGCCGGCCGGTCATCGTGCTTCCCGGGGAGCTGCCCGCCTACCGCACGCTGCGCGTCGGGGTCTCCGGTCCCGACGTGCTGCAGTTCAAGCAGGCGATGGCCGCCGTCGGCATCAACGCCGGCGACGTGAACTCCAACGTCTTCGACGCCGCGGCGGCCGGCGCCGTCGGCGCCCTGTACGACGCGGTCGGCTACCCCGCGCCCGCCCCCGTCGAGGGCTCGGCCGATGCCGTGCGCGCCGCGGAGGAGGGCGTCCGCTCGGCCGATCAGGCGATCCAGGCGGCCCGCGCAGAGCTGAACCGCGCCAGCGGCGGGGCGTCGCCCGTCGAGATCCGCGAGGCCGACAACGCCATCTCCAGCGCCCAGCGGCAGCTGGCCACGGCGCAGGCGCAGGTGCCCGCCGACCCGAATCAGATCGCCGACATGCAGGATGCCGTCGGCCTGGCCATCCTCCGCAGGGAGCAGCTCTCGCGGCCCCCCGACACGAGCGCGCAGCAGGCAGCCCTCGACTCCGCGCGAGCCCAGCGCGATGCCGCGGCCGAAGGGCTTCAGAGGGCGCGGGAAGAGGGCCTGTCCTACCTGCCGGCGAGCGAGGTGCTCTACCTCACGCAGCTGCCCCGACGGGTCGACAACGTCACCGTGAAGCGCGGAGCGATCCTCTCCGGCGCGGCCATGACGGTGTCCGGCGCCGATGTGCAGGTCACGGCTTCGGCGGCCGAGGCCGACGCGAGCCTGCTCGCGGTCGGCGCCGAGGCGACGTTCGAGCTTCCCGACGGCACACCGCATCGCGCGGTCGTGGCCAGGATCGACCCGCCGGGAACGGGCTCGGGCGAGGGCGGCGAGGCCCCGTCATCGCGCTGGTCGCTCACGCTGCAGCCCGATCCGCTGACGCCCGAGCAGATCTCGGCGCTGCAGGGCCAGAACGTCCGCGTCACGATCCCCGTCGGGGCGACCCAGGGCGAGGTGCTCTCGGTGCCGCTCGCCGCCCTCACCGCCGGACCCGGCGGGGAGTCGCGCGTCGAGATCGTCGTCGGCGACCCCGAGGACGGGAAGGATGCCGAGACGCGGCTGGTCGTCGTGGAGACGGGCCTCGCAGCAGCGGGCTACGTGGAGGTGGCGCCCGTCGACGACGAGCTCGCTCAGGGCGACCTGGTCGTGGTCGGCCAATGACGGACCCTGCGGAGGACACCCCGCCACCGCTGGTCGAACTGCGCGACGTGACACGCTCGTTCGTCGGCCCGCCCGAGGTGCAGGCGCTGAAGGGCGTCAATCTCACCGTGATGCCGGGCGACTACCTCTCGATCGTGGGTCCCAGCGGCTCCGGCAAGTCGACGATGCTGAACATCCTCGGGCTGCTGGACAGGCCGAGCGTCGGTGAGTACCGGCTGTCGGGCGAACTGACCGCCGAGCTCAGCGAGGATGACCGCGCCGCCGTGCGTGCCACGTCGATCGGCTTCGTCTTCCAGGCGTTCCACCTCATGCCGCAGCGCTCCGTGCTCGACAACGTCCTGATGCCGATGCTGTACAGCGGGGTCCCGCGGGAGGAGCGCGAGGCGCGGGCGCGGGGCGCGCTGGACCGCGTCGGCCTCACCCACCGCGTCGACTTCCTGCCGGGCACGCTCTCCGGTGGCGAGAAGCAGAGGGTCGCGGTAGCCCGGGCCGTGGTCAGCGGACCCCGCCTGCTGCTGGCCGACGAGCCGACGGGAAACCTCGACGGCACAACGTCCGGAGAGGTCATGGGCCTCTTCGAGGAGCTCAATGCCGACGGCCTCACGCTCATCGTCATCACCCACGATGGGGCGGTCGCCGAGCGCGCCGCGCGCACCATCCGGATCGCGGACGGCCGACTGAGCGAGGCGGCATGACGGGCCGGATGCGCGCGCTGCTTCCGCCGTGGCGCCGGCGCGGGAAGAGCGCGGTCGATGAAGAAGCCGACCGGCATCCGCTGGCGAGGCGGATCGCCCGGCGCGACCGGTTCACATTCCAGGACCTCGTCGTCGAAGCGATCGCGGGCATCGGCGGGCGACCGGCGCGGCTCGTGATGACGACGCTCGGCACGGTGCTCGGCATCGCCGCGCTCGTCATGACGATCGGGTTCGCCCAGACGGCGGCCCGCCAGATCGCCAGCCAGTTCGACGCGGTGGCGGCCACCCAGGTCGTGATCAGCCCGGGCGACACGCGCACCGCGACGGGTCAGAGCGTCGCCACGGCGCGGCTGCCCTGGGATGCGCCCGAACGCGTCGACCGCCTCGCCGGTGTCGAGGCCGCCGGGCTCATCGGCGAGGTCGCCCTCGGCGACCTCACCATCACGGCGGTTCCCGTCAACGATCCGTCGGCGGCGAGCACGGCCCCGCCGCCCCTGATCGCGGCATCCGGCGGCCTGCTCGACGCGGTGCGGGGAGCGGTCGTCACCGGCCGCTCCTTCGACGCGGGACACGACCACCGAGGCGACCGCGTCGCCGTGCTCGGGGCGCGCGCGGCCGAGCGTCTGGGCATCGTGCGGATCGACCGGCAGCCCTCGATCTTCATCGGCGGCATCGCGTACGCCGTGATCGGCGTCGTCGACGACATGCAGCGCCGGCCCGACCTCAAGGACGCGGTGATCGTGCCGATGGGCGCGGCCCGCACGGACTTCGACCTGGCGGCGGCCGAGGAGCTGCAGGTGCGCATCGCCCCGGGAGCGGGGCCGCAGATCGCCCGGCAGGCTCCGATCGCCCTCGAGCCGAACGCCCCCGAGAACTTCGACGTCGTGGCGCCGTCATCCCGTTCCGACCTGAGCGCCGACGTGCAGGCGGATGTCAACGTGGTCTTCCTGGTCCTCGGCGCGATCGCGCTGCTCGCTGGTGGCCTGGGGATCGCGAACGTCACGTCGCTGTCGGTGATGGAGCGGGTGGGGGAGATCGGCCTGCGCCGTGCGCTCGGTGCACGGCGGAGGCAAATCGCCGCGCAGTTCATGCTCGAGTCGGTGATCATCGGCCTGCTCGGCGGGCTCATCGGGTCATCGCTCGGAGTGCTCGCCGTCGTCGTGCTCTCGCTGTCGCAGCAGTGGACGCCCGTGCTCGATCCGCTGATGGCGATCGGCGCGGCGCTGCTCGGTGCCGTCGTCGGTCTGGCGGCCGGTGGGCTGCCCGCCCGCCGCGCCGCCCGCATCGAGCCCATCACCGCCCTCCGGGGGTCATGACCGGCGGCGCCGACATCGGGCGCCTGGCCGCGAGGCTCCGCGGCTCCTCCGCACCGGTCGCTAGAATCGAGCAAGCGGAATGAAAGTGGGAGTGTCGGTGGCTGGCAGCGCGACGAAGAGCAAGGCGAAAGCGTCGAAGGCGAATGACGGCGCAGAGCTGATGGGGCCGACGGGTCGTCCGTACCACGGCTTCCCCACCCCGCCCCCTCTCGATGGCCACGGGCCCGCACGCATAATCTCGCTCTGCAACCAGAAGGGCGGCGTCGGCAAGACGACGACGACCATCAACCTGGCCGCGGCGCTCGCCGAATACGGGCGCAAGGTGCTGGCGGTCGACTTCGACCCGCAGGGCGCCCTGTCGGCCGGGCTCGGCATCCAGACGCACGACGTGCCGACGATCTACGACCTGCTGCTCGACAGCAAGCGCGACCCGCACGAGATCATCGTGTCCACCGGGGTCGACGGGCTCGACCTCCTGCCCGCCAACATCGACCTGTCGGCCGCCGAGGTGCACCTCGTCAACGAGGTCGCCCGGGAGACGATCCTCTCGCGCGTGCTGCGCAAGGTGGCGCCCGACTACGACGTCATCCTCATCGACTGCCAGCCGTCGCTCGGTCTGCTGACGGTCAACGCGCTGACGGCGAGCCACGGGGTCGTCATCCCGCTGGAGTGCGAGTTCTTCGCGCTCCGCGGCGTCGCCCTGCTCATCGAGACCATCGACAAGGTGCGCGATCGGCTGAACCCCACGATCACTCTCGACGGCGTGCTCGCCACGATGTACGACCCGCGCACGCTGCACTCGCGCGAGGTGCTGGAGCGCGTGGTCGATGCGTTCGGCGACGACGTGCTCGAGACGGTCATCGGGCGCACGGTCAAGTTCCCCGATGCGTCGGTGTCGGGCATGCCCATCACCGAGTTCGCGCCCGAGCATCCGGCCGCCCAGGCCTACCTGCGGCTGGCGCGGGAGCTGGTCGCCCGTGGCGCCGTCGCCTGACGAGGCTCCCGCCGCGCCGGACGCTCCCGTGGCCGAGGTCGCAGAACCCGGCTTCCGGATCTCGCTCGCCAACTTCGACGGGCCGTTCGACCTGCTGCTCAACCTGATCTCCAAGCACGAGCTCGATATCACCGAGGTCTCGCTCAGCAAGGTGACGGACGAGTTCATCGCGTACCTGCGCGACCTCGATCCGGACGAGGAGCTGGAACAGGCATCCGAATTCCTCGTCGTCGCCGTCACCCTGCTCGACATGAAGGTCGCAGGCCTGCTGCCCCAGGGGGAGCTGGTCGACGCGGAGTCCGTCGCGCTCCTCGAGGCGCGCGACCTGCTCTTCGCCCGACTGCTGCAGTACCGGGCGTTCAAGGACGTCTCGTCCTGGTTCGCCCGGCGCCTCGGTGCGGAGGACACCCGGCACGCGCGCACCGTGCCGCTCGAGGAGAAGTTCCGCCGGCGCGTGCCCGAGCTCGTGTGGACGCTCACCCCCGACGACTTCGCCGCACTCGCGCTGCTGGCGATGACCCCGCGCGAGATCCCGCACGTCGGGCTCGACCACCTGCACGCGCCCCTCATCAGCATCCGGGAGCAGGCGGCCATCGTGGTGACCCTGCTGCGCGGGCGCGAGTCGCTGTCGTTCCGTGAGCTGATCGCCGGTGTCGCAGAGGCGGGGGTCGTCGTCGCGCGCTTCCTGTCGGTGCTCGAGCTCTACCGCCACGCCGCCCTTTCCTTCGAGCAGCTCGAGCCGCTGGGTGAGCTGACCCTCCGCTGGACCGCCGAGCACTGGTCCGAAGAAAACCTCGCCACCCTGGGAGCCGACTATGACCGAT
>DASUQB010000333.1:0-2334 GCA_036280835.1 Microbacterium sp. | reverse complement strand
ATGAGAACGGCGAGTTCACCGGCTTCGACATCGAGTTGTTCACGGATGTCGCGGAGCGCATCGGCATCGACGACGTCGTGTTCACCGGTCAGGACTTCTCGGCGATCCTGCCCGCAGTTGCGAACGGCCAGTTCGACGTCGGCGTGTCCGCGATCGGCATCACCGATGAGCGCAAGGAGACGGTCGACTTCTCCGACGGCTACCTGGCCGGGTTTCTCACGGTGATGGCCAGCCCCGACGCGGACATCGCCGGCGAGGACGACCTGGCCGGGAAGCGGCTCGGCGTCGTGCAGGGCACGCTGCAGGAGGCGTACGCGGTGAAGAACTTTACCGAGACCGAGCTGGTCCGCTTCCCCGACAACAACGCCGCGATCTCGGCCGTGAACAGCGGCGCGATCGACGCCCACTTCCTGGACTACGAGGCCGCGAAGGAGTACGCCGAGCAGTACGGACTCGTGAACGCGATCGACATCCCCTCCTTCGACGCACCGGCCGGGTTCGCGATCGCGAAGGGCAACACGGAGTTCCAGGCCGCCCTGAACGAGGCGCTCGCCGCCGCGATGGAGGACGGCACCTGGAAGGAACTGCACGAGAAGTGGTTCCCGGGCTCGCCGATGCCCGACCAGTACCTGCCCTCGAGCGAGCAGGGCGAATAGCCGCTCGCCGATGTTCCGGTGCGGGCGCGTCGCAGGATCTCCGCACTTCGAATCGGCCGCCCACAGCACTCGCGCGGCCCGCACCGGACCATTCCCCTCTTTGAACAACGGAGCACATCATGGACTGGCTCGACAACCTCGTCGCCACCTTCCTCGACTTCGACGCGATGTGGCAGGTGTTCCCGCAGCTGCTGGGCGTCGGGCTCGTGAACACCCTGGTCATCTCGATCGCCGCGACCGTGATCGGCGTCGTGCTCGGCATGATCATCGCGATCATGGGCATCTCCCGCTCGCGCTGGCTGCGCGTGCCCGCCCGGATCTACACCGACATCTTCCGCGGCCTGCCCGCGATCCTGACCATCCTGCTGATCGGCCAGGGCTTCGCCCGCGCCAGCCAGCAGGTCTTCGGACCCTCCCCGTACCCGCTGGGCATCCTCGCCCTGAGCCTGATCGCGTCCGCGTACATCGGCGAGATCTTCCGCGCCGGCATCCAGTCCGTGGACCGCGGCCAGCTCGAAGCGTGCCGCGCGCTCGGCATGAGCTACGGCAACGCCATGCGCCTGGTCGTCGTCCCGCAGGGCGTGCGCCGGGTCCTGCCGGCACTGGTGAACCAGTTCATCGCGATCGTGAAGGACTCCAGCCTGGTCTACTTCCTCGGCCTGCTCGTGTCCGAACGCGAGCTCTTCCGGGTCGGCCAGGACGCCGCGGTCCTGACCGGCAACCTGTCGCCGCTGGTGATGGCGGGCCTGTTCTACCTGGTCATCACGGTGCCGCTCACGCACCTCGTGAACTACTTCGACGACCGGTTCCGCACCGGACGCCGCAAGCCCACCCCGCCCAAGTCCGGCCTCGACGAGGTCGAAGAGCAGCGGGCCACGCCGGTCTCGCTCACCTACGGAGAGAACTCATGACCTACACCTCCCCGGTCCCCGTCACCGACGGCCACCTCTACACCGGCTCCAGCCTCGAACTGCAGGGCCTGACCATGGCCTACGGCGACATCGAAGTCCTCCGCGACGTGTCCCTGACCGTCGCGCCCGGCACCACCACCTGCATCATCGGCCCGTCCGGGTCGGGCAAGTCCACGCTGCTGCGCGGCGTGAACCGACTCCACGAACCCAGCCGCGGCGACGTGCTCCTCGCGGGCGAGAGCGTCCTGGCGCAGAAGCCCGACGTGGTGCGCCGCCGGATCGGGCTGGTGTTCCAGCACTTCAACCTGTTCCCCGACCACACCGCGCTCGAGAACGTCGCCCTCGCCCTCCGCAACGTCAAGCGCCTCTCCAAGGCCGAGGCGAACCGGGTCGCCCACGAACGCCTCACCGAGGTGGGCCTGGCCGACCGCGCCGACCACCGCCCCCGCGACCTGTCCGGAGGACAGCAGCAACGCGTCGCGATCGCCCGCGCCCTCGCCATGGAACCCGAGGTCATGCTCTTCGACGAGGCCACCAGCGCCCTCGACCCGGAACTGGTCAAGGGCGTACTCAACCTCATGGCCGGCCTCGCCCAACGCGGCATGACCATGCTCGTCGTCACCCACGAAATGGGCTTCGCCCGCAAGGTCGCCGACCAGGTCGTCTTCATGGACGAAGGCCAAGTCGTCGAACACGGCCACCCCGACGACCTCTTCGACCGACCCCAATCCCCCCGCCTCCGCCGATTCCTCAGCGAGGTGCTGTGA
>DASUQB010000332.1:0-3674 GCA_036280835.1 Microbacterium sp. | reverse complement strand
ATGCGATCGGGCGATGCGACGGGCCAGTACATGTTGGCCCAGCCGATGAAGTGGCCGCCGTCGGAGACCACCACGCGGTCCTCGGGCAGCAGTTCGGCGATGCGGGCGCCGGCCGAGCGCGGGTCGAGGCGCCCGTCCGCGGCCAGGGCGTCGCCCGGCTCGTACGCGCGCGCGGACGCGACGTCGGCGCGCTCGCGCCAGCCGCTCGGGGTGGCGCCGATCGCGGTCAGCTCGTCGGCGATCGCCCGGGCAACCACCGCGGCGTCGCCCCGGACGAAGCCCCCGACATGCGGATGGGTGGCGGCGGGGGCGAGGTCTACCTGGAAGACGCGCGTGCCGGGCGCGAAGAGCGCGCCGAAGCGCATCGTGAACTGATTGAGGGATGCGCCGAACACGACGGCGACGTCGGCCTCGGCGACGAGCTCCATCGCGCGCTCGGCCCCGAAGCCCCCGGTCACGCCGAGGTCGAACTGCCCCGAGGGGAAGATCCCGCGTCCGAGGGCCGTCGAGGCGGTGAGGGCGCCGGTGGCGTCGGCCAGGTCGCCGAGCGCCTCGCCCGCGCGGGCGATCCAGGCACCGTGGCCCGCGAGCAGGAAGGGGCGCTTCGCACCGGCCAGCGCGGCCGCGACGTCGCGGACCGCCTGCATCGCGAACGGGCCGCGCGGGGCGAGCGGGCCGGGAATCCGCGGCTCGGGCGCCTCCGGCACGGCCCCGGCGTCGAGCGCGGCGACGTCGTACGGGATCGCGAGCACCGTCGGCACCCGGTAGGTCAGCGCGTGCTCTATGGCGATGACGGTCGTGGCCGCGGCATCCGCCCGCCCGACCGTGTAGGTGCGCGCACCGACGGCGGAGGCCAGCGCGATCTGGTCGACGTCCCACGGGCGGGGACCCGAGGTCGGCTCGTCGCCGACGACGAGGACGAGCGGCACGTGCGCCTGCACGGCCTCGGCCAGCGCGGTCAGCGTGTTCGTGAAGCCGGCCCCGTAGGTCGCGGTCGCCGCCGCGAGGCCGCCGCCGGCGCGGTGGTACGCATCCGCCGCGACGACGCCGCCGGCCTCGTGCCGCACGGCCGTGTAGCCGACGTCGGTGGAACGCTCGAGCGCGTCGAGGAAGTAGGCGTTGCCGTTGCCCATCACGCCGAAGACGTGGTCGATGTGGCGGGCGAGGGTGGCGGCGACGTGCGCGGAGACGGTGGGCATGGAACTCCTCGAGACGAGAACGGAAGAACAGGATCCGTATGTGTCTCGCTCGCCACGAGGGCGGCTGCGTGCCCATTTTCCGAGCACCGGCGAACTGCGGCCGGACGCGGCGAGCTTACCCTCGCCCGGGGGCGGTCGCCACTCGCACGCCCGGGTGCGCCGAGTCGTGGTGCGCGTGGCTCAGCCGCCGAGCGCGTCGCGGATCACGCCGGCCGACCGGCGCAGGTGGGCGGCGATCTCCCCCGGCTCGTGCGAGCTCGCGACGTAGACCACGGCGATCGCCGCCGGCGGGCGCCCGTGCACGACGAGCGGAACCGACACCGATCGGAGACTGGGGATCACCTCGTCGTGGCTGGTGGCGAAGCCGCCCGCGGCGGCATCAGCCACTTCGCTGCGGAGCTCCGGCGAGACGTCCCGCGGCCACGACGACGGCGGGAGCGCCGAGAGGATCGCCTTGCCGGGGGCCCCGACGGTGACCGGATGCCGCGTGCCCGGCCGCTGCGCGACGGAGGCCACGGCGTGCCGCGGCTCGACGCTGACGAGCGTGACGCATTCGTCGTGGTCGAGGACGACGAGAAAGCATGTCAGGCCCAGCTCGTTCGCGACGGCGGTGAGCTCGGGGAGAGCCTCGGCCTGCAGGTCGTGCGCCACGCCCGCCGCGAGGGCGGCCATGCGCGCGCCGAGCTGGATGCTGCCCCCGCCGTCTCGGACCGCCAGGCCGTGGTCTTCGAGGGTGCGCAGCAGCCGGTAGGCGACCGCGCGGTGCACCGCGAGGCGCCGGGCGATCTCGTCGATCGTGAGCGGGCCCCGCGCGTCGGCGAGGATCTCGAGGATCCGGATGCCGCGGCTGAGCGTCTGCGACGCGGGCGCGGGCGCCGCGGCATCCGTCGTCATCGCCTGGCCCCTTGCCGTCGGTTCCACAGACCGTATACGATCTGTTCCGTAGTAGAACGTCGTGTTCGAATATAGAACGGTCCGGTGCTCACCGCAAGCACCGCCCCCGAAGGCACGGCCGCCCACGACCTCGACATCGTCGTCCGAGGAGGACACCATGCAGTTCCACCATCACGGATACGTCTCCGGCGAGCCGCGCGTGCAGCCCGCGGCGGGGTCCGGCATCGACCGGCCCGACGACCTGCCCGACGAGACGGACGTGCTCATCGTCGGGTCGGGACCCGCCGGTATGCTCCTCGCGGCCCAGATGTCGCAGTTCCCCGGCGTCGCCACGCGCATCATCGAGCGCCGCGACGGCCGCCTCGTGCTGGGCCAGGCCGACGGCATCCAGCCGCGCAGCGTCGAGACGTTTCAGGCGTTCGGGTTCGCGGAGCGCATCGTCGCCGAGGCCTACAACATCGCCTACATGAATTTCTGGGGGCCCGACCCGCGGAACCCGCGCAACATCGTGCGCACCACCCGCACCGAGGACTACGCGTTCAAGATCAGCGAGTTCCCGCACCTCATCGTCAACCAGGCCCGCGTGCTCGACTACTTCGCCGAGGCGGCGGCGCACGGTCCCGGCCGGATCGTCCCGGACTACGGCATCGAGTTCGCGGGGCTGACCGTGCACGATCACGGGGAGTACCCGGTCGAGGTGCGGCTGCGGCACGTCGCGGGGGAGCGCGCGGGCGAAGAGCGCACGGTGCGCGCGAAATACGTGATCGGCAGTGACGGTGCCCGCAGCGGGGTGCGCGAGGCCATCGGCCGCGCCCATGTCGGCGACTTCTCGGCACACGCCTGGGGCGTGATGGACGTGCTCGTGAACACGGACTTCCCGGATTGGCGCACGAAGTGCGCGATCAACTCGGTCGCGGGCAACATCCTGCACATCCCCCGCGAGGGCGGTTACCTCAGCCGGATGTACATCGATCTGGGAGAGGTCGCGCCGGACGACAACCACCAGGTGCGCCGGACGCCGGTCGAGGAGATCATCCGCCGGGCGAACGAGATCCTCCACCCCTACTCGATCGATGTGAAGCAGGTCGCCTGGCACAGCGTCTACGAGGTGGGCCACCGCGTCACCGACAAGTTCGACGACGTCCCGGTCGGCGACACCCGCGCCCCACGGGTCTTCCTCACCGGTGACGCGTGCCACACCCACAGCGCCAAGGCCGGCCAGGGGATGAACGTGTCGATGCAGGACGGGTTCAACCTCGGTTGGAAGCTCGGCCACGTGCTCACCGGCCTGAGCCCCGAGACGCTGCTCGCGACGTACTCGGCGGAGCGCCAGCCGGTCGCCCAGCAGCTGATCGACTTCGACCGAGAGTGGTCCTCGCTCATGGCGCGCAAGCCCGACGAGATCTCCGACCCGCAGGACCTCGCCGACTACTACCTCGCGACCGCGGAGTTCCCCTCCGGGTTCATGACGCAGTACGGCCCGTCCGATGTCATCGGCGCAGACGCGCACCAGCACCTCGCGGCCGGCTTCCCCCTCGGCAAGCGCTTCAAGTCCGTCGAGGTGGTGCGGGTCTGCGACGG
>DASUQB010000331.1:0-5098 GCA_036280835.1 Microbacterium sp. | reverse complement strand
TCGAGCACCCGGGCGACGGCGTCGCGCACCTCGGTGACACCGGCGGGATCGAGGTTCGCGGTCGGCTCGTCGAGGAGGATGACGCCGGGACGCATCGCGATCACCCCGGCGAGCGCGAGCCGCTGCTTCTGCCCGCCGGAGAGGGCCTTGGTCGGCCGGTCCAGCGCCACGTCGAGGCCGACCGCGTCGAGCGCCCGGCGCACGCGGGGCCAGATCTCATCCCGCGGAACGCCGAGGTTCTCGCAGCCGAAGGCCACGTCGTCCCCCACCCGGGCGAGGATCACCTGCGCGTCCGGGTCCTGCAGCACGAGTCCCGCGCGCCCGCGCGCCTGGGCGGGTGGGCGCCCGTCGACGAGCAGCTCCCCCGCGGACTCGCCCTCCTCGTGTCCGCCCAGCACGCCCGCGAGCCCGTGCACCAGGGTCGACTTGCCCGAACCCGAAGCGCCGAGCAGCAGCACGCGCTCCCCCGGCTCGATCCGGAACGTGGCGTCGCGGACGGCCCAGGCCCTTCGCCCCGCGTGCCGCCAGCCCCACCCGCGCGCGTCGACCGCGGCCGGCGCGGCGCTCACACGCGCTTTCGGGTCTCCTGGCCGATGGCGAAGCGCCCGAGGGCTCCCGTCGCGGCCAGCCCGCGCGCCAGGAACCACGAGAGGGCTCCGGCGATCACGGCACCTGAGACCACCGTGCTGATCAGGTAGATGATCGTGAACGTGGCGTCGGCGCCGGCGTACCAGAGCAGCAGATTGTTGATGCCGCCGGCGAGCGCCGCGCCCGCCCCGGCGAGGATCGCGACGGGCAGGCTCCACGCACGGTAGAGGAAGAACAGGAAGACGATCTCGGCGCCGAGGCCCTGGACGAATCCGGCCTCGAGCGTCAGGAAGCCGCCCCATTGGTTGCCGACCAGCGCCGAGACCACGGCGGCCAGCACCTCGGTGTAGATCGCCGCGCCCGGCTTGCGGATGATGAGCGCTCCCAGCACGCCGGCGAAGAGCCAGGGGCCGTCGAGCAGGCCCTGCAGCCCCGGCAGCAGGGGTTCGAGAACGGCCTTCGGCCCGAGGTACCCCACATTCCATAGCAGGAATATGAGGCCGGAGGCGACGCCCAGGACGCTGGCGACGACGATGTCGACGACCCTCCAGCGCCAGGCTGAGGCAGGGATTCCGCGGGGCGTCACCGGGGACGGCGAAAGGGACGTGGACGTGTGCATCAAGGCTCCTCCCTGCGCTGGCATGATCCAGATCAGGTTCGACGGTCGAAGCGTGGTTCGCTTCCTCTCAGCCCGGCTCACCGGACTCCCGTGTGTTCGCGATGAGTATACGCCCCTCCGGAGCGGTACCTTAGGCTCGTGACCCCCCACGCCCCCGCTGAGGCCATGTCGCGCTCGGCGCGCCGCCCGGCCGCGCGCGGCGAGAAGCCGCGCGCTCTGTCCTGGGTGGACAGCACGGCGGTGGCGCACACCACGACGAGCCAGGGCTTCACCCTCGGCACCGCCCCGTACGCGCCGGCGCCCGAGGCCGACCTGCTCACGGACGCACCACGCCGGTCGCCCCTGCGCCCCGGTGTCGTCATGCCCGCCGCGCTGCTCGGCCTTCTCGCGAGCGCCTATGCCGCGGCCACCCTGCTCTGGCCGCTGCACGCCGTCCCGCCCGTCGTCGAACCGGTCAGCGTGCAGGCCGCGGCCGCGCCCGCCGCCGCGCCGCCGTGGCCCGCGGAGGGCAGCGCGGCCATCAGTGTGGCAGGCATGGGCGCCCCGCTGGCCTCCGCTGCGGAGGTGCTGCCGATCGCGAGCGTCACCAAGGTCGTGACCGCGCTGCTGGTGCTCGAGGAGATGCCGCTCGCCGTCGGCGAGCAGGGCCCCGACTACCGCTTCACGAGCCGGGACATGACCGCCTATTGGCAGTACCGCAGCGACGACGAGTCGGCGCTCGAGGTGCCGGTGGGCGGCACGCTGACCCAGTACCAGCTGCTCGAGGGCATGCTCATCGGCTCGGCGAACAACTACGCCGATCGCCTCGCGAGCGACATCTGGCCCTCGGACGCCGTCTTCGCCCGCGCCGCGAACGACTGGCTGCGCCTGCACGGCGTGCCGGGCGTCACGATCGCCGACCCCACGGGCATCGATCCCCGCAACACCGCCACGCCGGAGGCGCTCATCCCTCTCGCCCAGCGGGCGATGTCCAACCCGGTGATCGCGGAGATCGTGGCCAAGACGGCCGTGGAGCTGCCCGGCGCCGGCCTCGTGGAGAACACCAACGAGCTGCTGGCCGATCCCGGGGTGGTCGGCATCAAGACCGGCACGCTGCGCGATGACTGGAATCTTCTCTCGGCGAAGGACATCACGATCGGCGAGACCTCCGTGCGCCTCTACGCGTCGGTGCTCGACCAGCCGGACGACGATGCCAGGCTCGCGGCATCCCGCGCCCTTTACGCCGAGCTCGAGGCCTCGTTGCAGTCCTTCCCCTCCGTCGCGACCGGAACCGTCGTGGGCACCGTCACGACCGAGTGGGGGGTGGATGTCGACATCCAGACGATCGCCGATGCACGGGTCGTGCTGTGGAACGGCGGAGTCGGGTCGACGACGACCTCCTTCTCGCTGGGCGACGCCCGCGAGAAGGGCGAGGAGGTCGGAACCCTCTCGGTGACCGGCCCCCTCGACTCAGACAGTACGGCGGTCGTGCTGGTCGACGACATCGACGGCCCCGACGCGTGGTGGCGCCTGACCCACCCGCTCGAACTCTTCGGCATCGACTGAGCCGTCGGCGACGACGACCGCATCGACCGAGGGCCGGCGCACCAGCTCGCACAGCCACCAGACGATCAGCGCGACGATGACGACGAGGAAGATCTCGCCGACGCCGAGCGGCCGCAGCAGCCAGAGCCAGATCACCGCGAGCACGGCGATGATGACCCGCACGAGCACGCGCTGGCGATCCATCCAGGCGCCGAAGCCGCCGGTGCGGACGCCTCGCTGGGCGAGCGTTCCGCGGATCGAGTCGTTGATCCCGCCGATGGCGCGGCGGGTCGCCACGGAGCCGGCCCAGCGCCCCTGGGTCCACGCGAGCACGGCGATGACGATGCCGAGGACGGTGAGCACGATCGCCGTCTGGCGCATCGCGCCGACGACCTGCTCGTAGATCGCGGTGAGCGCGCCGCCGGAGAGCCCGATGTTCGCCGCGGTCAGGCCGACGGCGCTGAAACCGGCGGCGAGCCCGATCACGAGGCTCAGTCCGCCGAGGGCGAGCCCGATGCCCGACCCGAGCACCGCGGTGCTCTTGCGCCGCGCGAACGCGATGCCGGCCACGAAGAAGAGCAGCATGAGGACGGGAAGCCACCATCCCAGCGTGACGGCGAGGCTGTAGACGACGCGGATCGTGGCGAGCGAATCGCTCTGCGCGACGACGATGGTGCGGTTCACCTCCGGGATGGCGGATGCGAAGCCGACGCCGCGGTCGACCAGCCGCTGCTTCACCTCGGCAACGATCGGCCCGAGCTGGATGCCCACGACACCCTCGTCGGTGATGACCACCGCCCCGGAGGTTCCGCCGGTCGCGGCCGCCACGAGGCCGCGATGGCTGGCCCGGAGGGCGCCGTCCCAGACATCCTCGAACTGGTCCGACTCGACCACGCGGGTCACGGTCTGGTCGATGAGCCCCTCGACGCCCTGGATCGCGGGCGCGCGCAGCAGATCGATCGCGGCCAGCGCGCGTGGCGGCAGGTCCAGCTGCTCGATGCCGTCGAACAGATCGTTGGTGATGGTTGCGATGTCGACCTGCTCGTTGACCGCCGTCGTGACCTGATCGATCACCATCGCCTGCACCTGGGGGTCATCCACCAGCGGCCCGAACGTGCTCACGAACTGGTCCGGGTCGACCAGCTCGACCCGCGCCCACGCGGCCACGACGGACACCGGCACCAGGATAGACGCGATCACGATGCACAGCGCCGACACGAACGCCCGCCAGCCGTCGCGCCTGCGGCGCTCGGGCCCGGCGCCCGGGAGCGGTTCGACCGGAACCGTCTCGGCGAGGGAGGCGAGTCGCTCGTTCTCTGCTTCGAGGGCGGCGATGCGGGCCTTGAGGGCGCTCGCGTCGTCTTGGGATGCGGTGGGGACTGGCGAAGTCATGAGGCCATAGTGGCCTTCCCGGCGCCCCGGCGGTAGTTGGTGACGAGAATGAGGATGCTGACCCCCAGCACCCACACGGGGAAGATGAGGGTCACCCAGAGGCTCAGCGTCGTGACGAAGAGCAGCACCAGCGCGACCGCATACGTGACGAAGGCCAGCCAGCGGGGCATCACGCCGGTGCGCAGCCACATCGTGCCGAGCGAGATCAGCAGGACGCCCGCCATGCGCAGCGCGTAGACGTTGCTCACCTGCAGCATGACCGCGCGCCCGAAGGTGGCGACCTCGGTCCTGCTCTCCTCGTCGGTGATGAGGGGGATCGCGGTGACGATGCCTCCCGCGAGGGCCGCGGAGACGAACACCATGGCGAGGAACAGCAGCCCGCTGCCGATGAACACCGACGAGAAGAGCTGGTCCTCGGTCTCCTTGAAGCGGTCGCGCACGACGCCCATGAACCACAGGAAGGCGATCCCCGCGAACGGCACCAGCCCGAGGCCGACGTTCAGCCGCGCGGCCGTGCCGCCGTCCAGCCACTCCGCTCCCGCGCCGAGGCGTTCTGGCAGGGTCGAGCGGATGAGGATCAGCGATGCCGTGAAGAGCACGGCGAACAGCACGCCGGCCAGGGCCGCCGCGCGCGGCGAGTTCAGCGGTCGACGAGCGGGAACGGCGGGGGTCTCCGACACCGGATCATCCTTTCTCGGTGACGCGCGAGCGTCGTGCGACTGACAGTATTCTGCCGAGCCGCGGAGTGACAGACTGTGGCGAGCGCGGGGCGCCGATCGTGACAAGCGCCCCGTGTCGTGCGGGATCGATCACGTCGATGTGAGGAGAGCTCCATGCTCGAGAACGAAACGTCCACCGATCTGACGCCCCCCGAGCCGGCGGACTTCGACGGTCGCCGCGCGTACGGGCGGGCCGTGCGGGTGCACACCCCGCGATCGTGCCACGCGGAATGGTCGCCCGGCGAGAACCGCACCG
>DASUQB010000330.1:0-13401 GCA_036280835.1 Microbacterium sp. | reverse complement strand
GTCGATGAAGTGGTCGCGCCGCAGGATGGCCATCAGGACGATACTCGGCGGTGCGGCGGCATCCTTCGACCCTAACCCGCGCCGAGGGGAGCGGTTCGCCGCCCCGGATCACGGCTGGTAGACTCTTCAGGTTGCCGATCGATCGGCCGCGGATAAAGAGAGCCCACGCATCAGGCGATGGGCGCCGCGCAATGACCAGAAAGGGGATCCCATCTATGCCACTCGAATCTGACGCCAAGAAGGCGATCATCGAAGAGTACGCGACGCACCCCGGTGACACCGGATCCCCCGAGGTGCAGGTCGCGATGCTGACGCAGCGCATCAAAGACCTCACAGAGCACCTGAAGGAGCACAAGCACGACCACCACTCACGTCGTGGTCTGTTCCTGATGGTCGGTCAGCGCCGCCGTCTGCTCGGCTACCTCCAGGACATCGACATCAACCGCTACCGGTCGCTGATCGAGCGTCTCGGGCTGCGACGCTAGTCGCAACCAGCGCACAATCGCTTTCTCGAAGGGCCGTCCCAGGTGTGGGGCGGCCCTTCGCTGTACCCGGCGGCCCGCCGGCGCGGAAGGCGCGGGTGCGGATGCGGCGGGTGCGGATTCGCGGGAAGCGGGTCGCCGGAAGGGCGCCAGCGGGCGGGAGGGACGCGTCAGCGGGATGCCGCGGCCCGAGCCGCCAGGAGGTCCGAGTGGTGGAGTTCGGCGACGTCCGGGTGTGCGCGCAGGCGTGACTTGAGCGCGTTCTCCCCGTAGAGCGCGTGGATCGGGTTGTCGGGGTCCTGCGTGACGCCCGTCGCCTCCGCGGCGAGCTCCGGCGGCAGCTCGATGAACGGCAGCCGCCGGTCGAGCGCGGGGTTGAAGAAGAACGGCACCGAGATGCGGTCATCCGGGTACCGCGGCGAGACCACGCGATGGTTCGTCGCCTTCAGGTAGCCCTGCGTCGCGTACTCGAGCAGCTCGCCGATGTTGACGACGAACGCGCCCGGCACCGACGGGGCATCCACCCACGAGCCGTCGCGCTCGACCTGCAGCCCGCCCTTGCCCGGTTCGACCCAGAGCAGCGTGAGCACTCCCGAATCCTTGTGTGCGCCCACCCCCTGCTGCGGCTCCGGCTCGGTCGTGCCGGGGTAGCGCACGATCTTGATGAGGGTCGACGGCTCACCGAAGTGCGCGTCGAAGTAATCCGCGGGCGCGCCGAGCGCCTCGGCCCACGCGCGCAGCAGCCGCCGCGCCACCCCGGTCAGGTGCTCGTGCCACTCGGTGACGACCTCCTTCAGCTCCGGCTGCGCGGCGGGCCAGAGGTTGGGTCCGATCAGGCGGGCGAAGTCCGCGGCGTCGGGATCGTCGATCGCCGCGCGCTCCGGTCCGATGTCGATCTGCTCGCGCCAGTCGACCTTGCCCTGCGTGCGTTCGCCGCCGACGCGCGTATAGCCCCGGAAGTGCGGGCTCCGCACGTTCTCGATCGCGAGCTTGTCGGCCTCGGGGAGGGCGAAGAAGTCGCGCGCGGCGCGGTGCAGGCGCTGCTCGAGCTCGGGCGTGATGCCGGTGCCGGTCAGATAGAAGAAGCCCACGTCGTGCGTCGCGGCGCGGAGGTCCGCTCGGAATCGCGCGGCGGCGTCATCGCCGGCATCGAGTCGGGACAGATCGAGGATCGGCAGCGTGAGGTCGGACATGCAGACGAGGCTAGGCACGCTCCCCGGCATCCGCTCGTTTGTTGCATCGCGTTACCCCTCGCGGCCGGGCGCGTTCGCGCGATTGGACATGCCCCCGCGCGCCCGCATACGCTTCAAAGGTAAGGCTAACCTCACTCGCGTGAGCGGCCGGTCGAGTCAGGCGTCCTGCCGGATGCACCCCTCCTTCTTCAGACACCCGGAATCCCGTGCTTGCAACCTTTCTGATCGGCCTGCGTGAGGGCCTCGAGGCGGCGCTGGTCGTCGGCATCCTCGTCGCATACGTCACCCGGATGGGCCGTCGCGATGTGCTTCCGCGGCTGTGGGTGGGCGTCGGACTCGCCGTCGTGATGGCGCTCGTCATCGGCGCGGTGCTCACCTTCGGCGCATACTCGCTCACGTTCGAGGCGCAGGAGCTCATCGGCGGCACCCTCTCGCTCCTCGCGGTGGCCATGGTGACCTGGATGATCTTCTGGATGCAGAAGGCCGGGCGCACCCTCAAGCGCACGCTCGAGGGCGGCATCGACCGCGCGCTCGCACGCGGCACGGTCTGGGGTCTCATCGTGCTGGGCTTCGTGTCCGTCGCCCGCGAGGGCATCGAGACGACCCTGCTGCTCTGGTCGATGGTCCAGTCCTTCGGCGACGCGCCGTCGGCGCTGCTCGGCGCGCTTCTCGGCATTCTCACCGCGGTCGTCCTCGGGTGGCTGCTGTCGCGCGGGATGCTGCGCCTGGATCTCCGCAGGTTCTTCACCTGGACCGGCGCCTTCCTCATCGTCGTCGCGGCCGGCGTGCTCGCATACGGCATCCACGACCTGCAGGAGGCCGGCGCGCTGCCCGGGCCCTTCTCGGCCGTCGCTCCCATCGACCCCGTCACCGGCGCGGTCGCCGTGGGCGCGGCCGCCTTCCCGTTCGGGTGGGCGTTCGATGCGAGCGCGGCGATCGCGCCGGGCAGCCCGCTCGCGGCGATCCTGCAGGCGACGGTCGGCTTCACGCCGCGGATGTCGTGGCTCCAGATCGTCGCCTGGGTGCTCTATCTCTGCATCGTCGGCTCGATCTTCGCGGTCCGCGCGCGCCGCGCGATGCCCCGCCCGGCTGCCCCGTCACCGGAGGACTCGCCCGCGGAGCCCATCCCCTCTCTCAGCGCGGCCAACGCATCCACCCCTGCCCGCGCATCCACCCCTGTCGCCGCACCCATCCCTTCGACCGGCGCCGGCGCGCCCGTCGCATCGACCCCCGCCCCACTCCCAGGAGGAGCATCATGACCCCGAAGAGGATCCTCACCGGCCTCGCCGCGACCGCCGCCGCAGGCCTGGTGCTGACCGGCTGCGTCGCGAAGGCCGACGCCGCCGCGTCCGAGGCGATCACCGTCACCTCCACCGACGGCTCGTGCGACGTGTCGGCCACGACCGCCGAGAGCGGGACCCTCGCGTTCGAGGTCACGAACGCCGGCGCCGACGTCACGGAGTTCTACCTGCTGGCGGATGACGGCCTGCGCATCGTCGGCGAGGTCGAGAACGTCGCGCCCGGCGCATCGCGCACGCTGACGGTCATCGCTCAGCCGGGGGAGTACTACACGCTCTGCAAGCCGGGCATGGTCGGCGAGGGTGTGGGCCGCACCGCCTTCAGCGTGGCGGGCGATGCCGTCGCCGTCGACGGACCGGATGCCGAGCTGAAGCAGCAGGCCGTCGACCTCTACGCCGCCTTCGTCAAGGACCAGGTCTCGCAGCTCGTGCCGCAGGCCGAGGAGTTCGCGGCCGCCTACACGGCAGGCCAGGACGACGCCGCGCGCGCCGCCTTCCCGCAGGTGCGCGCCTACTACGAGCGCATCGAGCCCGTCGCGGAGGCGCTCGGGGACCTCGACCCCCGCATCGACTACCGCGAAGTGGATGCCGTGGCCGAAGGGCTGGAGTGGACCGGCTTCCACCGCATCGAGAAGGACCTGTGGGTTCCTGCGCAGGACGCGCTGAACGCCGATGGCGAGACCCCCGCCTGGCAGGACTGGGCCCCGTCCACTCCTGAGCAGCGTGCCGAGTTCGGCGGCCTGCTCGTCGCCGATGTCGCCGAGCTCTACGACTACGTGCACTCGGACGACTTCCAGGCGGCGATCGATGCCCAGGGCGTCGCCGGCCTCAGCAACGGCGCCATCGCGCTGCTCGACGAGGTCGCCACCGGCAAGATCTCCGGCGAGGAGGACTGGTGGTCGGGAACGGACCTCTGGGACTTCGCCGCGAATGTCGAGGGGTCGAAGATGGCCTTCTCCCTCGCCCGCGATTTCGCGGCGTCGAAGGGCGACGACGGCGCGGCGCTGGTCGATGAGATCGACGACGGCTACGCCGCGCTCGAGGCCTCCCTCGCGGCCCATGGGTCACTGGCAGAGGGCTTCGTGACCTACTCGGTGCTGACCGACGCGGACAAGCGGGAGTTCACCGACCTCATCAACGCGCTCGCCGAGCCGCTGTCGCGGCTCACGGTCACCGTCCTGGAGTGAGATGACCGACGCGAACCAGCCCTCCGAGGCACCCGCGGGCGTAAGCCGGCGTGGCCTGCTCGGCTTCGTCGGAGCCGGGGCCGCCGGCCTCGCGCTCGGCGCGGGCGCCGGCCTGGCCGGCGGGGTGGCGGTCGGGCGAGCCGCGGCGGACACCGGCCCCGCGGCATCCGCCTACGACTTCTACGGCGCGCATCAGGCCGGCATCACCACGCCGGTGCAGGACCACCTGCACTTCGCCTCGTTCGACATGATGGCGGGCGCAACGCGTGAGGACCTCATCTCGCTGCTCGAGGACTGGTCGTACGCCGCCGCCCGGATGACGAGGGGCCTCGACGTCAGCGCCACCGGAGCGGTCGGCGGCTCGCCCATGGCGCCGCCCGACGACACGGGCGAGGCGCAGGGACTTCCCGCCAGCAACCTGACGATCACCTTCGGATTCGGGCCGGCCCTCTTCGAGGCCGAGGGCGTCGACCGGTTCGGGATCGCCGCCGGACGTCCGCCCGAGCTGAAGGAGCTGCCCGCCTTCCTCGGGGACGACCTCGACCCCCTGACGAGCGACGGGGACCTCTGCATCCAGGCGTGCGCCGACGACCCGCAGGTCGCCGTGCACGCCGTGCGCAACCTGAGCCGCATCGCCTTCGGCCGCGCCAAACTCCGCTGGTCGCAGCTCGGCTTCGGCCGCACGTCGAAGACCACGGCGGCCCAGGCGACGCCCCGCAACCTGTTCGGGTACAAGGACGGAACCGCGAACGTCATGGCCGATGACGGGGCCGCGCTCGACGACCATGTCTGGGTTGCGGCATCCGATGAGCCCGCCTGGATGGCCGGAGGGTCGTACCTCGTCGCGCGCAAGATCGCCCAGCTCATCGAGTCGTGGGACCGCGTGCGCCTCGCCGAGCAGGACCGCATCATCGGGCGCTCGAAGGGCGAGGGGGCGCCCCTGTCCGGGGGCGGCGAGTTCACCGCACCCGATTTCCGGAAGGTGGACGCCGCCGGCGCTCCCGCGATCGACATGGCGGCGCACGTGCGGCTGGCGCACCCCGCGCACAACGCCGGAGTGCGCATGCTGCGGCGCGGCTACAACTTCGTGGACGGCAACAACGACCTCGGCCGCCTCGACGCCGGGCTCTTCTTCCTGTCGTACCAGCGCTCCCCGGAGCAGTTCATCACGGTGCAGCGGGCACTGGCGACCGACGCCCTCAACGAGTACATTCGCCCCGTCGGATCGGCGCTGTTCGCCGTGCCGCCGGGCGCCGCGCCGGGGTCGTACGTCGGCGCCGCGCTCTTCGCCTGATGGCCGACCCCGGGAGGGCGACGAATGGCTGAGCGTGTGCCGGTCTACCTCGCCGCGCAGGTGCGCGCGGCGGAGAAGCCGCTGCTGGATGCCGGTGAGCCGCTGATGCGGCGCGCCGCGGGCGCGCTCGCGCGCGTCGCGCGCGCCGAGCTCGGCGAGCGCGGGGGCCGCGTGCTGGTGCTGGCCGGGAGCGGCGACAACGGGGGAGACGCGCTGTTCGCGGGCGCCTCGCTCGCCGCCGACGGGATCGCGGTGGCGGTGCTCCGCACGTCCACCCGGGTTCATCAGGCCGCGCTGGACGCGGCGGTCCAGGCGGGGGCGCACGTGATCACGCTCCCCGACGCTCTGGCTGCGGCATCCGATTGGGATCTCGTCCTCGACGGGATCCTCGGCATCGGCGCCTCGCCCTCGTCGGCACTGCGCGGCGCCGCCCGCACGGTGGTCGAGGCACTCCTCCCGGAGGTGCGCGCCGGTCGTCCGCGTGTGATCGCCGTCGACGTTCCCAGCGGCCTGGGACCCGACGACGGCTCGAGCGACGGCGTGGTGCTGCCCGCGGCCGTCACCGCCACCTTCGGCGGTGCGAAGGCGGGTCTGTTCACCGGGAACGGTCCTGACTTGGCCGGACGGGTCGTGCTCGTCGACATCGGGCTGGGGCCCGGCCTGCGCTCGGTGAATCCCGCGGGGGAGGCGTCCGTCGCGGCGGTCGTGCGTGCTTGACGGCTGCGCGGGGCGGCGCCGCCCGCCCGCGCGCCGGCGGGCTGCTCACGCGCGAGCGGCCAGCACGAACGGCAGCACCGGGCCGGAGCCGGCCCGCCGCAGCAGGCGGCCGGCGACGGTGACGGACCACCGGCTGTCCACCAGGTCGTCCACGAGGAGGATCGGTCCGCCCTCGAGGGCGGACACGGCGTCCGCGAGTTCCTGCCCGACCGCGAAGCTCTCAGCCACCCCGGCCAGGCGGTAGGCGCTGTTGCCGCCGCTCCCGCCCGGTCCGCTGCCGGTGAGTTCGAGCGAGCCGAGCAGGGGAAGGCGCCCGACCTCGGCGATCGTGCGGGCGAGCGAGGAGACGAGGCGCGGGCGCGACCGAGACGGCATCGCGACGACGGCGACCGGGCGCGTCTCCCAATCCCAGTCCGCCAGCACCCGCACGCACGCGCCCGCCATCGCGGCGGTGATCTCCGCATCCGGCGCACCCGGGGCGAACAGCTCGCGCAGCGGACCGCCCCACCCGAGGTCGGTCAAGCGTGCGAGCGCCCGGCCCGGCTCCACGCGCTCGCCCGCGGCGATGTTGCCCCGCACGTCGAGCCCGAGCCTGCCCATGCCGCTCGGCCACTGGGCGCGCGGCTCGACGAGCACGCCGACCCGGCTCAGCGCGGCATCCGCCTTCGCGGTCGTCGCCTCCTCGATGCTCGTGGGGTACCACGGCGAGGTGCAGTTGTCGCACCGGCCGCACGGCGCGGCCGCCGGGTCATCGAGCGCCCGCTGCAGGAATTCCATCCGGCATCCGGCCGTCGTCTCGTACTCGAGCATCGCCTGCTGCTCGTGCCGCCGCGCCGCGGCGATCCGCTCGTAGCGCTCGGCGTCGTAGACCCAGGGAATCCCGGTCGATCGCCAGCCGCCCTGCACCCGCTCGACCGCCCCGTCGACGTCGAGCACCTTCAGCAGCAGCTCCAGCCTGCTGCGGCGGATGTCGACCCGTGCCTCGAGCGCGACCGTCGACAGCGCACCGCCCTCGTGCTCCAGCTCGTCGAGCACCGCGTCGGCCTTCGCGCGCTCGGGCATCGACGACGTGGCGAAGTACTGCCAGATCGCCTCGTCCTCGGGTCCAGGAAGCAGCAGCACGTCGGCCTGCGCGGTGGCGCGGCCCGCGCGACCGACCTGCTGGTAGTAGGCGACCGGGGAGGAGGGGGCGCCCAGGTGCAGCACGAACGCCAGGTCGGGCTTGTCGAACCCCATACCGAGCGCGCTGGTCGCGACGAGCGCCTTGACCCGGTTCTCCTTGAGCAGGCGCTCCGACTCCTCCCGCTCGGCCGGGTCGGTCTGCCCCGTATAGGCCCGCACCTCGTGACCGGCCTCGCGAAGCAGCCGCGCCGTGTCCTCGGCCGCCGACACGGTGAGCGCGTAGATGATCCCGCTGCCCGGCAGGTCGCCGATGTGGCTGAGGAGCCAGGCGAGGCGGGTTGCGGCATCCGGCAGTCGAAGCACGCCGAGGCGCAGCGACTCCCGCGCCAGCGGGCCCCTGATCGTGACGACGGCGCCGGTGCCCGTGCCGAGCTGCTCCTCGACGTCGTGGACCACGCGCTCGTTCGCCGTGGCCGTCGTGGCCAGCACCGGCACGCCCGCCGGCATCCCGCCGATCAGGTCGCGGAGGCGCCGGTAGTCGGGGCGGAAGTCGTGCCCCCAATCCGATATGCAGTGCGCCTCGTCGACGACGAGCAGACCCACGCGACGCATGAGAGCGGGCAGCTGCTCGTCGCGGAACTTCGGGTTGTTCAGCCGCTCGGGGCTGACCAGCAGCACGTCGATCTCGTCGTCGCCGAGGCGCGTCAGGATGTCGGTCCACTCCAAGGGGTTCGCCGAGTTGATGCTGGCCGCTCGCACGCCGGCCCGTTCGGCGGCCGCGACCTGGTCCCGCATCAAGGCCAGAAGCGGCGAGACGAGGATGGTCGGCCCATCGCCGCGGCGACGGAGCAGCAGTGTGGCGACGAAGTAGACCGCCGACTTGCCCCACCCGGTGCGCTGCACCACGAGCGCCCGCGCACGGCGCTGCACCAGAGTCTCGATCGCCTCGAACTGGCCCTGGTGGAAGGTGGCGGCCTGATTGTCCACGAGACGCCTGAGCGCTCCCAGGGCCTCGTCGTGCAGGTCTGCGGTGGTGGTCTCGGGTTCGCTCACCCCGTGACCGTACACGGTGACCCCGACGTCAGCCGCCCTCGCGCGGGCGCCTCGACCCGGTGGGGTCCGACCGGCGACCCTCGCGGGCGGCCAGTGACGGGTCATCGAAGAGCCAGCGGGGACGCGGCTCGACCAGCGGCCGGAAGAGGCGCCGCACGGGCTTGGTCGAGAGTCCCACCGCGATCAGCACCGACGCGACGATGACGATCGGCAGCCAGATCCAGGTGGGCTCGAGGTCCCGCAGCAGCCCGGACTCGCGGAAGGGGTACAGCACGAAGGAGTGGAGCATGTAGACGTACATCGTGTACTGGCCGAAGTGCGTCCACCAGTGCCCGCCGCGCGGGACCAGCGCGAAGAAGGCCGCGCACAGCACGAGCGCGATCGCCATCACCAGGAGGCGCACGCCTCCGGCCCACCATTCGCCGCCCACCAGGGCGGAGTACGACTCGTCGTAGAAGAGCCAGTGCCGGAGGTCGACGTCCTGCCAGAGGTCCTTGCCGTACCAGGCGACCCAGCCCGCGATGGCGAAGAGGCCGGCGGCACCCACGAAGACCCACCACGGACGCTCGCGCAGCAGGCCGAGCCGCCGCACGATGTCGCGCTCGTTCAGCCACCATCCGAGCGTGAAGAAGGGCAGCAGCCCCAGCGTTCGGGCGAGGGAGAACGTGTCGTCGACGTTGGGCAGGTACCCGGCCCCGACCGAGATGACGACCGTCCACAGCAGCGGCCACTTGAGCAGCGCGAGGTAGGGCAGCACGAGCCGGAACGTGCCGAGCGACAGCAGGAACCAGAGCGTCCACGACGGCTGGGTGAGGTTGGGGTTCGCTCCGCCCTCGACGACCCACTTCGTCAGCGTCCAGAGCGACTCGAAGATGACGTACGGCACGAGGATGTCGGTGATCACGCGCGCCATCTGCACCCGGGTCGGCGGGCCGCCCTTCGAGAAGTATCCGGAGATGATCGCGAACGCCGGCATGTGGAACGCGTAGATGAGCAGGTACAGCCCGAGCGCGATGTCGGAGTCGTAGGTCAGCCGCTGCACCGAGTGGCCGAGCACGACGAGCACGATGCAGGCGAAGCGAGCGTTGTCCCAGAACGGCACGCGCCGCTTGGGACGCGCGACGGAGCCCGTGGGCGTGGCGCCGGTCCGCGCCGCTCCGCTGTCGGACATCGTCACCGCCGGGTCTTCGAGGAACGTGTCCACACTATCCGGCGGGCTGCGGAACCCGGCCGGCTTGACATTCGGCGCGATGCGTCCGAAGGCCGACGTGCGGTGGCAAGGGCGCATTTATCACAACCCCCCGCGGCGAAGAAAGCGCTTGCCAATCCGGTGGGCGTGCGCTGGCATGGATGGACCAATACCCATACAGAACTGGAGAGATTGTGCAGAGAAGCAGAAAACTCATCGTGGCGGCACTGACCGGCGCCGTATTGGTCGGCTCGGCGGGCATCGTCGCCGCGCCCGCCGCCCAGGCGATCCCCGTCAACTCGCACTGCGGCACGGAGTCCGCGGGAAACCGGTCGGCGTTCGTCACGCACGACCAGCTCACCAAGGAGCTGGATCGTATCGAGAGCACGACCCGCGGGACGGTCGATGTCTCCGTGGCCGGCTACAGCAACGAGGGCCGCGAGATCTATCAGGCCCGCGTCGGCACCGGCGACACCGTCATCCTGGTGCAGTCGCAGATCCACGGCAACGAGAACCACGGCACCGAGGCTCTGCTCTCGCTGCTCAAGGAGTTCGGGGGCAACACGGCCGCCGCCCAGGAGATTCGTGAGAACGTGACGATCGTCGCCATTCCGCGCCTCAACGTCGACGGCGGGGAGCGCGACACCCGGCAGAACCGCCAGAGCTGGGACGAGGTCGTCGCTGAGAACCCCCAGCTCGCCGGAGTGGATCCGGCATGGAACTACCGAGCCGATGTTCCGGGCTTCGACGTCAACCGTGACTTCAACCCCGACCTGACCTACGTTCCGCAGCCCGAGGACTTCCCCGGCGACAGCGCCGACACCGGCTGGTACATCACCCCGGAGGCCCAGACGGTCCGTGACGTCTATGCCGGCCTGGAGGGTGAATTCGGTGTCGTCGACTACTTCGTCGACCTGCACAACCAGTGGCCCTGCTACGCGCAGGAGGGCACCGGAGACATGTCGCCGCTGTCCATCTCAGCGCGCTTCATCGCCGACCCGGCCGAGTTCGGCGACTGGCCCAACTTCGACTACGACGCGTCGAGACGCGCCAATGTCGCCGTCTACGACGCGCTGCAGGCTCATGGCCAGTCCGCCTTCGGCGACCTGACGCTCTATCCGCAGGACACGAACCTCCCCGGCACAGCCCTCGGTTCGTTCGCGCTGCGCGGCAGCGCCACCGTTCTCTTCGAGACCTCGAGCAACACGCAGTCCGACGGTCAGAAGCGCAACGGATTCCTCACGAAGCAGGTGGAGCTGGGCCTCAAGGGTCTGATCACGGCGGTCGCGGACGGCTCCATCGAGTCGCTCGATCCCGAGGCGTACGAGGAGATCCCGGAGCGAATCTACCTTCCGGCCGACTGACGCGCATCGGATGTGCGGTGGGGCCGTCCGCGTCATGCCGGGCGGCCCTTTCCGTGCGCAGGACGATCGCCGGGCCCGGAGGGCGCCGCGCGATCCTCCGACGTGCTCGGGTGTAGCGTCGGGATTCCGGGGCCGGCCACGCCCGGCTGACGGAATGAGCAGACGATGACCTCAGCAGGCCTCACCCTCGGCGTGGTCGGAACCTCGCGCAAGCCCGATGAGCGACGGGTCCCGATCCATCCGGGGCATTTCGACCGGATCCCACCAGAGCTCCGCGAGCGGATCATCCTCGAGGAGGGGTACGGCGAGCGCTTCGGCGTTCCGGATGCCGAGCTGCGGCCCCTCGTCGGCTCGCTCGCCCCGCGCGCAGACGTGCTGACGGCGTCCGATGTCGTGCTCCTTCCCAAGCCCCAGCTCGAGGACGTCCGCGAGCTGCGCGACGGGCAGGTGCTGTGGGGCTGGCCGCACCTCGTGCAGGACGAGCGGATGACGCAGCTCGCGATCGACAAGCGCCTGACGATGATCGCCTTCGAGGTGATGAACCACTGGGGTGCCGATGGCGCCTTCGGGCTGCATGTGTTCCACATGAACAACGAGCTCGCGGGTTACTGCTCCGTGCTGCACGCGCTGCAGCTCTGCGGGTCGACGGGCGATTACGGGCGGCGGCTCACGGCGGTCGTCATCGGCTTCGGCGCGACGGCCCGCGGGGCCGTGACGGCCCTCCGCGCCCACGGCGTGCACGACGTGCGGGTGCTGACCAACCGACGCACGGCATCCGTCGCCTCGCCGATCCACGCGGCGCAGATGATCCAGTTCGACCACGACGACGGACCGTACCTCAGCGAGGTCATCACGGACGAGGGCAGGGTGCCGCTGGCGCCGTTCCTCGCCGAGAGCGACATCGTCGTGAACTGCACCCTCCAGGACCCGAACCGGCCGCTGCTCTATCTGCGGGAGCAGGATCTCGCCGCGTTCCGCCCGGGCAGCCTGATCGTCGACGTGTCCTGCGACGAGGGCATGGCCTTCGAGTGGGCACGCCCGACGAGCTTCGCCGACCCCATGTTCACGGTCGGGAGCAGCACCGACTCCGGCGCCCACATCAACTCCGGCGCCCACATCAACTACTACGGCGTCGACCACAGCCCTTCGTACCTCTGGAATTCGGCCAGCTGGGAGATCAGCGAGGCGCTGATCGGCTTCCTGCCGACGGTCCTCGCGGGACCGGAGGGCTGGGCCGCGGACGAGACGATCCGGCGCGCCACCGAGATCAAGGAGGGGGTCATCCTCAACCCCTCGATCCTGGAGTTCCAGTCCAGGGATGAGGCATACCCGCACGCGAAGGCCACGCCGGCCGGCTGAGCGCGCGCCGGCGCGTCTGTCGGCCGGGAATATCCTTGAGGGTGTCGCGTTACACGAGATACATTCACTTGCATAGAAACGCGAGGAGCGATCGTGAACGACAACCAGATGCAGTTCGGCATCTTCACGGTGAGCGACATCACCGAGGACCCGACGACCGGCGCGACGCCCAGTGAGGCGGAGAAGATCCGCAACACCATCACCGTGGCGAAGCACGCCGAAGAGGTGGGCCTCGACGTCTTCGCGCTCGGCGAGCACCACAACCCGCCGTTCTGGTCGTCCTCACCCACCACGACCCTCGCCTTCATCGCCGCGCAGACCGAGCGCCTGCTCCTCTCGACCGCGACGACGCTCATCACCACGAACGACCCGGTGAAGATCGCCGAGGACTTCGCGATGCTGCAGCACGTCTCCGACGGCCGCACCGACGTGATGCTGGGCCGCGGCAACACCGGTCCCGTGTACCCCTGGTTCGGACAGGACATCCGCCAGGGAGTCCCGCTCGCCATCGAGAACTACGCGCTCCTGCACAAGCTGTGGCGCGAGGACGTCGTCGATTGGGAGGGCAGGTTCCGCACCCCGCTGCAGGGCTTCACGTCCACGCCGCGTCCCCTGGATGACGTTCCCCCGTTCGTGTGGCACGGCTCCATCCGCACGCCCGAGATCGCCGAGCAGGCCGCGTACTACGGCGACGGGTTCTTCGCGAACAACATCTTCTGGCCCAAGGAGCACTACCAGCGCCTCATCACGCTGTACCGCCAGCGCTACGCGCACTACGGGCACGGCACCCCCGAGCAGGCGATCGTCGGTCTCGGCGGACAGGTGTTCATGCGCGCGAACTCGCAGGAGGCGGTGCGTGAGTTCCGCCCGTACTTCGACAACGCGCCCGTCTACGGCCACGGCCCCTCGCTCGAGGACTTCGCCGAGATGACCCCGCTGACGGTGGGCTCGCCGCAGCAGGTCATCGACCGGTACGCCGGCATGCGTGACTACTTCGGCGACTACCAGCGCCAGCTGTTCCTCATCGACCACGCCGGTCTGCCGCTGAAGACGGTGCTCGAGCAGCTCGACATCCTCGGAGGCGAAGTGGTCCCCGCGCTCCGCAGGGAGCTCGCGAAGGACCGCCCGGTCGACGTGCCGGAT
>DASUQB010000329.1:0-4020 GCA_036280835.1 Microbacterium sp. | reverse complement strand
GCCCCCAGGCGCCCATCTGCGATGGAGTCCCTGAGCGTCGGCGCCGCGCCGGCCAGCAGCAGCGACAACTTGGTGCCGTCACCCTCGATGCCGTTCACCCACTGCTTGTCCAGCTGCAGGTCCACGAACACCGCGGTGTTGACGAACGTGCAATCCACGTCGGCCGCCGGTGCGGTGAACGAGAAGCTCCTCGTCTGACCGTTCGCGAAGGTGCCGCAGTTGTACGTCGTCGAGTAGGTGCCCTGGTTCTCAAGGCCCAGAACCTCGGCGACCGTGACGCTGTCCCCGACGCGGACGGTCGTCGTGACGACATCCGGATCGAGCTGGTTGAGCACGCCGGTCGCGACCGAGTCACCCTCGACCGCGGGGCCGGTCGCGTCGACCGAGATTTCGGCGGAGTCGCCCGCGAACGCGGTGATCCACCGCTTGTTGACCGTGATGTCGATCTCGTCGGCGGTGTTCGTGATCGTGCACGTGACCGACTTCGTCACCTTGAACGCCGGGATGGTGCGGCCGGTGCCGAATGTTCCGTCGTCACACGCCCACGTGCTCGTGTACGTGCCGTCGTTCGGCACGTCCGCGGCGGGAAGCGTCTCGGAGAGCGTCACGCTGGCCCCCAGGCGGACGTTCGCGCTGGCGACGTTCGTGTCGTCGGTCGAGTCGCCCTCGGTGGCTGTCGACGTGGCCGTGGCCGTCGCGCCTCCCGCGATGTTCAGTTTCGCGGTGTCTCCGGCGAAGGCCTTCACCCACGCCTTCTTGAGCGTCACGACCGCCTTCGCGGACTCGTTCGTGAACGTGCAGAGAACGTTGGCGTCCGGCACGGTGAGGGTGAACGAGGTCCCCTGTCCGTTGCCGCTCGTCGTTCCAGCGGTGCAGGTGTAGGTCGATCCGTAGGTGCCGGTGTTGTTGGCGCCGAGAATCTCGGAGAGGCCCACCGTGTCGCCGACGCGAACGAGCGCTGTCGCACGGTTCACCTCGTCGAGCTGCGGCGTCACGCCCGTGGCGGTCGAAACGACCGGAGCGCCGGCGCCGACCTGCAGCGCAGCGGTGTCACCTGCGAAAGCGCCGACCCAGTTCTTGATCAGGACGATCTCGCGCTTCACGGCGGTGTTGGTGAACTCGCACTGGATGCCGTCGGCCGAGCCTTCGCCGAAGGCGGGCACCGTGAAGCCGGCGCTGGTGCTGGTCGCGTTCTTCGTGAGGGTGACGCCGTCCGAGCACGAGACCGCCGAGGTGTAGATGCCCTTGTTGGCGGCGCCCAGCACTTCGGAGATCGTCAGGGGCGTACCGGGGGCGACCTGCACGGTGACGACGGCCGTGGAAGCGGGTGCCGTGTCCACCGCATCCTGCCCGCCGGTCATGGACAGCGTGGCGGTGTCACCGGCGAAGGGCTCGACCCACGTCTTCACGAGTGTGATCGTCGTGAACGGCGTGTTGACGAACGCCGAGGCGAGCGTCACGTTCGGCGTCGCCTGGCTGATCGTGAAGGACTGCGCAGTCGGGTCGAGCACGTAATTGGCGGGCGCGACCGTCTCCTTCACGGAGTAGGTGCCCGTCGGAAGGTCAGCGACGGCGAACTCGCCGGCGGTGGCGTCGGTGTCGCGGCCGGTGTAGCCCGGCTGGCCGGTGTTGTCGACGACGGTGATGGGTGCGTCATCGAGATCCCATGGGGCGGCGGCGGCGGCGCCGCCGGTCGCGGTGATCTGGAACGTGGCCCCGCCGAGCAGCTGACCCGCACGGTCGTGCTTCAGCCAGGATGCCGAGCCGAGCGGGTCGACGAATGTGACGGTCCTGCTCTGGAGGGACCCGACCGAGATGTTGCTCTGGGTCGCCGGATTCGGCAGCAGGTATCCGAGGGGCGGGACCGTTTCGGTCACCGTGTAGACGCCGGGCTTGACGGTGCCCTGGAAGACGAACTTTCCGTCCGCGCCGGTCGTCACCTCGATCGAGCCGCTCCCTGTCGTGGGGTTCGGCGTGACGGTGAACTTCGCCCCGGCGAGGAATGCTCCCCCGACGCTCTTCTTCTCGATGATCAGCGTGCCGCAGGTTGACGGCGGCTGAATCGTCAGGGGTGCGACATAACCCTTCAGGTTGCCGGTGGGGCCGAAGTTGTTTCCGGTGAAGCTGCGCATGTACGCCGTGGCCTGACCGGGCGCGGGGCACCCGGGCTGCACGACGCCTCCGGTGAGATCGGTGACGTTGATGCCGACCTCGAAGAAGCCGCCCTCTTCGATCGCCGCACCGAACGGGTTGGTGAGGTCTTCGGTGCTCACGGCGCCGAAGAAGTTGTTGTCACCCGGGCTGTACGTGGTGCAGGTGCCGGGATAGTTCGCCGCGCTGGTGTAGGCGCACGACTGGAGCAGCACGGGAGCCGAGCTGCCCTGCGTGGTGAGGTAGAAGACCGCACCTCCATTGGAGCGGTTGGGCTGCGGGGCTCCGTCAGGTCCGACAGTGACACCGGCGTTCGTCACCTCGATGACGTAGCCGCCCGTTCCGCTGGTCTGCTCGCGGTCCCAGCCCACGTACAGCCAATAGTCGTCCGCGACGATCTGCGCGAACGAATAGACGCGGACGAAGTCGACCTTGGGCGGCGTCCCGCCGCCATTGGCCCAAGTGCTCGTGTTCGAATTGTCCTTGACGACCTGGTAGGTGCCGACCGTCGCCGTGGACGAGGAGTCCACGTTGGTCCAGTCCTGCCCGCCGCAGTCACCCGGAGCGTAGTTGCCGTCGATCTCGAAGCCGCCTGCGAGGTCGCACGACTCGACCGCGAGAAGCGACACGTCGCCCGCCTGCTCCTCCGGCGCGGCTACGCGCAACTGGGCGGCGTCGTCGACGACGATCTCTTCGGCGGGAGCCTCTTCGACCGTGGTCTCCTCGACGGGAGCGGCCTCCTCCACGGGAGCGGGCTGCTCGACCGGGGCAACGACCTCTTCGACGGGCGGGGTCTCTTCGGCGGGAGGAGTGGTCTCCTCGACCGTCGCGGGGGGTGGCGGTGGTGTCGGATCCTCCGCCATTGCGGGCGTCACGCCCGAGAAGATCAGCGCCGCCGACAGGACCGTCGCAACGCCGCCGGCGAACCAGCGGTGGCGAACCACCAGTTCCCGTCCCTCACTCGAACCAGCATTACGCGTTTTGCGCGCACCCCAAGTACCCGTGCTGAAAAGCATGGTGTTCCCCAACCCCATCGAGCGGCGGGCAGCCGTCATCGATCGCCCGCAGATACGCTCTCAACTACCAGGGTCCCCAGACCCCCGAGAGCACTCCCCGGACTGAAGCTATCGTGAGGGACCTCTCACGTCAACTCATACGCCTCGGGCTTTGTCTCGAATCGATAACGGCGGCCCTCCCTTGAAGGAAGGACCGCCGTTGCAGAGCGAGTCAGGGGCTCAGTTCACTGGTTGCCGATGGACTTGTCGATGTTGTCGCGCACGTCGTCCACCTTGGCGTCGTGCTCGTCCGGGGCGAGCTTCTTGATGAACTCGGCGCCGGCATCCAGGGCGGAATCGCTGATCCCCTCGGCCTGCTCGCTCTTCAGCGCCGCGTCGATCTTGTCCTTGTTCTGCTCGAGGTATTCCTTGCCCTTGTTGACGAGGTCGTCGATTGCCATGTCAGCTCCTTCATCGGGCCCCGACTGGGCCCCAGACCCATTCTGACGGCAGGCCGCATCCCGTCAAGGGAGTGCCCTGGGAACGCCAAAGGGGCCGGGCGCTGAGCCCGACCCCTTCGAAACAGCGAAGACTACTTGATGATCTTCGTGACCGTTCCGGCGCCGACGGTGCGGCCACCCTCACGGATCGCGAAGCCGAGGCCCTCTTCCAGGGCGATCGGCTGGATCAACTCGACCGTCATGTCGGTGGTGTCACCGGGCATGACCATCTCGGTGCCCTCGGGCAGCGAGATGACGCCGGTGACGTCGGTGGTGCGGAAGTAGAACTGCGGGCGGTAGTTCGTGTAGAAGGGGTTGTGACGGCCACCCTCCTCCTTGGACAGGATGTACGCCGTGCCCTCGAAGTTGGTGTG